>NZ_JAOVUA010000010.1:0-2139 GCF_027737785.1 Campylobacter sp. JMF_06 NA1
TGTCCTCTAGAATCACATCATGGGAAATCTTATCAGTACGTGTTGGAATGTCAGGAAACAAGTGTTCATATTCATGTAGAAGTTGTTTCAGTTCACCACGTTCATACTCGTTGAGATGGCTAAGTTTCTGGTCCAGATTTCTGAGAATGTCCGAGTTTTGAAGTTTCGCGGGTCCAGGATCAGTGTTTTCACGAATGTCACTAACACAATTTTCATCACAATCACTAGATTCAGGTGGGACAGAGCCTACTACTGACACAGGTTTAACAAATGAGCTATCTCTGTTAATGTATTTCTTTAACATATTTACATGACACATTTGTTTTTGCTTACGCCTCCAGGAGTATTAATAACATAATTAAGATCACTGACTTTCTTGTCAACAATATAAGGACCAAAGTATCTTGCCTGTAACGGACTACCAGGAATAGGCAAAAGAGCAAGAACAGAATCTCCAGGCTCAAAACTTCTGTCAACAGTCTTTACATCATATCTATCTTTCATCTTACTTTGAGCATTCTCTAAATTACTACGTGCCAAATCACAAACATCTGTTAATCTCTCTCTAAAATCACTCACATACTGTAACAAACTCAACTGACTCTCATCCTCATCAAGCAACTTTTCTTTTAACAATTTCAATGGTCCTCTAACAGAATGTCCAAACACTAACTCAAATGGACTAAATCCTAACGACTCCTGGACAGCTTCTCTCACAGCAAATAACAACAAATGTACACCCTCATCCCAGTTCTTAGAATTAGTATCAAAACAATAAGTACGAATCATATTCTTCAATGTTTGGTGAAATCTTTCCAAAGCACCTTGACTTTCAGGATGGTAAGCAGATGACCGGTATTGTTTTATACCAAGTTCATGCATGACTTGTTGGAATAACCCAGACATGAAGTTTGACCCTTGGTCAGATTGGACTGACTTAGGAAGACCAACAAATGTGAAGAACTTAACAAGGGCTTTAACAATAGTCTTTGCTTTAATATTTCTCAAAGGAATAGCTTCTGGGAAACGGGTGGAAGCACACATAATAGTCAACATATATTCACACCCAGACCTGGTTTTGGGCAAAGGACCAACACAGTCAATAATAATTCTACTAAATGGTTCTTCAAATGCAGGAATAGGCTGCAAGGGACTTTTAGGAATAGTCTGGTTAGGTTTACCAACTAATTGACATGTGTGACACGACTTACAAAAATTAACTACATCTTGTCTAATACCAGGCCAATAAAAATGATTCAAGATTTTGTCATAAGTCTTGTTGACACCAAGATGACCAGCTAAGGGAGTTTCATGGGCAATACTAAGGATTTCAGACCTATAGGATTTAGGAACTACTATCTGATGTTTAACACTCCACTCTTCATCAGCAGGTACATCTAAAGGACGCCATTTTCTAAGAAGGACCCCATTCTTCAAATAATAACAAACTGGGACCTCTGAGACTTCATTCTCATCTAAAGCCTTATGGTACAAGTCCTTAAGCTCAGGGTCATTCTGTTGTTCACTAATAAGTTGTGACCTTGACCTTGTATCATGACCTTGGCTTGAACTTGACCGAGACAAATCACTTTCACAAACAGACTCACAAACAGACTGCTTTTGAGACAGACTGTCACATAAGGTACTACTAACCTCATTACCAAAAATCTGACCTATAAAAGTATCAGACAACTCAACCTCATTTTTAGAGGAATCAAGGGTGGCTTTCTTTGCCATAGCCCTAGTAACTGCACAAGAAGGATAAAGTTCTGGAATTTCCTGTTCATTAGAATCAGGAACATAATCAAGTACAGGAGTGTCAGTTACAACAGGATTAACAACAACCTTGTCTCCAGCTAAGTCATTACCTAGCAACAAATGAACACCCGGAAAGGGCAACGAAGGTCTAACGCCTACAGTCACAGGCCCAGTCACTAAATCTGATTTTAACTTAATGTTATGGAGGGGGACATTCAAAGATCCACACTCTACACCCTGTATAAGAACACTAGATCCAGAATAGGATTTATCACAAAACGGCAATATTTCAGCCAAAATTAGGGACTGAGAAGCACCAGTATCCCTCAAAATAGTGACAGGAGTAGGTGGGCATAATAAATCACATTGTAGTGACACAAA
>NZ_JAOVUA010000011.1:0-1376 GCF_027737785.1 Campylobacter sp. JMF_06 NA1
GGATGAGACTATATTGTATCAGCTAGTTGGTAAGGTAATGGCTTACCAAGGCTATGACGCATAACTGGTCTGAGAGGATGATCAGTCACACTGGAACTGAGACACGGTCCAGACTCCTACGGGAGGCAGCAGTAGGGAATATTGCTCAATGGGGGAAACCCTGAAGCAGCAACGCCGCGTGGAGGATGACACTTTTCGGAGCGTAAACTCCTTTTGTTAGGGAAGAACACTGACGGTACCTAACGAATAAGCACCGGCTAACTCCGTGCCAGCAGCCGCGGTAATACGGAGGGTGCAAGCGTTACTCGGAATCACTGGGCGTAAAGGACGCGTAGGCGGATTATCAAGTCTCTTGTGAAATCTAACGGCTTAACCGTTAAACTGCTTGGGAAACTGGTAATCTAGAGTAAGGGAGAGGTAGATGGAATTCTTGGTGTAGGGGTAAAATCCGTAGAGATCAAGAAGAATACCCATTGCGAAGGCGATCTACTGGAACTTAACTGACGCTAATGCGTGAAAGCGTGGGGAGCAAACAGGATTAGATACCCTGGTAGTCCACGCCCTAAACGATGTATACTGGTTGTTGCTATGCTAGTCATGGCAGTAATCCACCTAACGGATTAAGTATACCGCCTGGGGAGTACGGTCGCAAGATTAAAACTCAAAGGAATAGACGGGGACCCGCACAAGCGGTGGAGCATGTGGTTTAATTCGAAGATACGCGAAGAACCTTACCTAGGCTTGATATCCAACAAATCTCTTAGAGATAAGAGAGTGCTAGCTTGCTAGAATGTTGAGACAGGTGCTGCACGGCTGTCGTCAGCTCGTGTCGTGAGATGTTGGGTTAAGTCCCGCAACGAGCGCAACCCACGTATTTAGTTGCTAACGGTTCGGCCGAGCACTCTAAATAGACTGCCTTCGTAAGGAGGAGGAAGGTGTGGACGACGTCAAGTCATCATGGCCCTTATGCCTAGGGCGACACACGTGCTACAATGGCATATACAATGAGACGCAATATCGCGAGATGGAGCAAATCTATAAAATATGTCCCAGTTCGGATTGTTCTCTGCAACTCGAGAGCATGAAGCCGGAATCGCTAGTAATCGTAGATCAGCCATGCTACGGTGAATACGTTCCCGGGTCTTGTACTCACCGCCCGTCACACCATGGGAGTTGATTTCACTCGAAGCCGGAATGCTAAACTAGCTACCGTCCACAGTGGAATCAGCGACTGGGGTGAAGTCGTAACAAGGTAACCGTAGGAGAACCTGCGGTTGGATCACCTCCTTTCTAGAGTACAAATGAATATTCTCTCACAAGATATTCATCATAAACTCAATCGTCCTTGTTTAGGTTTGAGGGATTGATTTAGAAGT
>NZ_JAOVUA010000012.1:0-1059 GCF_027737785.1 Campylobacter sp. JMF_06 NA1
TGTAGTGACACAAAACCTTCCGACAGGAATGGTTCATAAACTTCCATAACAGAATCAGACTTGGGCTTAACAACATCATGAACCCTACTTTGTTCTACATAAGACTGTGGCTTAACACTTAATGTGGTGAACCCTGTGGGTTTCATATCACCAACATTGTGATTTCTATTTTTCAACTTATAACAAGTGGAGACAAGGTGTCCGGGCTTTCTACAATAAGAACACATAAGTTTGGATGTGGGATTATGGTCTTTGTAATCAACACGTGACCTGTTATTAGGTTCACTAGAGGACTTAACGGGACTAGGAGTGGCAACAGGACTAGGTCTATTATGAGAATGTGGTCTAAATGAAGTGGTCTTATTTACAAAACTGGTCTTATGAGTAAGGGAGTAATCGTCAGCTAGACGAGCGGCTTCATCCAAAGTTTCAACTTGTTTCTCATCCAAAAACGACTTAATATCAGGCCTTAAACAACGTTTAAATTCTTCTACTAACATTAACTGTCTAAGTTTGTCATGACTCTGTTCAATCTTTTTTTGACATGCACCATCTATCAAATAATTGTTCTTTACTTCTAGCAAATTCTACATGAGTCTGGTTCTCTTCCTTTTTACAATTTCTGAATTTTTGCCTATACGCTTCCGGAACCAACTCGTACCCTTTCAATATGATCTCTTTTACTTTCTCATAATCTGTACTCTGAGCTGGGCTTAACTGAGTATATATTTCCCGAGCTTTACCTATCAAAGAGCTTTGCAGCAATAGAGTCCAGTGTTCCTTGGGCCATTTAAGATTTTCAGCAACTTTTTCAAAATGCATGAAATATTTGTCAACTTCTTTTTCTTGAAATGGTGGGACAAGTCTAATATGTTTTGTTACATCAAAGTTCTGATTATATCTACTAGTGTTATTCTCAGACTGACTTCTTAATTCTAACTCTTTCATTTGTAACTGAAATTGCCTATCTCTCTCTTTTTCTTCTCTTTCTTTTTCCTCTCTTTCCCTTTCTAACAATAATCTTTTCTCTCTTTCTTCTCTTTCTTTTTCTTTTTCCTC
>NZ_JAOVUA010000013.1:0-1019 GCF_027737785.1 Campylobacter sp. JMF_06 NA1
CGACCTTTGATATGCCTAATTTCAAGGTTGTATTCTTGCAACATCAAACTCCATCTTAACAATCTCTGGTTTTTGTTCTTAAGTTTATGAAGAAAACTGAGAGGATTATGATCACTGAAGACAACAATTGGCATAGGACTAGAGGTCAAGTATACTTCAAAATGCTGAATAGCCAAAATAAGAGCCAAACACTCTTTCTCAATAGTAGAGTAATTTCTTTATTGTGTATTAAATTTCTTAGAGAAATAGCAAACTGGATGGTCAATGCCATTGTCGTCCTCCTGAATCAATACAGCACCAGCACCAACATCACTAGCATCTACAGCTAACTTAAAACACTTGTTAAAATCTGGAGCTAAGAGAACTGGTGTGCTCTTAAGTATGGCTTTGAGTTTATCAAAAGCAATCTGACACCTGTCATTCCATACAAATTTTGTACCTTTTCTTAATAGATTGGTCAAAGGTTCAGCAATAACTGAAAAATTACTACAGAATTTACGGTAGTAACCAGCCATACCAAGAAATCGCATCAGTTGTCTTTTACAATTAGGTTTAGGAAATTCAGAGATAGCTTGGACTTTAGAATCTACTGGCTTAACTTGACCCTGTCCCACAACATGTCCTAAGAATGTTAATGTAGCATGACAGAATTCACTTTTCTCAAGGTTGATAGTTAACATAGCTTCGGTGAGTCGATCGAAGAATGCTCTGATGGTCCGTAGATGGTCGTCGAACGTCTCCGTGTAGATGATAACGTCGTCAATATACGCCTTGCAGTTATCTAGACCAGCCAAGATAGAATTTATTAATCGTTGGAACGTGGCAGGAGAATTTTTCATCCCAAACGGCATAACTTTATACTGGAACAGTCCGTCTGGTGTTACAAATGCCGATATCTCTTTAGCACGATCAGTAAGAGGTACTTGCCAGAAGCCTTTCAACAGATCAAACTTTGTCACAGATTCGTTCCCGATACCAAGAATTGACGATTGTATAGACAATGTTGGGAAAGCTAAATA
>NZ_JAOVUA010000001.1:0-524465 GCF_027737785.1 Campylobacter sp. JMF_06 NA1
GATGGTAAAGATGCCCAAATCACAGTAGCTAAGGGTAAAGATACGCTTGATAATAAAGAACCTGGTAGAATTATTTATAAAACTACAAATAACGAAGGTAATGAGATTACATTGCAAGTTGCTACTATGGAAGACGGCTTGAAATTCCAAGGCGATTATGACGGCGAAGTGGCTAAAAAACTAAATGAAAAACAAAATATCAAAGGTAACCACACAGCCGGTAAAGATAGCCTAACCAACGGCAATATCGGCGTTGTTAATGAGGGTGGCGATTTGATCATTAAACTCGCTCAAAATATTGACCTAGGAAAAGACGGAAGTGTTAAAGCTGGCGATACTACTATCAACAACGATGGTTTGACTATTGCAAATGGTCCAACTATAACCAAAAACAATGTTGATATGGGTGGAAATCAAATCCACAATGTAGCAAAAGGAACTGCCGATGATGACGCTGTCAATGTATCTCAACTAAAAGAAGTTGAAGGTAAAATCAAGGCTCCAAATACTGTTAGCTCAGAAAATGGCTCTGTAAAAATTGCTGAGACAACAAATGCTGACGGCGGCAAGAACTATGATTTGAAAGTAGCTACTAAACAAAATTCTGACGGTACTGTAAGTATGGTTACTTATGATGACAACGGCAAAGAAATCGATAGCCCAGTTCAAATCAAAAATGTTGCTCGTGGTGTTGATGGCACAGATGCGGTTAATGTCGATCAACTAAAAGCAGTCGAAGGTAAAATCAAGGCTCCAAATACAGTTTCTCTAAAAAATGGAGAACAAAATTTGGCTATGATTGAAACTAAAAATTCTGACGGCAGCACAAACTACGAATTGGCGTTAAATAAAGATATTACTTTGGATAAAGGTAGTATAAGTATTACTGGTGATAAAAACAATGTAAATATCACAGGCGATAAAGTAGATGTCGGCGGAAATAAAATAGAAAATGTTGCAGCTGGCACAGCTCCAACTGATGCAGTTAATGTATCTCAACTAAAAGAGCTAGTTGGTAACTACACTGTTGAAAACTACACCGATGAGGAAGGCAATACATTTAAAAATGTAGTTCAAACAAAAGATGAAAAAGGCAATACCGTAACACTAAAAACTTACAATGTCAAAGATAAAGGTGAGTATGTTACAAACAATGTCGTAACTGCGATTTCTAAGATGAACGAGCAAGGTATTAAATACTTCCATACAAATCAAGATGAAAATTTCAAACCAGAAGAACAAAGAAAGAATACTGTCGATTCATCAGCCAGTGGCGGACATGCGACAGCTATTGGTTATCAAGCAGACGCTAGTGGCAAATCATCATTAGCGGTTGGTGATAATGCAAATGCAAGCGGTGAGCAATCTATCGCTATTGGTAATGGCGCACAAGCTAGCGGAAAACAATCAATTTCAGTTGGAACTAGAAATATAGTAACAGGTAATAACTCTGGTGCGTTTGGTGATCCAAACACTGTCTCTGGAACTGGAAGCTACGCTATGGGTAATGATAATACCGTATCTACAAATGATACATTTGTAGTTGGTAACAATGTAACTAGCACAGTTGCAGACTCATTATTCCTAGGTAGCAGAACAGCTTATGTTGGCGAAGGCACTAGAAGTAAAGGCACAAACAACGCTTACACTAGCGCAAGCGTAACTGCTACAAATAAAGCAGGCGAGAAAGTGGTTATCGATATGAAGAAAAAATTTGCTGGTGGCAACCAAGTCAAAGGCGTAGTAAGCGTGGGTAATGCTGATGAAACTCGCCGTATCCAAAATGTCGCACCTGGTCTAATCGGACCAGACAGCACCGATGCAATCAACGGCTCACAACTATACTCTGCTATCGATGGTATCGCCGAGCATTTGGGTAACAACATAACAAATATCAATCAAAGAATTGATAATGTTAGAGATGAGGCTAGGGCTGGTGTCGCTTCTGCTATCGCTATCGGTAACTTGCCACAATCAACAATCCCTGGTAAGGGTATGCTAAGTGTAGGTACTGGTTATTATCAAGATGAGGGTGCTCTATCTATCGGTCTATCAAAAATGTCAGACAATGGTAAATGGGTATTTAAATCATCTATCTCAGTCGATACACAAGACAACATTGGCGCAGGCGCGTCTTTGGGCTTCCACTTCTAAGGTAGCCTAGTGCGAAACCGATGAATTTCGGTTTCGCTTTTTTTAAATTTAAAGGGTAAAAAATGAAAAAATCATTACTATCAGCTCTAAGTTTGGCTGGAATTTTATTTTTTAGTGGTTGCACCACTCATGTAAGCGACAATATCCCAGAAGATGGCGTCATGCAATGGGACGATGTGACTTTCCTAGATATGAACAAAACATGGATTGATGCTCCAACTCACCCAAATGCCGAAAATTTAGGCAAAGTAGAAAAGGGTATGAGCAAAGACCAAGTCTATTTCCTAATCGGTCATCCGCACCACCAAGAGGGCTTGTATGCGGTTAGAGAGTGGGATTATGTATTTAATTTGAAGAAAAAAGCTGGCGATCCTGATAAAATTTGCCAATTTAAAATCATCTACGACAAAGATTATCGCGTAGGAAGCACATTTTATAATCCAAAAGGTTGTGCTGATGTAGCCCCTGTGCAGCTACCGAACCAAAATGTCGAGCTAGAATCTGACTTTTTGTTTGACTTCGACAAAGATAATCTCAAAGCCGAAGGCCACGAAAAAATCGCAGCTGTCGCCAAAGATATCGATGTAAATATGGTAAGAAGCGTCAAGGTCTATGGTTACACTGATCCGCTAGGAAGCGACGCTTATAACAAAACTCTATCTCAACAACGCGCAAATATGGTCAAAAACGAGCTTATCGCAAATGGAATCCCAGCTAGCAAAATCCAAGCTATCGGCATGGGCGAAGCTGATCAGGTTAAATTCTGCCCAGGCGAAAAAGGTGCCGCGCTAAAAGAGTGCCTCAAACCAAATAGACGCGTCGTAATCAAAACTATTTATTAACAAATTTGGGCTAAGCTTAGCCCAAATTTCACTTCAAAGGGGTTAGTTTGAAAAAACTAATTTTAATCTTTTTATTTTTCTCAAATTTATTTGCTATCGAAGATACGAAATTTATCGCGTGCGAAAAGGGCGACGCGCAGGCGTGCTATGAGGTGGGACTTTTGCTTTATATGGGGCAAAGCACTGCCAAAGACGACGAGGGCGCGGTTTTGTTTTTTAAAAAAGCGTGCGATAAAAAGCACGATAATGCCTGCGTAGCTTACGCGCAAATGTTAGAAAACGGCCTTGGAATCAAGGCGGATAAAAACGCAGCCTTGAATTTATACGAAAACGGCTGTAAGCAAAAAAATGTCCTTTCGTGCAAAGGGGCTGAGAGATTGCACTCTGCTTCGAATAAAAACAAAAAAAGATTAAGTGAAATTCGCGCGTTTTTGTGCAAAAACGGCGAGGACGAATACTGCGAAAATGCCCTTGTAACGCTAGAAAACACAAAAGCCGTGGCAAGGCTGGATAATGACTGCAAAAACGGCAATAAAGATTCTTGCGAAACCTTGGTAAATTTGTATTTTAAAGCCCAAGGCACGCCTGAAAATATCCAATCAGCGATTTTTTACACAGATAGACTTTGCAAGCTAGATGTCGCGACTTCGTGCCGAAATTTAGCCATTATTTTCCAAGGTCAAAGCGATATTGAAGGGGCGAAAAACTACTACGCCAGAGCCTGCGCTATGGGTGATAAAATTTCATGCTCGGAGTATAAAAAGCTAAGTAAATAGCCGAAATTTAGAAGCCTTGAAGCGTGATAGCATACAGCCTTTCAACTGCGTCATCTTCTAAATTTAGCGAATTTTGACTTTGCAAAAATTCCAAAATTTCGTCCCAGTTAAAGCCTTTTTGGTGCAAACAATGCTCGTGAGCGGGCAAAAATCCGCGTGTGAGTGATACTGCGCCGCTAATCTCTTCATCACATAAAAAACAAAATGGCTCGCTGTGAAGCCTACCTTCAAATTCTAAAATTTTGGCGTAACTTTCGATAATTATTCGGCGTGGATTTTGGCGGCCAAAGCGCGAAGCAGCGGAATTTAAAAGCTCATAGTAAAATTTATCAAGCTCGTTTGCGTCTTTTAAATGTGCGCCCAGTAGCCTGATGAATTGCTGCCAAAAAATGAGTTTTTCTCTATTTGCGAGCCAGCCGTATCCTAGGTGCATGACATTGCTTAGGCGCGGGAGGAAATTTTGGTTTGAGACTAGCTCAAAATCTATTTTGTATCCTTGTGTGATATTTGGGTGTCTGGCACCATAAAAGCGATACGCGCGCACCAAGGCGTCAGCGCATAGCACATCTACTATACAATCTTCGTCTTTGATTTTTGTTACTTTTAATATAAATCCTTGCATA
The DNA here is from genome assembly GCF_027737785.1 of Campylobacter sp. JMF_06 NA1. Classification (NCBI taxonomy): domain Bacteria; kingdom Pseudomonadati; phylum Campylobacterota; class Epsilonproteobacteria; order Campylobacterales; family Campylobacteraceae; genus Campylobacter; species Campylobacter sp. JMF_06 NA1. Next base: position 4,396 of record NZ_JAOVUA010000001.1, read on the forward strand.
GTTGTATTCTAGCGAAATTTTAAATTTAAATAAAGAAAAATAGGTTAAAATTGAGAGTTTAATTTTGCAAAATTAAAGGAATATTATGAATTTTGGAGATTTGTTTTCAAAGATTCGTAGAGCCCAACCAGAAGCTTCTGAGGCACCTGCGCATTGGGTTAAGTGTCCTGGTTGTGCTTCTTTGATGTATTTTAAGGAGGTGGAACAAAACCACCATGTCTGTCCTAAATGTAACTATCACATGCGTTTTAGCGCAGATGAGCGAATCGCGCTAATCTGCGATGAAGGTTCGTTTGTAGAGTGCGATAAAACCCTCGAACCCGTTGATCCGCTTAAATTTGTTGATAAAAAATCATACAAAAAACGCATAAGCGAGGGGCAGGAAAAGACAGGCAGAACGAGTGCTGTCGTCGCTGGCGAGGCCAAAATTTCAAAACAACCTGTGCAATTGGTCGTTTTTGATTTTAATTTTATGGGCGGAAGCCTTGGCTCAGTAGAGGGCGAAAAAATCGTGCGAGCCGTCAAACGCGCGCTTGATAAAAAGCAAGCCTTGATTATCGTATCAGCTAGCGGTGGAGCTAGAATGCAAGAAAGCACATATTCGCTAATGCAAATGAGCAAAACTTCGGCTGCGCTTAAAATTTTAAGCGAAAACAAAATTCCATTTATCTCTGTTTTGACAGATCCTACGATGGGCGGAGTTAGTGCGTCGTTTGCGTGGCTAGGTGATATTATCATTGCTGAACCGGGTGCATTGATTGGCTTTGCTGGTCAAAGGGTCATCAAACAAACAATCGGAGCAGATTTGCCAGAGGGTTTCCAACGCTCAGAATTTTTGCTAGAACATGGATTAATCGACGCTATCGTGCCAAGAGCGCAAATGCGTCAGTATCTAAGCGATATGGTAAATATGCTAACAAATACCCCAGTCCAACTCGATGATAGTAGCGATGAGGGGCTATTTGATACGCACGGCGAAGAAGACGAATAGTGCAGATTATCGTTAATTCTATACAAAAAGGCACCGACGAATTTGCGAGCGAGTTAAACGAGTATCGCAAAATGTCGGCTAAATTTGCTAGCATAAAAGATGAAATTTTCTTTAACGCTAGTATCGCAAAGGCTCAGACGATTGATAGAGCCAGCGCACTTAGGGCGTATGACGAGGTTTATATGCCTAGATTAAAAGGTTATAATATCGCCCTTGATGAGAGGGGCGAAGAGCTTGATAGTATGGAATTTGCTAAAATTTTAGACGGGAAAAATTTGGTTTCATTTTTCATAGGCGGTGCTTACGGGCTAAGCGATGATTTTAAGGGCAAATGCGATAAAATCATCAGCCTAACAAAGCTAACTTTGGCACATAAAATTGCAAAGCTTATGCTCTTTGAGCAAATTTTTCGTGCGCTTTGTATAAATGCAAATCATCCATATCATAAGTGAGGGTAAAATGAAAAAAAGTGAGTTGAAAATTTACAAAAAACTTTTAGAAGAAAGAAAAGCCGAGCTAAGCGCTAATATCAACAGCGCGACAAAAGATATCGAAGAGCTTAGAGAGCACGGAGCGACAGATGAGATTGATGTAGCTAGCATGGATACGGATTTGACGATTGAGTATTCGATTGGGCTAAAACAAAGAGAGAGCCTAAATAAAATAGTCTCTGCGCTAGAACGCATTGAAAACGGCACTTATGGCGAGTGTTTGGAGTGTGGCGAGCCAATCAGCCCAGAAAGGCTAAAAGTCCGCCCAGAATCAAGACTATGTATTTCTTGCAAAGAACTTGCCGAAAAAGCACAAAGGAGATAATGATGAAGGCAAAACAATTTTTTGTATATTCAGTGATATATATCGGTATCATCGCAGCTGTGATTTTTACGCAAGAAAGCGCGAGCTACACCCTAAGCGTGCTTGGATACTCTCTCACACTGCCTGTGGCTGTGTGGGTGGTGCTGCCATTAGCTTTGTATATGATACTTGCACTTTGTCATTTGGGCTTTTATGGTTTTATGGTTTATCGCAAAAACCGCGCTATACAAAAAGATGTAAGCTCGTATGATGAGATGACAAAAGAGGTTTTATTAGGGCTTGAAACAAATAGAAACTTCAAAACAGAGTTTTTCAAAGATCCAAGCGATATAACTAAAATTTTATCTCCATGGTATGATAGTAGCGAGCTTGATATCAAAAACGAAAGCCTAAAAGAGATAGTTGATGTCGTCGAAAAGGTAAAAAACGGCGAGGTCGTGGATTTGAAAAAATACAAACTCCCTAAATCAAACGGTATGTTTTTGCAAAACGAGCTAAACCGCCTTGACGCTGAGCCTGATTATGCGCGCGAAATTTTAAAAACAAAGGGCGTTTATAACGATCAAATCACCAAAAAAGCATATAAAATTTTAGTCGATAAGGGCGATTATAGCGCGATTAAAACCTATAAAGAATTCCAAGACACCGACGATATCAAGCGTATCGTAGAAAGAGCTGCTGATGAGAGCGAGTTTGAGGTTAGTAGCGAGGAGCTGTTTAATCTCATAAATAGCGATAAATTCAGCGACAAAGACTTCATTTATTTTGCCAAAAAGCTCAAAGACCACCTAAATCCGGAGCAATACAGAACCTTTTTTGAAAGGCTCAAAAACCAAAATTCAAGCGCGACAGAGGCGTATTTGTATGCGCTATATGAGCTTGGTATGATTGATGAGCTAAGAGAGCAACTTCACATGAGCGATGGCGACGAATTTGATAAATTCCAAATTTTGCTATTTTTACGCGACAATGGCAAATCAGTGCCAGCTTCGCTGATATTCTAAATTTCGGGGCGCAAATTTGCAAATTTTGTAAATTTGCAAATTTGCGCCATTTTTACACAATCAATGAATTTAAATAAATTTTTCGAGACAAAACCGCTTTTTTTGGCGCCTTTGGCTGGGTTTTCAGATCCGCCACTGCGCGGTGTGGTGAAAAAATTCGGCGCTGATGCGACGATAAGCGAGATGATTAGCGCAAATGCGCTGGTGTTTGAAAACGACAAAACCCTAAAAATGCTAGAAAAAAACGAAGCAGAAGAGCCGTTTTTCGTCCAAATCGCTGGAAGCGACGAGGAAGTGATAAAAAAGGCGGTTTTGATTTTGAATAAATTTGACGGATTTTGCGGGATTGATCTCAACTGCGGCTGCCCTGTGCCAAAGGTCGTGAAGCAAAACTCAGGCTCGGCGCTTTTGCTGGATTTGGACAAGATAGCCCGAATTTTAGAAATCATCAAAACCCACTCAAACAAAAAATTCGTAAGCGCGAAAGTTAGGCTTGGCTTTGCTAGCGTGGATATCGAAAATATCGCGCGCGCGGCGGAGCGAGGTGGGGCTGATTTTATCGCGGTGCATGGGCGCACGAGGGCTGGTGGATACAGCGCGCAGGTCGATTACGACGCAATCGCGCAGGCAAAAGGTGCCGTGCAAATCCCACTCATCGCCAACGGCGACATTAGCTCGCAAAATGCCGAATTTGTGCGAGGCACGACCGGCGCAGACGGGCTTATGATAGGCAGGGCAAGTATCGGGCACCCGTGGGTTTTCGCTGAGATTAAGCAGGGGCAAAGTGCGAGCGCAGAGCTGAAAAAAGAGATTATTTTGGAGCATTTTGCGCAGATGATAGCGCACTATGGGGCGCACGGCGTGGCGATTTTCCGCAAACACCTGCACGAATACTCCAAGGGCTACGCAAACGCTAGCGCATTTCGCGAAGAGATAAATCACATAGAAAATGCAAATTTAATGCGAGATAAAATTTTGGAGTTTTTTTAAATTTTGGTTTTTTGTCGTTGCGAGATGACGCGCTCATCGTGCAATCCAGTAAAATTCGAAGCAAAATTTAATCTAAATTTATCATTGAACGAAGTTTTGAAATTTTACAACAACACTAACCTTGAATTTTAAATTTGTGGCAATGAATTTAAAGAATTAAATTTGGTGCCACAAAAACAGAAATAGTTTAAATTTGTAAATTTAAAAATTCAGTATCAACGATACTGACCGAGATTTTATAAAAAGGATTAAATTTGGAAAATTTAGATTTTTGTGAAAAAAGGGGATATTATGACAAACAACCAAATAAGAAATTTTTTTCTTGTGATTTTATTATTAATGCTTATATATTTCGTAGCTTGGTTTAGTGGATTGACTTATGCAATCGGTGCTAAACTTGAAGCAAAAGGTCATAACTATGCCGTTTTGGGTAAATATTACGAGAACAGAATAGAAAAAGAAATTGATGTTTCCAAACAAGGCAATAAATTTGAAATGAACATTTCAGTAGCTGATAGTGGGTTTTATAGATTTGGGCTTGGTTACGATGATAGGGCAGAATTTAGAGAAAAATATAATAAAATTTATAATGAACTATGGAAAAAGTATCACACTGATAAAAAAAATCCATATTCAATAGATAAAAAATACACTTATGAAGAATATCAAAAAGAAGAGTGCGAAAAATTACCATTAATGAGAATATACGGTCGTAATTACCATAGCTCAGATTATGCTTTGGAGTGCAAACCAAGCCAAATAATTTTAAAATTTCATATTATCTCGCACGATGAAAAAAATATTATAAAGCAATATACTGACGGAATAAACGAAGATATGTATGCAGTTTTAGATTACAATAGAACATATCCATTTGAATTTGTATGTGATACAACAAAAGTTTCACACCATAATCGCTTAACCGCAAAAGTTTTTTCAAAAAAATGTTTTGCAGTAGGACTTTATAAGGGAGATTATAAAATTATAGTGGAAACTTTAAGCCATACACCAGAAACGGCAGAAATTTTAACTCTTTTCTTAGCCGAAAGAGATAATTATGGAAAAATGAATGAATTTGAAAATAAAGTGCCGTAGGGTGAGTATCCTTGCCCACCGAATTTTATATTTTTATCTAATTTCATTATTTTTAATCCTTTAATTAACCATTGCAGTGAGAAAAAATAACCAAAATATTACAACCGCGTCATTGCGAGCCTAGCGTTGCAATCTAGTAAAATTTAGATAAATTTCAAACTCGTAGATTGCTTGCGCGACAAATCAGGCAAATTTACAAAATCTCGCGCAGTGTCCTTGCGCTGTGCATCCAGCTATCTAGCTCGCTCCACTTTTCGTTTTCTATCATATCGGTGCAAATTTGAAGCTCTTTTTTGAAAGACTCTATTGATTTTAACAAATTTTCTTTGTTTTGTTTGAAGATATCGACCCACATTTCAGGGCTTGATTTGGCGATTCTTGCCATGCCAGTGAAGCTTCCGCCGGCTAAATTTATGATATTTCGGCGATTTTCCTCTTTTAAGACGCTATTTACGAGCGAGTAGCTAATCGCGTGTGGCAGGTGCGAGATGAGCCCCACATGGTGGTCGTGGCTGAGCGCGTCCATAAAGACAATTTTCATACCCGCAAACGAAAAAATTTCAACCGCGCGTTTGACATGTATTTCATCGGCGTTGTTATCGTCGCAGATGACGACTACTGCGCCGTTTAGTAGCTCTGAAAACGCCGCGCTTGGGCCTGAGTTTTCCGTGCCTGCCATAGGGTGAGCGGCGATGAAATTTCCTCTAATCTCTGGCGGGCAACTTTGCAAAATTTTAAATTTCGTGCTTCCTAAATCGATGATTGTGGTTTCCTTACGCGCGTCTTTTAGCTGGGCTAGCGTCGTGATAATCGCCTCGACTGGGATTGCTAGAAAAATCACATCGCATTTTTGCTTCATTTCCTCGATACTTAAAATTTCATGCACCAGCCCCAGTTCCAAGGCCTCTTTTTCGTTTTCCCTAGAAATATCATATCCGCTAACCGTGCTAATAATCTTTGATTTTTTCATACAAAGCCCGAGCGAGCCACCTATCAAACCTAAGCCTATAATGCCTATTTTCATAATTTTCCTTTGTAAATTCTTTTTGATTAATTTTAATATGCTATTATACGCAATTATTTTCATTTCTAGGTAAAATTTTATGAGAAAAAGTTTGTTTTTATTATTAGGTGGGGTTTCTGTTGCTTGCGCAGCGCAAATCCAAACTATTAAATTCGAGGGTTTAAAACACCTATCTCCGCAAGTTGCAGCTGCTATTTCTGGCCTACAAATAGGCGATCAAATCACAGGCGAAAATACAAACCGAGCGATCTCAAATCTCTTTGCTCAGGGCTATTTCGAAGATGTGTATATCAGCGAACAGGGCGGAAATGTAACAATTAGCGTAAAAGAAAAACCAAGCGTGGCCAAAGTCGATATCAAAAATGTCGTTACAAACGACCAAGACGCTATCAAAAATCTAATCGGACTTCGCCCAGGACAGGTCTATGATGAGGTTTTGGCAAAAAACGCTGCCGCTAGAATCAAGCAATTTTACGAAGTAAAGGGCTTTTTTGACACTGTTGTCGAAGTTACCCCAAAACCGCTTGATAGCGAAGGAAACGCCGTGCATGTCATAGTCGATGTCAATAGAGGCGAAAATATCATCATCGAAAAGGTAAATTTGATCGGCGCTAAAAAGCTAGATTATGATGATATCGAACCAGCTGTTTCAAACAAACAACGCGAAGTATTTGGCTGGCTATGGGGCTTTAACGACGGACAGCTAAAAGCTAATGAGTTGCCAAACGACGCAAATAGAATCCAAGAAGAATACTACAAAAAAGGCTACCTTGATGCTAGGGTATCTGCCCCAATCGTAAATGCCGATACTGGCGATTATACCGCGGATTTGACATATTATGTAACAGAGGGCGAGCGTTATAAGGTCAGCAGTATAGATATCGACTGCCCAGAAAATGTAACTATGGATAAAGAAAAGGTCATAAGCGATCTAAAACTCGAAAAGGGCGATACGATGAATTCGGACTGGATGCGTCGTGATATCCAAAAAATCGAAACCTTAGTCGCCGATCAAGGATATGCTTATGTCAAGGTCGTCCCGCAAACCGATCAAGACAGAGAGGCTAAAACCATAGGCATAACTTATAAAATCATACCTGAAAATAAAGTTTATATCAGAAATGTAACAATCTCTGGCAACGACAAAACAGAAGATAAAGTCGTTAGACGCGAAATGTATCTAACTGAGGGAAATTTATTTAGCAGAACCGATTACGCTGATTCTATCGCGGCTCTTAAACGCACGGGATATTTCGAAAATGTCGAAATCAAAGAAACTAGGGTGAGCGACGATCAGCTAGATTTAGAAGTCGTAGTCCAAGAAACCCCAACCGGCTCGATTACAGGCGGTATCGGATATGGTAGCGATGATGGATTGCTACTAAGTGGTGGAATTAGCGATAGAAATGTCTTTGGAACAGGACTAAGTGGCTCAGTATCGGTAGAAAAATCAGATGATAAATTAAGCGGTAGAGTAAGCCTTACAAATCCTAGAATTTTCGATTCAGAATACAGCCTAGGTGGTATGGTCTTTGCTAATGACTATGATTGGGACGATTACGAGGAGAAATCTTATGGATTTGCTTTGACGCTTGGCAGAAAGCTAGGACGAAATTTAAGCGCAAGTCTGACATACTACCTAGAAAAGACAGAAATCGAAGGGCTAAACGAATACTACGCAGCCGCTGGTTATCGTAACCACGAAAGCATAAAAAGCTCGATTACACCGGCACTTACATACAATAGCACAGATGATTACTATCTGCCACGAAGCGGTATCATAGCCACAGCTAGCCTAGAATACGCTGGACTTGGCGGAGATATCGAATTTACCAAAGCCAAAGGAAGCTTTAATTACTACTTTGGATTGCGTGATTATATCGATTACGATTTGATTTTCCGCTACAAAGCTGCGGCTGGATATGTTTGGGATAGAGGCGATCCGCTTCCAATCAACGAAAAACTATTCCTAGGTGGTATTAGGACGGTGAGAGGATATAATTCTAGATCTATTCCGCGTAAAGAAATTTGCGTAGCCAATGGTAGCTGCCGTTATGTCGAAACCGGCGGTATGCAAAGCTTCAACAACTCGGTCGAGCTAAGCTTCCCGCTAATCGATCGTATGAAAATGCGCCTTGTAACATTTTTCGATTATGGTATGATAGGCGACAATGACTGGAACGAGGAAGAGCGATATAGCGCAGGTGCTGGTATCGAGTGGCTCACACCGATGGGGCCGTTGCAGCTGTATTTCACAAAACCGCTTAACGAAAAACCACACGATAAAACAAATAGTTTCGAATTTAGCATTGGAGCTAGATTTAACTAAAATTTGGCGTAAATTTTGGGTAAATTTCACTTTTACCCAAAATTTAGCCTTAATGAAATTTAACCAATCCTTTACTTACGATTTACAAAAACTCAGTAAAATCAGGCTTTAATTTAAAATCAAGGTAATTTATGTATAGAAATCGAAGCAGAATAAATCCTAAAATTTTCATTTTTTTAATACTAACTTTGGCGATAGCTTATGGAGTTTTTCATTTTTTAACCTCGCCTAAATTTGAACAAAATCCCCCTAAAATCGAAATTGCAGATGAAATTTACTGGAATTTAATCTCGCCTTTGAAGGTTAAAATTTCAGATGACACAGGCGTAAAATCAATAAAAGTAAGCCTAAATGACGGGGAAAATTTAATTCCGCTAAAAGATGAAGAGTATGGCATAAGCCAAAAAGAGCTAGAAATTGCAGTTGAATTTCCAAAAAATTTAATCCTAAACAAAGATAAAAAATACAAACTACACATCGAAGCTGGCGATATTAGCGCGTGGAATTTCACCAAAGGCAACAAAATCGATAAAGTCGTAAATATAATCATCGACAACAAAAAACCTTTGATAAATTTGGTAGCAAATTCGTATAAAATCACCAAAGGCGGCTCGGCTGTGGTTGTTTTCAGCGCTAGCGATGAAATGCTAGATGAGGTTTTTATCCGCACAAACTACGGCAAAATTTTCAAAGCTACGCCGTTTGTTAAAGAAGGTTATTACGCTTCGCTTGTGGCCTGGCCGGCAAACGAAGATGAATTTCGCGCCGAAATCGTAGCAACCGACAAGGCTGGCAATGTCAGCTCGTCGCAGATTCGCTACTTTTACAGCGATAAAAAATACAAAGTCTCGCAAATCAAACTTAGCGAAAATTTTCTCTCAGGCAAGGTTAGCGATCTAGCCAGCCAACATGCGCAAAATTTCAACTCTATGAGCGATTTGGATAAATTTAAATTTGTAAATGAGACTTTGCGCGAACAAAACGCCAAGGATCTGCACGCATTTACGAGCAGGGTGCATGAGGATATGATAAGCGAGTTTTCGCTTCATCCGTTTTATCCGCTTGCAAAGGGCGCTGCGGTAGCGAGTTTCGCCGATCACAGGCTGTTTTTCTTAAACAGCGAGCAAGTTAGCGAGAGTTGGCACATGGGGCTTGATCTTGCTAGCGTGGCAAATGCAGATATTAAAGAGAGTAATTATGGCGTGGTCGTGTTCTTGCAAGATAATGGAATTTATGGCCTAAATTTGGGCGTTTATTATGGTTTTGGAGTTTATGGCGTGTATGCGCACTGCTCGAATTCAGCCCTTAGCGTGGGCGATCAGGTCAAACCAAACGATATCTTAGCCCAAACTGGCGCTACTGGCTTTGCCTTTGGCGATCATTTGCACTTTGGTATAGTGGTTCAGGGTGTGGAAGTAAGGCCGGAGGAGTGGATGGATCCGAAGTGGATCAAGGATAATGTGAGCGATGTGCTCGAAAGTGCGAAAAAAGTTATCGAAAAAGGAAAATAAATTTCAAATTTTTCGCTATAATGCAAAAATTAATGAAATGAGGGAAAAATGAGACAAAGAACAATAGCTAAAAAAGTCCATAGTGTCGGTATCGGATTGCATAAAGGTGAGCCAATCAGACTTACATTGGAGCCTTTGGAAGCAGGTAGCGGAATAGTATTTTATAGAAGCGACCTTGGAATTAGTTTTAAAGCAACGCCCCAAAATGTCGTAAATACCCAAATGGCCACTGTCGTGGGCAACGAAAAGGGCTATGTCTCTACGATAGAGCACCTAATGAGCGCGATTTCAAGCTATGGAATCGACAATATCCGAATTATCGTCGATGCGAACGAAATCCCTGTAATGGACGGAAGCTCGGCGAGTTTTTGTATGCTTTTGGACGAGGCTGGGATCAAAGAGCTAGATACGAATAAAAAAGTCATTATCATCAAACGCGATGTCGAGGTCAAAGAGGGCGATAAATTCGTCCGCCTAAGCCCAAGTGCAAGGCCTAAATTTGATTATACGATTAAATTTGCAAATCCGATTATCGGCACACAGCACCATGTCTTTGAATTTAGCAAAAAAGCATATATTAAAGAAATTTCTAGGGCTAGAACATTTGGATTTTTAAAAGATGTTCAAGCACTTCGTTCTATGGGCTTAGCACTTGGTGGAAGCCTAGAAAATGCCGTCGTAATCGACGATAATAAAATTTTAAACCCAGAGGGTTTGCGCTATGAAAACGAATTTGTCCGCCATAAAATTTTAGACGCTATTGGCGATTTGGCACTTAGTGGAGCGCCTATTTTGGGCGATTACACATCATTTGCTGGAAGCCATGATTTAAATCACAAGCTCACCGAGGCTGTTTTTAGCGACGCTAAAAATTATGAATTAGTCGAGCTAAACGCACAAATCGTAAGAGAGTATCAAAAAGCTTTCGCGTAAGGGCAAATCATCAAAGAAATCAGCGTTTTAGTCGTAGCACTCACTTCGCCCGTGCTTGTCGGTATTTACGAGAAAAATGACAAAATTTTAGAATTTTCTAGCGCGCCAGGGCAAAAAGCCGATGAATTTTTGGTAGAAAAATTTTCTCAAATTTTAAAAGAGTATAAAATTTCAGAGCTTATCTATGCGAACACACCCGGCTCTTTTATGGGTATAAAAGTTAGCTTTGTAATGCTAAAAACGCTTAGTATCGCCCTAAATTTGCCACTTTACGCGGTCAGTGGATTTGAGCTAAATGGATTTTTGCCAATCAGGGCGAACAAGGCATTTTCATACATTTACGAAAATGGCGAGATAAAAATGGCAAAATTAGAGCCTGCTCCTATGAAATTACCGCAAAATTTATCAACTTTAAATAAAAGCAATGATATACTACCAAATTACATTATTGATGCAGTTTAGGAGAAAATTTGATTATAAAAATTCCCGCCACCAGCGCAAATTTGGGACCAGGCTTCGACGCACTAGGACTTAGTTTAGAGCTTTTTAACGAAGTAGAGATTTGCGAAAACAGCTTTCATTGTATCTCGTTAAACGGATATGGAAGCGAAAAGGCGTGGCTTAAAAAAAATAATGCGTTTTTAAACATTTTCCGCGAAATTTATACCAAACTAGGCGGAAATCCAAACCAAAATTTCAAAATTTCATTTCAAAACAATATCCCATTTTCGCGCGGTCTTGGAAGCTCGTCGGCTGTGATAGTCGGAGCAATCGCGGCAGCGTATTATATGCGCGGATTTAGCGTGGATAGGGGCAAAATTTTAAATCTCGCCCTAGAATACGAAAACCACCCTGACAATATCGCCCCAGCGACTTATGGCGGGTTTGTTTCGAGCATAACTTCTGGCAAAAATGTCTATTCGCAAAAGTGCGAGATCGATGCTGATATCAAGGCTATCGTCGTTATCCCAGATACGCCAATGCCTACAAACGAATCTCGTGGAAAATTGCCTAAGAGTTTTACTATCAAAGATTGTGTGAGCAACCTTTCACACGCTGCGTTTTTGACGGCGTGTTTTATGAAAAAAGATTATGATAGCCTAAGGCTTGCTTGTGTGGATAAAATGCACGAGGAGGTGCGTATGAGTGCGCTACCTGAGCTATTTAGCGTGCGCGAAGTGGCTTACGCAAATGGCGCGATTATGAGTTCGCTTAGCGGTAGTGGCTCGACATTTTTAAATTTAGCCCATGCTGGCGACGCGCAAAAGATAAAAAATGCGCTGGCGGATAAATTTAAAAATTTCAAGGTAGAAATTTTAAATATAGATAATAACGGCTTTAATATTAGCTAAGAAAAAGTAAGATATAATTTTATGAATAAACCGATAAGAATGTGCGTTATTTGTAGAGGTAGATTTGCTAAGGCGGGGCTTAATGCCTTTGTGCAAAATTTCAAAAAAGAAAATTCAAAACGGCAATTTTATATTTGCAATCAATGTATAAATCAAAAAGAAAAAATTATTAAATATTTATCAAAATTTAGAAAATATGAAAATTTTGAGATTATTAAGGAGAGGGTTTTAAATGGCTGAGGGAGTTAAAATCAGTGACATCGCGGCTGAGCTTGGATACGCAAGCAAAGACATCATCGAAAAAGCGCAAGAAATGGGCTATACTAAGGTCAAAACCGCGTCAAACAAGGTAAGCAACGAAGAAGCAGCGGCTATATATGAGTATATTCAAACAGGAATTTTGCCAGAGTCTTTAAAGCCAAAATCCAGTGCTAAAAAAGCTCCTGCGAAGCCAAAAAAGCAGAGCGAAACCAAAAAAGATGAGCCTAAAAAAACTCAGAGCAAAAAAACAGAGCCAAAGGTTGAAAATTCTCAAAGCAAAGAGCCAAAGTCTGAGCCAAAGGCGCAAAAATCTGAGCCAAAAGAGGAAAAGCTGCACTCTCAACCAAAAAGCGAAACGAAAATCGAAGCAAAAGCCGAAGTTAAAACCGAGCCAAAATCCAAGCCCGAAGCGCAAACCCCTCAAATAAATAGTGGCGAGAGCCTAGCTAGCGAGAGTTTGCAAAAGCGCCGTGGTTTGGTGATAGTCAAAAAGAAAAAAGACACCGAAGCACCAAAGGTGGAAAAACCAAGCGAAAGCCGCGAAAAGGTAAGTGCTAGCTTGGAGGCGATTTTTTCGAACGCTGAGCTAAATTTGAAAAAGAAAAAAGCCGAAAAGAAAAAAATCGCTGTCTCTAAAAAAGAAGATACCCAAAAAATAGATTTGGTTAGCGACCACGAACTAGCCGACATAGTCATCGATGATGATGAAGATATGGTAGTTTTGCCGGATCTCACCGTTAAGCCTATTCAAGTCGAAAACAAAACAAAAACCAAAAATCAACCAAATATCTACAAAGGTTCGCAAACGCAGTTTTACGGGAACGATACGGGTATTAGCCGAGGAAGTCGCAAAAAACATAAAAAAGTCGTCAAAAAAGATGATGAGCAGAGCGTAACTTCTGTAAATATCCCAAAAGAAATTCGTGTTTATGAATTTGCCGAAAAAATCAAAAAACAGCCTAGCGAAATCATTTCAAAGCTATTTTTGCTTGGTATGATGACGACTAAAAACGACTTTTTGGATGAAGATGCAATTGAAATTTTGGCAGAAGAATTTGGCATTGAAGTAAATATCGTAAATGAAGCCGAAGAATTCGACTATGTCAAGGCTTACGAAGATGAGATCGTAGAAGAAAATTTAACTACAAGAGTGCCAGTAATTACCATTATGGGGCATGTCGATCACGGAAAGACTAGTTTGCTTGATTTCATTAGAAATTCACGCGTCGTAAGTGGCGAAGCAGGTGGTATCACCCAACATGTGGGTGCGTATATGGTCGAGAAAAATGGACGAAATATCACATTTATCGATACCCCGGGACACGAAGCATTTACATCTATGCGTGCTAGGGGTGCAGAAGTTACCGACATTGTTATCATCGTGGTTGCGGCAGATGACGGCGTAAAACCACAAACAAAAGAAGCCGTAAATCACGCCAAAGCTGCCGGTGTGCCGATAATCATCGCTATCAATAAAATGGATAAAGAAAACGCAAATCCTGATTTGGTAAAAACAGGTCTAGCAGAGCTTGATATAATGCCGACCGAGTGGGGCGGAAGCTATGAATTTGTGCCGATTTCGGCTAAAACAGGTATGGGAATTGAGGATTTGCTTGAAATCGTCTTGCTTCAAGCCGATTTGCTTGAATTAAAAGCCGATAAAACTCGCCAAGCAAAAGCCACTATCATCGAAAGTTCGCTTCAAAAGGGTCGTGGTCCTGTCGCCACCGTCATTGTCCAAAACGGCACACTAAAAGTGGGTGATACGGTAGTTGCGGGTGTGGCGTATGGAAAGGTTAGGGCTCTAAATGATGATAAAGGCAAAAAGCTAAGCTCGATTGCTCCGGGTGAGTGTGGCGTTATCATCGGTCTTAGCGAAGTCCCAGAAGCCGGAGAAACGCTAATTGGCGTTGGAAGCGATAAAGAAGCAAGAGAGTATGCGAGCCGAATTTACGAACACCAACGCCAAAAAGAGCTATCTAAATCGACAAAGGTTACAATCGACGAGCTAAGCGCAAAAATCGCAGAAGGCGAGTTAAAATCGCTTCCTGTTATCGTAAAAGCCGATGTGGTGGGTTCTCTTGAAGCCATTAAGGCAAGTTTAGAAAAACTTCGCAACGACGAAGTTAAGGTAAATATTATACACTCAGGCGTTGGCGGTATCACGCAAAACGATGTGGGTTTGGCAAGTGCGAGTGAAAACTGCGTGATTTTGGGCTTTAATATCAGACCTACTGGCGAAGTCAAAGAAAAAGCCAAAGAACGCGGTGTAGAGATAAAAACTTACAATGTCATTTATAACTTGCTTGACGATGTTAAGGCGATTTTGGGCGGATTAATGAGCCCGATTATCAGAGAAGAAGACCTTGGTCAAGCTGAAATTCGCCAAGTCATCAATGTGCCAAAAATCGGACAAATCGCAGGCTGTATGGTTACAGAAGGCTCGATTCAAAGGGGAGCTAAAATCCGCGTTATCCGCGACGGAGTGGTGGTTTTCGAAGGAAACATAAGCTCACTTAAACGCTTTAAAGATGACGCAAAAGAGGTTGCTAAGGGCTTCGAGTGTGGTGTCGGTATCGACGGATACAACGATATGCGCGTTGGGGATTTCATCGAAAGCTTCAAAGAAAAAGAAGAACAAGCCACGCTATAAAGGTGATTTATGAACGCTCACGAAGTAAGACGACTACGAACCGCAAGTGTCCTAAAAGAGCTGATTCCACAGGCTTTATCGCAGCTTGATGATGAGTTTTTGCACGGGCTTTGCGTAACCGATGTCGAGTGCAAAAGAGGACGCTATGACGCCTTTGTATATCTCGATAAAATGGGCTTAGACGAAAGGGAGCAAGAGCTAATCTTAGCAAAACTCAAAAAAGTAAGCCGTTTTATCCAAAACCACTGTATGGAAGCAGAAGGCTGGTTTCGCTCACCTGCGCTTCACTTCAAATTCGACGATAGGCTCGAATACCAAAACAAAATGGACGATTTGTTTGAAAAAATTAGTAAGGATTTAAATAAAAATGGTTGATTTAAACGCCCTTGCCAGCGAGTGTGGGCTGGAATTTTACGATTGCGAAACAGCTAGCGAAAACGGCAAAACGATTTATAGAGTTTTTGTGACTAAAACTGGTGGCGTGAGCTTAGAAGACTGCGAAAGACTAAGTCGCATTTTATCTCCGATTTTCGATGTCGAACCGCCTGTTAGCGGGGAGTATTTTTTAGAAGTATCGAGTCCTGGGTTGGAGAGAAAACTAAGCAAGGCTGAACATTTTAGCAAAAGTATTGGCGAGTTAGTTAAAATAACTACGAGCGAAAAAGATAAAATTTGCGGAAAAATCCTTAAATTCGAAGATGAAAATTTATTTTTAGCTACTACTGACGGCGAAATTTGCATTAAATTTAGCGATATAAAAAAGGCGAAAACTTATATTGAGTGGTAAAATTCTTTCAAATTTAAATCGAATTTCAAGGCAATAAATGAAAAAATTTATTTATCTTTTTGTTATTGTATTTTTTTTCTTTTTAAGTTATGAAAAACAAAGAATTATTTTTTGTTATTTAGGTGACACTGCATCGTGCCATAATGTCGGCTACTGCAATGAAATTGGCGATAACAACACAAAAATAAATTTAGAAAAAGCAAAAAAATATTATGAAAAAGCCTGCCAAAAAGATTTTATGCCAAGTTGTAATAATCTAGGCTTGATTATGCAAAATGAAAATAAAATCACACAAGCAAGAGAGTATTTTGAAAAAACATGTGATTTGGGCGAGGTGAGGGCTTGCAATAGCTTGCGGGCTAGTTATTTTCAAAATGAGCCAAAGGAAATATACAAATCCGCCAAAATATCGGCTCATACTTGCGATAAATTTAACGAACCAACTGGATGTCTTTTTGCGGGATTGCTTTATATTGGTGCAGACGATGTGCTAGAAAAGGACAAAGTCGATTTAAAAAAGGGTGCATATTATCTAGGCAAGGGTTGCGATTTAGACCAAAACGAAAGTTGCTATCAACTAGGGGATTTTTATCGCACAAATAAAGAGCTCGAAAAATCAAATAAATATTTCAAAAAAGGCTGTGATTTAAATCACACTATAAGCTGTGCGGCTTTAATTGTTAATTACAGCATAGAGAAGCCAAGAGATAATGAGAAAATTACAAAATATGCGGAAAAAATATGCGAATTAAACGAGTCGTTTGTTTGCTATCTTTCAGGGATGATTTACATGGGATTAGATAAAACAATCAAAATCCCAATTGACACTGCCAAAGGCAAAAATTACCTAAAAAAGGGCTGTGCAGGCGAAAATAATGAAAGCTGTTATTATCTAGGAAGAATTTACGCTTACGATGAGAAAAATTACGAAAAAGGCAATAAATACTATAAAAAAGCTTGTGATTTAAATAACAGCAATGCTTGCAATTCGATTGGTTTTCACTACGAAAATGGATTTGGTTTTGAAATAAATTTAAAAGAAGCGTATAAATATTATAAAAAAGCGTGTGAAAATCTTAAAAATAATTACGGTTGTGGAAGTTTAGGATATTTATATTTGGTCGGAAATATGGCGGGTGATGTTATAAATTCGCCCGAATTTTATGAGAAAAGTTGCAAATTTAATGACGGCGAAAATTGTGCAAATTTAGAAAATTTTCTTAAAAACTATGATTTTATTGATAGAGATTATAACAAAGCAAAAGAACTTTTAGAGTATTCTTGTGATGAAAAAGTGCCACAAAGTTGCGGTGTTTTGGGAACTATGTATGAATTTGGAAAAGGCGCTTCGCAAGATATTTTTGTGGCAAAGGAAAATTATAAAAAAGCGTGCGATTTGGGTTATAAGCTTGGTTGTGACGAGCTAAAAAGATTGGAAAATGACTGACGAATTTTATATGAATTTGGCTGTGCAAGAGGCGTGGCGGTATCAGATTTTGACATTTCCAAACCCTGCTGTGGGGTGCGTGGTAGCGGATATGCACGGCAAAATTTTAAGCATAAATTCTCATAAAAAGGCAGGTTTCTTACACGCCGAAGCAAACGCCGTTTTTGTCGCACTTTGCGAGATAAGCGATGAATTTTTAAATAAATTTTTGCAAATTTACGAAAGCGAATTTGGCGTAAATTTTATGCAAATTTTAAACGGTAGCGAAAATTTTATTTACGGCGATTTTTTTGATAAAAATTTGCAGAATTTGGGCGAGAAATCACGCATTGCAAATAAAATTTTGGAATTTAAAAATTTAAATGCGAATTTCGTTTATGAATTTATCACGCAAAATCACGGCAATTTGCTTAAAAATGCCACCGCTTTTGTTACGCTTGAACCCTGCGCCCATATCGGCAAAACGCCATCATGCGCGAATTTGCTTAAAAATTTAGGCTTTAAAAAAGTCGTAATCGGCGTGGCGGATTTAAACGAAAAAGCTAGTGGCGGCGGCGAAATTTTAGTGCAAAACGGCGTAGAAGTGGAATTTGGCGTTTTGAAAAATGAGTGCGACGCACTTTTAAAGCCGTTTTTGCAGTGGCAAAATGGCGGAAATTTTAGCTTTTTTAAACTAGCTTTCTCGGCAAACGGCGTGATTACGGGCGAAATTTCAAATGCCAAATCTCGCACATTTTCGCACTATTTAAGAAGCGTTTGCGACAGCTTGATGATTGGCGGAAATACCGTGCGCGCAGACCGCCCGAAGCTCGATACTAGGCTGATTTTAAGCTGGAAAAACCCAGATATTTTTATCTATTCTAGGCAACGAGAGTTTGACAAAACTATCCCGCTTTTTGGCGTTGCAGGTCGCAAAGTAGCTATCACAAATGATTTGCAAACAGCGTTAAATTCGGGCTTAGTGATGATTGAAGGCGGGGAAAATTTGCTAAATGAAATCGCTAAAAGCGTAAATTTATTTCTGTTTTTCCGCTCAAATTCGCTCAAAAACGGGCAAAATTTCAGAAGCGATTTGAAATTCAGGCCACTTTTCACAAGCAAATTTGATAATGATGAATTTGGCTGGTATGAGTTAGAAATCCAAGAAAAAAAAGAAAAAAATGAACAATATTGAAAAAGCACTTTGGTATTTTTTGTTTTGCGAATACCTAAATCCGAGTAAATTTAAAGCTTACTTATAGTTTTTTCATAATCATCATCAATCAAAACGATTTTCTCGCCGTTGTTTAAAAAGCCCTTTATAAAATTTTGATTATCCGCTTTTAAATTTTCTTTTGTGCAGGTCGTATCATCAAGCCTATTTTCTATATCACAGCTATGTTTTTTGATTTTATCAAAATTTTCATCGATAAATTTATCGCTCATCGCTAGGGCTATAAAACGAATTTGGCGCAAATATTTTTCACTAAAATTGCTCCGCCAAGAAAACGGCACATAACAACCTTCGATAATCAAATTTTGCCCATTTTCTATGGCGGTTTTGATTATTTCACGCACGATTTGCCACAGATAGGGCGTTAGTGCTTCATCGTCATTTGGAGTGAGATTTGTATTTTTTGAGCGAATTAGCCCCATTTTTAGGTGATCGATTGAAAAATACGGAAATTTATACTTTTCCAATAATCTTTGTGCCAAAAGCGTTTTTCCCGTATGCGAAGCGCCTGTTATGAGTATAACCATTTTTTGCCTTAAACAAGAGCGATTTTTTTGGTTTCAAATTCGCCCGAGAAAAAATTTAGATAATAAAGCGTATCTTTTTTCACGCTCAAACCCGCTAAATAGCGCAAAGCTAAATTTGCCGCAAAACTCGCCGCAAACATCACAATCGGCGCAGTAATTCCAGCTGGCGTGGCGCCCAAATTTGGGAAAAATTTGAAATTCGCCTCGCTTACGAAGCAGACCTGCACCTGAAAGCTATCGACCGAGCTAAACACCCATGGCGTGGCAGTTTGCTTGGCAAACTCGTCAATTTGCGCGCGGGTGGCGAGATTGTCAGTCGCATCTAAAATCAGGTCAAATTTATCCGCGCAATTCGCAAAAAATTCATCAGCTTTCATTTTGTGCGTATTCACACGCACTCCATCGTATCGAGCCTGAACGCGCTCTTTGAAAATATCGGCCTTGTATCGTCCCTCATCGCTTAGCGAAAATAAAATTTGCCTGTGGATATTATGAAGCGACACTGTGTCGAAATCGACAATGTCAATCCGCCCGATCCCGCTGGCTCCTAGCGCATACGCAAATGAGCTTCCAAGCCCGCCAGAGCCGATGATTAGGACGGATTTTTGCGCTAGGGAGTTTTGGGTATCCTCGCCCCAGAGCTGGATTTGTCTGTGGAAAAATTTCACGCAAAGCCTTTGTTTTTCAAATTTGCCTTAAAGCCCCAAAATTCCGTAGCTTCGCGCACGATTGCTGGGTCTATTTCGCACATTAGCGCGCCCTCTTCGCCCTTTAATTCGTTGATAATCTCGCCGTAAGGATTCGCTAGGAAACTGCCACCATAAAATTTAAAGTCCATATCGCCGAATTTCGCCTCGCCTATGCGGTTTGTGCGCACGATATACGCCGAGTGCGTGAAGGCTCGCATTTTAAGCAGTTCTGCCCAGCGCAAATTTGACTCAAATGTCGAAGCTGTGGGGATTAGCACGCAATCAACGCTTTCGTGGTCGAAGCGCTGCCACACCATATCAAAATGCGCTTCAAACCCAAAACAAACGCCAAATTTCACACCCTCGACCTCGAAAATCAGTGGCTCGAATTTGCCATTTTCGTGAATTTTGGCGTTTAGGAAAAACTCGTCCTCGTTCCAGTGCGAGTAGTTTATCAGCATAGTTTGATCGTAAAATTTCACGCCAGAGGGGCTAAAATGCGCGCAGGATTTGATCCATGCGATTTCGCCAGCCTCGCTACTGCTTTGGCGAATTATAGGCGCGATGATGTTTAGGTCGTATTTTTTGGCTAAATTTTGCATTAGCTCCATTTTGTGTTCGCTTTGTTTTTGCGTGATTGAGCTTGGCATGTGTTTTAGCTCGGTAAAAAACGAATTGAGCGTGTATTCGCCCAAAACCACGATTTTTGCGCCGTTGTCGTGGGCTATTTTCATATAATAATCAATGCGATTTTCGCTCATCGAAAGCGTGGCGAGTTGTAGAGCGCAGATTTTAATCATTTTGCGCACCTTCGTTTATTTGCGTGATTTCAAGCTTGGCGTTTTCTAAAATTTCCTTCGCCTCTTTTAGCAGGCAAATTCCGCTTTTATACAGCTCCACAGAGCGATCTAGCGTGATGTCTTTGTCGTTTAAGCTCTCTAATAGCTCGCCTATTTTTTTCATTTTTTCTTCGAAATTATCTTGCATCTAAAACCCTTTTAATGATATAGTCAAATTTTTCCACCTCGACCAAAAACGCGTCGTGTCCGTAATCGCTGTCGATTTGCGTGTAAAACACGCGCTCTTTCGCGCCAAGATCAATCATACATTTATACATTTCCTCCATTAAATTTGGCGGAAACAAAATATCGCCAGAAAACGAAATCAAAAATAGTTTCGCGCGAATTTGCGCCATGGCGTTTTTTAGCGAGCCATAATGCCTCGTGCAATCGAAAAGATTCATCATTTTTGCGATATAAAGGTAGCATAGCGGATCGAAGCGATGAGAGAAATTTACCCCATTGTAGTCTAGGTAGCGATCCACTTGAAACCTGCCGTCAAGCTCGTAAAGTCCGTCGGTTTCTACATAATTTCGCCCAAATTTTTCGTTCATTGACGCTGGACTTAAAAAGCTAATATGCCCAGCCATGCGACCTACCGCCATGCCGTTTAGGCCGGATTTGGCGATTTCATCTTTGTCATAATACCCGCCTTTGAAATTTGGATCGCTCTTAATCGCGCTGATTGCGATTTTATTAAAGGCGATTGCCCAAGGCTGCGTCGCATAAGTGGTAGCTAGTGCGAAAATATTTTCGGCGAAATTTGGGTATTCGATTGCGTAGCACAGAGCCTGCATACCCCCAAGACTTCCGCCGATTATGGCTTTTACGCGTGAAATCCCAAGCTCGCCCAGCAATCTAACCTGCGCCTTTACGACATCTGAGATGACAAGCACGGGAAAGCGTGTGCGATACTCCATACCGGTGCTATCATCGATATCTAGCGGGCAGGTCGAGCCAAAGGGCGATGAGAGGATATTTATGCAGATGACGAAAAATTTGCTCGTATCCACTGCCTTGCCGTCGCCGATTAGGCTGTCCCACCAGCCAGCCTTGCTCTCGCCCTCATATCTGCCAGCAGCGTGTGCGCTACCGGTTAGAGCGTGTGTGATGACAATGACATTTGATTTATCGGAATTTAGCTCGCCGTAAGTTTCGTAAGCTAGGTGAAATTTAGAAAAAACACGACCGCTCTCTAAATAGAGCGGTTCGTCAAAATAGTGGGTTTTGGTTTGGATTTTCACTGATTAACTCGGTAGTTTGGAGCTTCTTGTGTGATGATGACATCATGGACATGGCTTTCTTTAAGTCCTGCGCTTGTGATTTCGACAAATTCAGCTTTTTCTTGCAAGGTAGGGATATCCTTGCTTCCGCAATATCCCATAGCGCTTCTTAGACCGCCTACTAGCTGGAAGATTACATCTTTTAGCATACCAGCATAAGGGACGCGTCCTTCGATGCCTTCTGGGACGAGTTTTTCTTTGGCGGTGCCTTCTTGGAAATATCTATCTGAGCTTCCTTTTTGCATAGCGCCAATTGAGCCCATACCGCGGTATGTCTTATACTGGCGGCCTTGGAAGGTGATTAGCTCGCCAGGGGTTTCGTAGCACCCAGCTAGCACACTTCCCATCATTACTGAGCTAGCACCTGCTGCTAGGGCTTTGGCGATTTCGCCTGAGTATTTGATACCGCCGTCTGCGATGATTGGAACGCCAAATTTAGCCGCTTCGTTTGCGCAATCTACAATTGCGGTAAATTGTGGCACGCCCACACCTGCGACGATTCTAGTGGTGCAGATTGAGCCTGGTCCGATACCGACTTTTATCGCGTCTGCGCCAGCTTCGGCGATATCTTTGATAGCCTCTGGGTTCGCTACATTTCCTACTACGACATCGACATTTAGCTGTTTTTTAAGCTCTTTTAGGGTGTTTATGATACCTTTGGTATGTCCGTGAGCAGAATCCATTACAATCGCATCTACGCCTGCTTCGACAAGGGCTTTTGCGCGATCAATCTGACCTACGCCAATGGCGGCTGCTACGCGAAGTCTGCCATAAGCGTCTTTGTTTGCAAGAGGGTATTCGATGCGTTTTTTGATATCTTTAATGGTAACTAATCCCTCCAAATGGTTGTTTTCATCAACAATCGGAAGTTTTTCTACCTTGGTGCTGCGGAAAACTTTCTCAGCGTCATCTAGCGTCGAGCCCTTTTTGAGCGTGATTAGTGGCATTTTAGTCATTTTATCGCCAACGCGCGCTGAGGTGTCGCTTTCAAATCTCAAATCGCGATTAGTTAAAATTCCGATTAATTTATGCTCGTCATCGACAACTGGAATTCCGCTAATGTGGTATTCAGCCATCAAATTTAGCGCATCTTGCACGCTGGCTGTGGCTTTGATAAAAATCGGATCGATGATGACACCACTCTCGCTTTTTTTCACGCGGCGCACCATTTTAGCTTGGCTTTCGATATCCATGTTTTTGTGGATTACGCCAATCCCTCCAAGGCGAGCCATCATGATAGCTGTGCGATACTCGGTAACCGTATCCATAGCAGCACTCACAAGTGGTGTATTTAGAGTGATATTTTTGGTAAATTTTGTCTTTAAATCTACATCTTTTGGTAAAATTTCAGAGTATTGTGGCACCAATAAAACATCTTCAAATGTCAAAGCTTTTTTCAAAATTTTCATCTTAACCCCTTACGATTGTTTCTAAATTTAACCCGCCATCAAGCACCGTTTGTTCGTCATAAGCGCGTCCTATTAGTTGTGCGCTGATATTTAAATTCTGTGAATTTCTAGCCACTGGCACGGAAATCGCTGGAAGTCCTGCTAAATTTACGCCGATTGTGTAAATATCGCTAAGATAAGCTTTTAGCGGGTCGTTTAACTCGCCAAATTTATACGCCACATCAGGCGCAATCGGCATAAAAATCAAATCAGCCTCTTTTAAAATTTCCTCATATTCAGCCTTGATAAAGGCTCTGGCTTTTTGCGCTTTTATGTAGTAGGCGTCGTAGTAACCGCTACTTAGCACAAATGTTCCTAGAAGCATTCTGCGTTTGACCTCGTCGCCAAATCCCTCGCCACGGGTGTTTGCGTAAAGTTCGTTTAAATTTGACGCCTTTGCGCGGTTTCCGTATCGCACGCCGTCATATCTGCTTAAATTTGCGCTAGCTTCGGCTGTGGCGATGATATAGTAAGTCGCAATGTCGTATTTGGAATTTAGCAAATTTTTATAAATTATCTTGTGTCCGAAGCTTTTTAACTTCTCGATTGCCAAATTTAGCGCAGTTTTAATCTCGTCGCTAGCCTCGTTTAGGTAGTTTTCGATGACTGCGATTGTAAGTTTGCGCTCGCTATTTAATTTATCAGCCGTGCTGATAAACTCGCCAGCATAGCTTGTGCTATCCATTTCATCATGTCCTGCGATGATATCGTATAAAATCGCCGCGTCCTCGACATTTCCTGTAATTGGTCCGATTTGATCTAGGCTAGATGAATACGCGCCCAGACCATAGCGGCTAACCCTGCCATAGCTTGGCTTAAATCCCACGCAACCACAAAAGGCTGCTGGCTGGCGGATAGAGCCACCCGTATCGCTACCAAGTGCTGCGATTGCAAGTCCAGCTCCCACAGCGGCGGCACTTCCGCCACTGCTTCCGCCTGGGACGCGAGTGTGATCGAGCGGATTTAGAGTTTTGCCATAATACGAACTCTCTGTCGTGCTTCCCATGGCGAATTCGTCCATATTGGTGCGACCAAATGGAGCTAAATTTGCCTCTTTTAGCTTTTTGATTACGGTTGCGTCATAAGGCGCAATGTAGCCTTGCAGGATTTTTGATCCAGCCGTTACGCTCCAACCTTTGACTTGAATATTATCTTTAATCGCTATTGGCACACCTGCGCCACTTTCGTTTAATTCCTCGCCACTGAGTTGCTCGACATACGCGCCAAGGTTTTTATTGGCTATGATTTGGCTTTTTAAATCTGCGCGAAGTGCCAAAATTTCGCTAGGGCTCAGTTTCAAAGCCTCTTTTAAACTTATCATTTTTTATCCTTAAATTTTATTACAAATTTTATCCCCACGCCTATGCAGACAAAGATTAGTGCGATTGTGAGAACTACTATACTAAAATGTTGAGGCGAACTAAGCATTTAGCACCTTTGCACATCTTGGGCATAGACAATCTTGCTCTTTTGCGCTAAATTTCCAGCACCTTGGGCATTTAAATTTATCAGATTTTACAAGGCGGAAAATTTCATCACCTATGCGAAATTCTGCCAAAGCATTGTCGCTGTTGCCATCTAGCGAGGTTACATCGCTTACCATAAACCAGTCGCTCACGCCCAAAATATCGTAAGATAAAATTTCATTTGAGCTAGTTTGCAAAGCGAGTTCTAGGGTCGATTTGATGATTTTATCTTTTTTGAGAGCGTCGATGATTTCGAAAAATTTCTCTCTTGATTGCTCTAAAATTTCATCATATTCGACAAAATCGCTAAATTCAATCGGCGCATAAACCAAATCAAAAGCGTCTTCTTTGCCGTTTTTAACGATACTTGGCGCGTATTGCATTACTTCATCGATTGTGTAAGTTAGCGTAGGCGCAATCAGAGGCAGTAGCGCTCTGGTAATTAGCACTAGCGCACTTTGCGCGCTTCTGCGTCTTGGTTCGTCGATATGGTCGCAGTAAAGGCGGTCTTTGATAATATCAAGGTAGATTCCGCTTAAATCTGCGCTTAGGAAATTTAGAAGTTGGTTAAATCCTTTTGAGAAATCATACTCTCTAAAACTCTCTTCAACTGCGCCAAAAGTCCTTACAGCGCGGGTTAAAATCCACTTATCAAGGGTTGTGAAATTTGAGGTTTCAAGCTCTTCTAAATCGCTAACATTTGCTAGCAAAAAGCGAATTGTATTGCGAATTTTGCGGTATTGCTCGCTGACTTGTTTTAGGATATTTTCGCTGATTTTCAAATCTGTGGAATAATCACTCAGCGCAACCCATAATCTCATAATCTCCACGCCGTATTCTTTGGCGACTTTTTGTGGAAGGACGATGTTACCCACGGATTTGCTCATTTTTTGACCCTTCTCATCGACGGTGAAGCCGTGAGTTAGGACGCTTTTATACGGAGCGAACTCATTTACAGCGCAACTTAGCAAAAGTGAGCTTTGAAACCAGCCTCTGTGCTGGTCTGAGCCCTCTAAATACATATCGGCTGGAAACGCGCCTGCGTCGTATTCGCCGCTTTTTAGCACGGCGTTCCAAGTCGAGCCACTATCGAACCAAACATCTAAAATATCGGTAACTTTCTCTAAATTTTCAGGGTTGTAGCCAGAACCTTGTGGTAAAAGATCGCGAATTTCGCTATCCCACCACGCATCAGCGCCTTTGGCTTTGAAAATTTCGTATAAATGATCCATTATTTTTTCGTCGAAAATCGGCTCTTTTGTCGCTTTATCACGAAAAAACGCAATCGGCACACCCCAATCTCTCTGTCTTGAAATACACCAATCAGGGCGGTTATCAATCATCGCTGTGAGGCGATTTTCGCCAGTGGCTGGGTAGAATTTGATTTTTTTGATTTCGCTAAGCGCAATCTGGCGCAGTGTTTTTCCGCCACTAAATTCTTTATCCATAGCGATGAACCATTGCTTTGTAGCGCGGTAAATTACTGGTTTGTGCGTGCGCCAGCAGTGTGGGTATGAGTGGGTAAATTTGCCGACTTTTACCACTGCATCGCCAAGAATTTCGACGATTTTTTCATTTGCTTTGAAAATGTGCATGCCGACCATTTCATCTACGACGCCAGCCCTAAATAGCCCCTTCGTGCGCAGTGTTTCATCAAAACACCCTGCCTCATCGACTGGCATTAGCACCTCTATGCCGTATTTTAAGCCCACGAAATAATCGTCCTCGCCGTGTCCTGGGGCGGTATGAACTAAGCCTGTTCCGCCGTCCATTAAGACATGTTCGCCAAGGATAAATTTTGAGCTTCTATCATTTAGCGGGTTGATTGCGTATAAATTTTCGAGCTCTTTTGAGCTAAATTCTTTTAAAATTTCGCCATTTGTGATACCTGCGCCGATTAAATTTTCTAAAAGCGGTTTTGCAAGTATGAAATTTTCGGCTGTTAGGACATAGGTTTCGTTTGGATTTAGGCTGATTGCGCCGTTTGCTGGAAGTGTCCAAGGCGTAGTCGTCCAAATCACGGCTTTTGCGCCTTTTGCGCCGATTTTGGCGTTTGCTTCATCGCTTAAATCAAAAGCCACATAAATCGAATAATCCTCTTTGTCCTTATACTCGACCTCTGCCTCAGCTAGCGCGCTTTTTGCCGCCCAGCTCCAAAATACAGGCTTACTGCGCTCGATTAAAATGCCCTTTTTAGCGATATTGCAAAGGGTTTTGTAAATTTCAGCTTCGAAGTTAAATTTCAGCGTCAAATATGGATTTTCCCAATCCCCAATTACGCCAAGGCTTTTAAATTCATCTCTTTGGATATCGATAAATTCTTTCGCATGTGCGCGACAAAGCTCACGGATTTCGTGTTTGGTAGCTGATTTTTTCGCGTCGCCCATTTTGATTTCTACTTGTTGTTCGATTGGCAAGCCGTGGCAGTCCCAGCCCGGGACATAGCGGATATTTTCACCGAAAAAATAGTGGGTTTTAGTGATAATGTCTTTTAAAAATTTATTCAGCGCATGGCCTATATGCAGGTGTCCGTTGGCATAAGGTGGGCCGTCGTGGATATTAAAGCTGACGCCCGCGTTTTTGCGTTTGGCTTTCATTTTTTCATAAATTGCTCGCTCGTTATACCAGCTAGAAAATCGCGCTGGTTCGTTCGCTGGGAGAGAGCCTCGCATAGGGAAGTCCGTAGTAGGGAGAAAAAGTGTTTCTTTGTAATCCATAAAAAACCTTTAATTGTGTTTTAAAAAATTTGGTAAGTGTAGCAAAAAGGCTTTTAAAAAGGACTGAAAATGCAAGAATTTTTTATGCTATAATGGCAAAAATTTAAAGGTAGAAATTTATGAAAAATGTGATTTTAATCATCGGCGAAGCTATCCGCTACAACCCGCCATTTTTTAGCTATATTTTGCGCGAATACGAGCAGGTTTTCGGCGTGATTGATGATATTAAATTTATAAATGAAAACGATAAAAATTTGCCATTTTTGATAGAAAAAATGCTCGGCAAATACGATTATATCACGATTTTTGCGACAAAAGTGGCTTATGCAATCGCAGGCAAAATCCTTTCCACGCTTACGCTTGATACTTTGGAGCTTAAAGATTGTGGCACGCTAGCCCCCTCAGCAGCTAAATTTGTGGTAAAGGATAGTTTTTTACTAGATATTAAGGGTTGCCTTGTAAATGTGCTAAAAGCAGATCCTTTACAAAAACTGCCCCAAATTTTGCAAGATCCCCTAAACGAGGGCGAGGGGTTTTATCTATTTGACACAGACTATGCGAGCGCAAAAGCTAGACTTGAAAGCCTAGCGTTAAGCTATAAAATTTCATTTATCATTAGCGAATACAGCTCGTTTTTGCTCTTTGTGCGCGCTAGCGAGCAGAAATTTGGCGCGCTGGATAAATTTTTAGACAGCGTGAGCAAATACTATGCAAACTCATTTATCGCACCTAAAAATTTCATCTCTCACGCCGTGGAGAAATTGCGAGAAATCGGGGCGAAAATCACATTTGCAGAGAGTTGCACGGCTGGACTTTTGGCAGCTAAATTTGGCGAAATAGCCGGTGTGAGCGATATTTTTGATGGCTCGGTGGTAAGCTATGCAAACGAGATAAAGCGTGCGTGGCTAGATGTGAGCGATGAGGTTTTGCAAGATTACGGCGCAGTGAGTGAGCAATGCGTCGCAGGTATGCTTAGCGGGGCATTGGAGAGTTCGGGGGCGAATTTTGCCCTAGCCATTAGCGGGATAGCTGGACCTGGGGGTGGAAGCGATGAAAAGCCCGTAGGAACGGTATTTATCGGGGCAAAAGAGCTTGGTGGGCGACAGATAATCGGCAAATTTCACCTAAACGGAGATCGCAACTATATCCGTGAAGAGGCCGCAAATATCGCAGTTTGCTTGCTTTTGAAATTAAGAAGTGATTTATTTTTAAATTAAGGAGAGAGTATGAAAAAATGTGGAATTTTGCTTGCTTGCGCGCTTATGTTTAGCGCGTGCAGTGACAGCGACAAATCTAGCCAAAACGGCCTAGATATCGAGAAAGAGATCGAAAAAAAATCTCAAAAAATGGTTGAGAAAAATGAGCCAAAAATACAGATAAATTTGGATAAAAATTTATCGGCAAGCGCGAGCGAAAGCACGATTAAACCTGCGCCAGGAAGCACTGCTTCAAGCGAGCCTGCGCCAGAGGCAAATTTGAGCCAAAACGCTAAACCAAAGGTTCAAATCGAGCTAGTGCCAAAGCCTGAGGGCAAAATTTCAAAAGATATCAACGAAACGATTGATGAATTTGCCGCAACGGCTAAAATTTTGGGCGAAAATTTGGAAAGATTAAGCAAGGAAGCACCGAAAATTTTAAACGAATTTGCCGAAAAAAACGCGGATAAATTAGAGGATTTAGCCAAAAAAGGCGAGAAAATCGTGCGCGATTTAAATGGCTCACTAGGCGGGATCGAAAAGGATTTAATGGATTTAGCAAAGGACGCAAATTCGAGCTTCGGGCAGATTTTAAATATCTTTGGCGATATGATTAATAATGGCAAAAAAATTGAAAAACATTATGAAAATTCGCAGAGCGAGGATTTAAAAATTTAAGTCAAATTTGCGTAAAATACAGCGAAAATTTTAACCATTTTAGGAGGCAAAATGTATAAATTAAAGCACCTGCTTAGCACGCAAGATTTAAGCGCAGACGATATTTACGATTTCATCGCTTTGGCGAAGGATTTCAAAGCTCTAAACCGCTCAGATATCAAAAAATCAGACTCTTTGCGTGGAAAAACCGTGATTAATGCTTTTTTTGAAAACTCCACTAGAACGCGCATTTCCTTTGAAATCGCCGCCAAACGCCTTGGCGCGGACGCCATAAATTTCAGCGCAGGTTCAAGTAGCACCAAAAAGGGCGAAACTCTAATCGATACGATAAAAAATATGCAAGCTATGCGCAGTGATATTTTTGTCGTGCGCCACGCAAGTAGCGGTGCTGCGAAATTTATCGCCTCTAACTGCGACGCCTCGATTGTAAATGCAGGAGACGGACTAAACGAGCACCCGACACAAGCGCTTTTGGATTTGCTCACAATCCACGAAGCCAAGGGCAAATTTGAAGGATTAGAAGTCGCTATCATCGGCGATATTTTCCGCTCTCGCGTGGCTAGATCTGATGCGTGGGCGATGAAAAAACTAGGCATAAATGTCAGACTCTTTGGTCCTCCGATGATGCTAAGAGACTGCGAGGCGTTTGGGTGCAGGATTTGCAAAAGCGTCGAGGAAGCGATCGAGGGCGCAGATGTGATAATAATGCTAAGAATTCAATTAGAGCGCCAAGACGGTGAGCCAAGCTTCCCAAGCGTTAGGGAGTATAGTAAATTTTTTGGATTAACTGCTAAGCGCATGCAAGTAGCCAAAGAGGGTGTGATTATCATGCACCCAGGTCCGATAAATCGTGGCGTGGAGATTAACTCAGATGTCGCGGACGATCCGCGATTTACTTGCATTCTCGATCAGGTCGAAAACGGTGCAGCCATGCGTATGGCGGTGCTTCACACAATAAATTTAAATAGGAGCTTGTAATGAAAATTTTAATCAAAAATGGCACCGTTATTAACCACGACAGAAGCGAAAAGATAAATGTTTTAATAGAAAATGAGCAAATTTCAGCACTTACAAAGGACGAGCCAAGCGCAGATAAAGTCATCGACGCGACTGGCAAGCTCGTCATGCCGGGGCTAATTGATATGCATGTGCATTTTAGAGATCCGGGATTTGAGTATAAAGATGATGTCATCACTGGTAGCGAAACAGCCGTAGCAGGGGGCGTAACGACCGCTATGCCTATGGCAAATACAAACCCGGTAAATGATAATTCCGCGATCACAAAGGCAATGATTAAAAAAGCGCGCGATAGGGGGCTAATCGACCTGCTTCCAATCGGAGCGATTTCGCAAGATTGCAAGGGCGCGAAAATCGTCGAAATGGGCGATATGATCGAGGCTGGGTGCGTGGCATTTAGCGATGATGGACTTCCTGTTACCGATAGCTCAGTCATGCGACAAGCTCTCGAATACTCGGCGCATTTTGGCTCTTTTGTCATAAATCACAGCGAGGATTGCTCGCTTTGTCATGGTGGAGTGATGAACGAGGGCAGGGTAAGCGCGCTACTAGGGCTTAAAGGCATGGCGAGCGAAAAAGAGGAGATTATGGTTTCGCGCGATATTTTGCTTGCTAAAAAAACGGGCGGACACCTGCATGTGGCGCATGTCAGCTCAGCCTGGTCGCTAAAATTCATCGATCAAGCCAAAAAAGAGGGTATTAATGTAACCTGCGAGGTTACGCCACACCACTTCACTTATGATGAGAGCGAACTTATGGGATACGATACGAATTTTAAAATGTCGCCACCACTTCGCACAAATGCCGATGTAGAGGCTATGAGAGAGGGCTTAAAAAGCGGACTAATAGATGTCATCGCCACAGATCACGCACCGCATAGCTGGGACGATAAATTTGTCGAGTTTGACAAGGCTCCGTTTGGGATTTTAGGGCTTCAAACGCTCGTGCCTTTGACGCTAAAATTAGTTGATGAGGGCGTGATTGATTATGAAAAAATGGTGGCTCTCACCTCGTATAATCCAGCCCAAATTTTAAAACTCTCTGGCAAAGGCGAAATCGCTGTCGGAAAGCTAGCAGATATCGCTATAATCGACCCTGAGCTAAGATACACTTACGACGCGAAACTCAACAAGTCAAAATCATGCAATTCGCCACTTTTTGGCAAAGAGCTAAAAGGCGCGTGCGTGCTAACGATAAAAAGCGGAAAAGTGGTTTTTGATTTCCCAAATGTGGTAGCGTAAATTTCAAATTTAACCCAAATTTGGGTTAAATTTTAAATTTTTTAAATTTTAAATTTTAAAAATTCTAATATAATTCTTTTAAAAATTCAAAGGTAAATTTATGCAAAATATCTACATTATCGGCGATGTGCATGGTTGCTATGAGAGTTTAATGGCGCTGATTGCGCGCTTGCCAGCGAAATTTGATAGCAAAATTTGCTTCGTGGGCGATTTGTGCGATCGTGGTCCTCAGAGCGCCAAAGTCATCGAGTTTGTGCGCTCGCACGGCTATGACTGCGTGCGCGGAAACCACGAGCGCAGATTTTTGCTAGCAAAATCCAGCGCGCAAAGGTGCGTGAGAGACCGCGAAATCGTAATCGGCGCAAGTGATGATATCAACTGGATTGCCAAAAGTGGTGGCGGCGATACGATGAAATCGTATTTTGCGCCCGAATTTAGCGCGCTTTTAAACGAGCATTTAGAGTATTTGCAAAACCTGCCCGTGTTTTTGCAATACGATATTTTCGACGAAAATTCTCGCTCTCTCGTGGTCTCGCACTCGGCTGTGGGAAATATGTGGAAGTTTCGCGATTTCGTGGCGGTAAAGGACGATTTTGAGGCGCATGTGTTGAGCGGGCGCGACGATTACACCGATAATGCGGGCATTTTTAATGTCTATGGCCACACGCCACAAGATGAGCCATTGATCAATGATTACAGCGCGAATATCGATTTGGGCTGTGTTTTTAAAAAGCGCGGTTACAAAAACGCCCGCCTTTGCGCTATGGAATTCCCCTCCAAGCGACTTTTTATCCAAGATTGTATTGATTTTTAAAATTTGTTTTTTAAATTTCCGCTTTGCAACTCCCAAACACTGCCCCGAAATTTTAAACTCGTAGATTGCTTCGAATTTGCTACGCAAATTCTCGCAATGACAAATCAAGCGTAAATTTTGCCTAATTTGTCATTGCGAGGAGCAAAGCGACGAAGCAATCTACGAATTTAAAATTCCTTGCGCTAAATTCGCTGTCATTGCGAGAAAACGAAGTTTTCGAAGCAATCCAGGGAAATTTAAATTCAAAATTCTACTTAAATTTAGCATTGAACGATTTTTAAAATTTTAGGCTAAATTTTGCTTTTCTCGTAAGGGGGAAGGGGGCTTGAATTGCGAGGTCGCTCCCCTTCCCCCTTACAAACCCCCAACCCCCGACGACGCTTTACAAGGTGGCTAAATTTAAAGCAAAGCTTTAAATTTAGCTGATTTTATTTTTACGGAAATGCTTCGCATTTCTTTGCGATTTCGGGGCAGTGTTTGGGAGTTGCGAAGCGGAAATTTAAGAATTTAAAGAATTTAAAAAGCCCCTTGCGAAAAATTCACAAGGGGCAAATGGAATTTTGCATAAATTTATGCCAAATTTAGCGAAATTCTACTCTTTTTCCAAAAAAGTTTTATAGATAATTCCGCCGATTGCGCCACCGATGATTGGCGCTACCCAAAACAGCCATAACTCGCTAAGCGCCCAGCCACCTTGGAAAAGTGCCACGCCAGTTGATCGGGCAGGATTAACTGAGGTGTTTGTAACTGGGATTGAGATTAGGTGGATTAGTGTGAGGGCTAGACCGATCGCAATCGGTGCGAATCCACTTGGCGCGCGCCCATCTGTCGCGCCCATGATGACGATTAGGAAAAACGCGGTTAGCAGGGTTTCTGCGATTAGCGCGCTTAGTATTGAATATCCGTTTGGTGAGTGCTCGCCGTATCCGTTGGTCGCAAATCCTGCGCTGATGTCAAATCCAGCCTTTCCGCTTGCGATTAGATATAGCGCACCGCCTGCTGCTATCGCGCCTAGCACTTGCGCGATGACATAGCCTGCTAATTCGCTAGCCTTAAATCTGCCACCACATAGCAAGCCCACTGAAACTGCTGGGTTAAAATGTCCGCCACTAATGTGTCCAAATGCGTAAGCACCGCTTAGCACGGTCAAACCAAAGGCGATTGAAACGCCGACAAATCCGATGTTGTATGCGGCGAAAATCGCGCTTCCGCAACCGCCAAATACTAGCCAAAATGTGCCAAGAAACTCGGCCAAAAGCTTTTTCATAAGCTCTCCTTTGAAAAAATTTGCAAAAGCGCGTATTTTACTGCATTTTGGTAAATCAAGGATAATTTTTGGCTAAAATTAATGGCTGGTTAAATTTAAGAGCGTAAAATTTGGAGAAATTTAAGGAGAAAACATGGTTTTATGCGTGGAAGTGGCAGGTTATATCAGCGAGAATTGCTATTTTTTTATTGACGAGGCGAGTGGGGCAGGGTTCGTAATCGACCCTGGGGCGCAAGCGGACAAGCTTTTGGGGATTATAAAAGAGAGAAATTTCAAAATCGAAAAAATCCTGCTCACGCACGGACATTTCGATCACATTGGCGCAGCTAGCGAGCTTTCACAGGCTTTGGGTGCGCCGATACTCGCGCACGAAAACGCAGGCGTGTATCTGGGTGAGCCAAGCTATAATCTATCGAATTTCACGGGCGAAGAGATAATCATAGAGGATTTCACGCCCCTAAAAGATGGCGAGAGGATCGCGCTAGCTAACGGGGCGTGCGAGTTAGCTGTGATTTATGCGCCAGGGCATACGAGCGATAGCGTGGTGTTTCACAGCGTGGAGCAAAATTTGGCGTTTTGTGGGGATTTGATTTTTCGCGCGGGCTTTGGGCGCACGGATTTGCCGGGCGGGGATTATAGCGCGCTAAAAGCTAGCATAGAGGGCAAGATTTTTACCATGCCAGATGAGGTGGTTTTATACTCGGGGCATGGAGAGCCCACGAGCGTCGGGGCAGAAAGGGCGAGGTTTTAGCGAAATTTTCGTTGATTTTACATGTAAAGAAATGCGAAGCATTTCCGTAAAAATAAAATCAGCTAAATTTAGAGCGAAGCTCTAAATTTAGCCACTTCTAAGGTTTTACAGGGGTGGGGGTTGGTAAGGGGGAAGGGGCGCGACCTCGCAATTCAAGCCCCCTTCCCCCTTACAGAGAATTTCAAAATTTCGCCTAAAATTTAAAAAATCGTTCAATGCTAAATTTAGGTTGAATTTTGAATTTAAATTTTTCTGGATTGCTTCGAAAACTTCGTTTTCTCGCAATGACAGCAAATTTAGCGCAAGGAATTTTAAAGTCGTAGATTGCGAGAATTTTGCTAACGCAAAATTCGTGGCAATGACAAATTAGGTGCAAAAATTTTAAATTTTAAAATTTCGGTGCAGTGTTTAGCCAAAAATTTTACCGCAAATCGCACATACCCACAGGGCGAAATTTAGGCTTAGAGTGAGCATTACAGCGGTGCTGGCGGTATCTTTGGCAGCCCCTGCAAGCGGGTGAAAATCAGGGTGAGCAAGATCAACCACGCGCTCGATTGATGAGTTTATGCACTCGACAATCAGCGTAAAAATCGCGCCAAAAACCAAAGCCAAATTCCAAACCAAGCCAAAATTCCAAAAAAATAGCGAAACCAAAAGTGGCGCAAAAACAAACATTTCTAGCCGAAAACTCCGCTCACTACGCCAAATTTCAGTTAGCCCCGCCAAAGCATAGCCCCAGTTGGCGAAAAATTTGTATTTTGGCTGATTTCTCATTTTTTTCCTTTTAAATTTTAGTTAAATTTAGGCATAATCATAGCCAAATTTTGATAATTAAAGGGTAAAAATGAAGCTAATGAGCTGGAATGTAAATGGGCTTAGAGCCGTGCTTGGCAAGGGCGCATTTGCGTGGCTTGATGATGAGAAGCCTGATTTTTTGGGCTTGCAAGAGATAAAAGCGAGCGCAGAAAATATCCCAAAAGAGCTTTATGAGCTGGGATTTTCGCAGATTGATACGAACTCAGCCACGCGCGCTGGGTATTCTGGCGTGGCGAGCCTAGCTAAATTTGCTAGCAAGGTTAGCAAATGCAACTTCGCTAGCGACGATGAGGGGCGGGTTTTGGAGCATAGATTTGGCGATGTGGTGCTACTAAATATCTACTTCCCAAACGGCCAAAAGGACGATGAGCGCCTTGCTTATAAGATGAAATTTTACGCCGATTTTTTGCGCTATATCGACGAGCTGGTCGCGCAGGGGCTTGGCGTGATATTTTGTGGCGATGTCAATACCGCTCACAGAGAAATTGATTTAGCAAATCCAAAGTCAAATTCGAAAATTTCTGGCTTTTTGCCTATCGAGCGGGCGTGGATCGATGAGTTGATAAATCACGGATTTATCGATACTTTCCGCGAAATTCACGGAGATAGGGCTGGGGCGTATTCGTGGTGGAGCTACCGCTTCAATGCGCGCGCTAAAAATGTCGGCTGGCGGATTGATTATTTTTTCATCTCGCAAAATTTGCGTTCGCGCCTCAAAGACGCCTTTATCCACGCTGATATCACAGGTAGCGATCACTGCCCAATCGGCATTGAGATTGATTTATGAAATTTAAAATTTAAGGGGAAAAAATGTTAAGCGATATCGAAATTACGCACAATGCGAAGCTTAAAAAAATCACAAAAATCGGCAAAAAACTAGGTTTGAAAAAAGATGAAATCGAGCCTTATGGATTTTATAAGGCGAAAATTCCGGGGCGCGAGTATAGCGACAGACACGCTAAAAACGGCGCACAGGGCGCAAAGCTGATTTTAGTTACAGCCATTAGTCCTACGCCTTATGGCGAGGGCAAAACCACGACCTCGATTGGTCTAGCTGACGCGATAAAATCACTAGGCAAAAGCGTGGCTTTGGCGCTTCGTGAGCCCTCTCTGGGTCCAGTATTTGGCATAAAAGGTGGCGCAGCAGGTGGTGGATATTCGCAACTAGCGCCTATGGAGGAGCTAAATTTGCATTTTACTGGCGATTTTCACGCTATTACGAGCGCAAACAATCTAATAAGCGCAATTATCGACAACTCGATTTATCAAGGAAATCCGCTAAAAATCAAAACCGTGCTTTGGAAGCGTTGCATGGATATGAACGATAGAGCGCTTCGCCAGATTACGGTAGGGCAGGGTGGTAAATTTGACGGTGTAGAGCGCAAAGACGGCTTTAATATCACCGCTGCTAGCGAGATTATGGCGATTTTGTGCTTGTCGAAAAATTTAGTCGATTTGAAAGAGAATATCGCAAATATCATGGTGGCTTACGATGAAGATGACAAGCCGATTTTCGTGCGGGATTTGGGTTGCGAGCAGGCTGTGAGCGTGCTTTTAAAAGAGGCGATTAAGCCAAATTTATTCCAAAGTATCGAGCATACGCCTACTTTCGTGCATGGCGGGCCTTTTGCCAATATCGCTCATGGGTGCAATTCGATAATCGCTACAAAAACGGCGATGAGCCTAGCTGATTTTGTCGTAACTGAGGCTGGATTTGGCTCTGAGCTTGGTGCGCAAAAATTCCTCGATATCAAATGTCCGCGCGCAGGTATCGCCCCTGATGCGGTGGTTTTGGTGGCTACGATTCGCTCGCTCAAATACAATGGTGGCGCAGCCAAAGACGAAATCACTAAGCCAAATTTAGAAGCGCTTATGGTGGGAATCGAAAATTTAGGCGGGCATATTGAAATTTTGCAAAATTTTGGATTAAATCCAATAGTTGCATTGAATAAATTTAGCTTTGATAGCGACGAAGAGATCGAGTTCGTGCGAAACTACTGCACCGCGCGCAGTGTAAAAATGGCGCTTTGCGAGAATTTCGCCAAAGGCTCAGTTGGGGCAATAGATTTGGCAAAATTAGTCCTTGCTGAGTGCAAAATTCTAAAAAATATCAACTACACTTACGACAAAACTGACGATATTAAGACCAAAATCGAAAAAATCGCCACGAAAATTTACGGCGCGAAAGAGGTTGTTTTCGAAGAGGCCGCGCTTGGGGCGTTGGAGCAAATTCGCGCGCTTGGGCTTGAAAATTACGATGTGTGTATCGCCAAGACGCAGTATAGTTTCAGCGACGATGAAAAGGCGCTGGGTCGAGCGTGCGGGTTTAGCCTGCGGGTCAAAGACTTGCAGATTCGCACGGGGGCTAAGTTTATCGTGGCAGTGGCTGGCAAAATCATGCTAATGCCCGGACTTTCCAAACACCCTAGCGCGCTGGATATGAAAATCAGCGATGATGGCGTAATTAGCGGGTTATCATAACCCGCTAGCGAGGTTTTTAAACACTGCCCCGAAATTTGCAAATTATGCAAATTTGTTCGCCATTGTCATTGCGAGATGACGAAGTCATCGAAGCAATCTACGAGTGAAAATTACCAAAGCGCGAATTTAGTTTCATTGTGAGCGCATACCGCGCGCCAATCTACGACTTTAAAATTCCTTGCGCTAAATTTCCTGTCATTTCGAGTGAGCGGTGGTGTGCGAAGCATGGCAGGCTGAGACGAGGCGCAGGGCAGAGTAAGAAGTGTGAGTGAGGGAAAAAATGGAAAATTTAGAGAATAAAAACGAACCAAAATTACTTTATAGGTTGGATAAAAGAAATCCATTGTATGTAGCTTTTGATTTGTTTATTTATTTGCTAATTTGTTGGATACCGATAATTTTTGCTATTCCAAATTTTGTTTTAGGTATTTCAATTTTTAGCATAATTTTAAACATTGTTTGTGTATATATTTCTTTGATAATTTTGCAAATTTTATATTCTATAATATTTTTTGATTATTTTGAAATTTACGAAGATAAAATGATTTATATGGATATTTTGGGATTTAAAATTACATTGCAAGCAAAGCAAATCGATAGATTTTTTTCGTATGGATATTGTGGGGTTACAGAAGTAGTGGCTGTTTTTAAAAAAAGAATATTTAAAATTCTCCCAACAATAATACTTCATAGTTTAACTCCTAAACAAGAAAGTGAAATAAGAAATAATTTAGTGTATTTGAGTATAAAAAATTTTAATACAAAGGATAAAAAATGGAAATTTTAATCCTAATTTTATTTATAAGTATTGTTTCTGCAATTTTAATTAAACAAATCATACTTACAAATACAAACAAAATCATAAAATTTATCTGTATTTTGCTTGTGCTTATTCCATTGTTTGTGTATATATTTCCACTTATTCCAATGCTGATTATATTGGTGATAATTGATAAAAAAATGAATAAATTTAATAAGAAATATTTAGTTGTTTCGGCTCTTATTTTATTAGGATTATCGGCTTATGACATAGCCAAATTTGCTACATTTGGTTATAAATGTCAAATTTCTAAAAGCTATTATATGGAAATTATAGATAAAAATTATACAAATTTAGATATTGAAAATTTGCGTTTTAGTCGCGTAGAAACTAATAGTAATCAAAATAATTTTGTTGGCACATTTCATCATTGGAATGTTTATAACAAAAATAATGAAGAAAAAGTCATAGCAAAAATTTATGATGTTTATATGAAAAATTTTCTCTTATTTAGATTATTCGCTGAAAAGGGCTTGTTTGAAGGTGGTGATTGGACTTGCGGATATAAAGATTATGAAATTATCGATATTTTAAAACAAAATTTAATAAACAAAAATTTTAATGAAAAGGATAAAAGATGAGTAACAAATTCTCAACTTACAAAATTTATGCACAGTTGGCATTATAAGAATTTGGCGAAATTTCTGGGCAGGGTCTGGGGGTTGCGCCAGCGAAATGGGAAAATTTTAAAATTTCAAATTCGCTAAATTTAAAATTTATCAAAATTTATTTTTGAATTAAAATTTAACTATTCTTCACTTTTGTAAATTTTATTCGAAAATCTGCGGTGTTTGATCTGCAAATAGACCACAAAAACGATAAACAAAACCGCCGTTGCGATGATATAGTAGCGGTTTTTAAAGATTATCGCGCCGTTTATGAGCCCAGAAAAAAGTGCCAAAACCACAGCCGTGAGAAACGGAAAGCGCACGGCGTCCTTTTCTTTGATTGCGATTATCACAAGCGCAAGGGCGAAAAGCGCGGTATTTAGCAAAATGGCTAAAATTTTAATCTCGGCAAACAAATTTGGATTTGTCCTCGAAATGCCGTAAAGTGCGAGTGCGCCGAGGGCAAAAAGGATTAGAATTATTAGGATTAGTTTTTTCATTTGATTAGTCCTTTTTTGAGTTTGCGAATCAAAAAGCGCGATGGCATTAGCTCGTTTGCGATCGAGCGAGGCACGCAAAGCGGGCGCGAAAGCGCATAATCACAGATGAGCTCTGCGCCCAAAACTGCGGTGCTTAGCCCGTGTGCGCCGTGCGCTGTGTTAAGATATAAATTTGGGATAAATTTGGCGCGTCTGGCGGATTTTTTGTTTTTGCTCCATGGCAGGTCTTTGAAATCTCGCGCCAGAGTTTCTGGCTCGCACACTGGGCCAATTAGCGGAAATCTATCGCCACTATATCCCCTGTATCCGACCTTAGAGCCGATGATTTTGGCCTTTTTGCTCAAAAACTCGCCAACGCTTTCTAGATTTTTGACATCGTCAATCGCTCTTGCTTCGTCGTGGTAGCACTTCCTATCGTAAGTCGCGCCGATTAGTTGCTTTTTGCCCACGGCTGGGCAGATGTAGCCAGAGGCACTGAGTGGAAATTTGGTTTTGATTAGCGGGCGAATTAGCGTGGTTTGACCGCGCACGGAGCTGATTTGCACGCTAGGATCTAGGTTAAATTTAGCATCTTGTGATACTGCGCCGCGACCGAAAAATTCCTCGCTCTCGCTTCCTGCGCAAAGGACTAAAATATCGCAAAATAGGCTTGCACGGTCTTTTAAAATCACTTCGAATTTTTCATTTTGCTTTTTGAAATTTAGCATTTCGTGGTTAAATTTGACTCCGAGTTTTTTGGCGAAATGTTTGCAGAGCTTGTGCGGGTGGGCTAGGACGGCGTTTTTTATCATTATGCTTGGATATGGTTTTGAGTGGGCTTTAAATTCGTAAATTTCAGGGTTTCCTGCGCTTTGATACCTTGCTAAAAGCTCGCTATCATAGGCAAAATCCTGCGCTCCAAGCAGGCTAGCTAGCTTTTTGGGAGTGTGTTTAGCATAAAAGCTAAGAGCCAAATCAAATGCGTGTATGTGCATTTCTCCAAGCTTCACGCCCTCTTTGGTGATTAGCGGGGCGCACACACCTGTGAAATTCCCGCTACCATTTAGCCCAGCTTCGCTTCTTTTATCTATCACGCTGACGCTAAAACCTGCCTTTTTAAGCTTAAAAGCCGTGCAAAGCCCAGCGATTCCTGCTCCCACTACGATTGCTGTGGGGGTTTGCGCTTGTGGCGCGCGCTCTTCATCGTATGAATTAGGGTCGTATAAGCAGTGCGTGGCGGATAAATCGGCGAAATTTGAAAACTGTATTGGCAAAATTTGCGGGTGCTTTCTGGCAAAATAAAAATTTTCTACTTCATCATCTTCGCGCAAAAATTTCGCCCTAATCATGTGGCGTTTGGTGTCGAATCCGTCTGTTTTCTCGACGAAAAACCCTGCCTCGCGCAGTGATTTTGCCACCCAGCCAGCGCTTGTGTATGTCGCTAAAATCGCGCCCTTTTTACAAAGTGGTGTAAGGGCGGCAAAAATCTCTTTGCTCCAAATGGTTTCGTTTTTCGCAGGTGAAAATCCGTCTAAAAACCACGCATCTGCCTTGAAATCAAGCTCGTTGATTAGCTCGCTAGCCTCGCCAATGCAAAGATCAAGCGTGATTTTTTTGCCAAAATTTATGCGGTGGATTCCCTTGGTAAGGGGCGGGAGTTTTTTGATTAAAATTTTAGAAACTGATGAAAGTTCGCTAAATTTAGCCCAAATTTGGGCTAATTCGTCCTTGTTAAGCGGATTTTTTTCGATTGAAACATAATGAAGGCGTTTGTTAAATTTAAGCGCCTTTTTTGCGCAGAGCAAAAAGTTGCGCCCCACGCCAAATCCTAGCTCGCCCACGATGATAGGCGCATTGCTCGCAAACGCCGTATCTAGCGCACTTATAAATACATATTCACTCTCGCCAAGAGGATTTTTGAAATTAAAATAAAAATCCTCGTAAATTTCACTAAATGGTGCATCGTTGATAAATTTCATCACTTATTCTTTTGAAAATACGCATCTACGCCGTTTGCGATACCTTGGGCTATGCGGTCTTGGTATGCAGAGGTGCCTAGGTTTTTGCCCTCGCTTGGGTGTGAGATATAGCCCATTTCTACGAGCACAGCTGGCATTGTAGCCCCCACTAGCACCCAAAACGGCCCCTCTCTGACACCGCCGTCTTTGCTTTTGTAACTTTTTTGGACGGAATTTAACATATAGCTTTGAATATCGATTGCAAGCTTGTTTGAGGCGATGATTTTTTCTCTATTTAAGAAATTTAAAAATGTCTCTTGCGAAAAGGCGTTCATATCCTCCATGTCGCCTTGGTTTTCAAATGCTGCGACATTTTTGCTACGCTCTGATTTGGCCGGGCTTAAAAAAAATGTCTCCACTCCACTGAAATTTGGCGCTTGTTTGGCGTTTGGCGCGGCGTTTGCATGCACCGAGATAAACATATCGGCATTTTTTTTGTTGGCGAAAGCTGTGCGGGATTTGAGGTTGATAAATACATCGTTGCTTCTGGTATAAAGCACCTTGTAACCGCGTTTTTGAAGTAGTGCGCCAAGCTTTTTGGAGGTTGCAAGAACGATAGTTTTTTCCTTTAAACCATTTCCGATAGCGCCACTATCTTTGCCACCATGGCCTGGGTCTATGACGATTAGTTTGCCTTTTGTGGATTTGTAAATTTTATTCGTTCCGCTTGCCTCGCTTTTGGCTGAATTTACCTGAGTAGCTTTTGTGCTAGTTTGCGCTGGCATAGCGATTTTAGCCCCCGCTTTGGCGATGATTAGCTCATTGCCAAAAATTTCAATCTTTGGGTTAAATTTTTGGTTGTGATTTAGCACGACACGGGCGATTTTGTCGTTATACTGCGAAGTGCGAACTTCATCTACGAAACTGCCCGTTAATCTCGTGGTGTGCGAGCTGTTTTTGGCATTAAAGTCCAAAACATAGCGATAAACTTTATCTTTGTTAATTACGAAATTTTTATACTCGCTGTGGTCTAAATCTCTATTGAATTTCACCCTAACACTATTTTCATCGCTACTGATTGATTGCAAAATCAAAGGCTTTGATTTGTCGATTTTCGTGCTATTTGGCGTGATTTTGCCTGAATTTAAAAACTCCAAATCAGCCTTGCTTAAAGTTTTTTTAGCGTCCGTGATAGATGGCTTGTAATCGGCCTTGGCGCCTAGTTTTTCTAGCTCGGATTTATACACAGAGTAGTTTGAATACCCAAGCACCTCGCTACTATAAGTTAGCCGTTTTAGGACGCTAATTTTGGTTTTTTTATCTTTATTTGAAGTGGCGGAATAAATTTTTTTAAGCTCGCTGTGAAGCTCTTTTTTCGCGGTTTTGCTAGCACTGACATAGTTTTTGTCAAAATTCGCAAAAACGCTACTAGCGTTCGCGCCAAATGCGAAACTCACACTAAAAACAATAGCGCATAAAATTTTAACTATCTTCGCCATTTACGAGTTTTTCCATTAATTCTTTTACAGAAATGATTTCATTTAGTTTCCAGCCGTTAGCGCCTGTGAAAAACAGCCCGCTATCTTGTCTGCCAAGATAGGCGTCGCTTAGGCG
The DNA here is from genome assembly GCF_027737785.1 of Campylobacter sp. JMF_06 NA1. Lineage (NCBI taxonomy): Bacteria > Pseudomonadati > Campylobacterota > Epsilonproteobacteria > Campylobacterales > Campylobacteraceae > Campylobacter > Campylobacter sp. JMF_06 NA1. The sequence goes on from NZ_JAOVUA010000001.1 coordinate 47,511, forward strand.
ATCTGCTATGCAGTATCCGACGAGTTTGGCGCCTTTGCCACGCTCGCAAGGTGCCACGCAGTTGCTAACGCATGAAATTTTCGGTGCGCTTCCAGAGGCAATCATATCTTGCAAATTCGTATGAATTCCGCGCGCAGGGTAGCCTACTGGGGATTTTAGAAGTTTGATATCTTCTTTTGTGGCTTTTAGTAAGACCTCTTTAAATTTCTCGTGGGCGTCGCACTCAAATGTGCCGATAAATCTAGTGCCCATTTGAACGCCGTTTGCGCCTAGGCTTTTGGCGCGATCTATGTCGGATTTATCCCAAATTCCGCCCGCTGCAAATAGCGGGAATTCGCCCCAGCTATCGATTTCGGCTCTTACTTGTGGGATTAATTTTTCTAACTGATACTCTGGGTCGGTGCATTGCTCGTAGGTAAAGCCCTGATGACCGCCACTTAATGGACCTTCTAGCACGACGCCATCAGGCAGGCGGTTGTATCTACCACTCCAACGCTTGGCTATGATTTTTAGGGCCTTGGCAGATGAAACGATAGGCATAAGCGCGACATCTGGGAAATCAGCGGTAAATTCAGGTAAATTCGTAGGAAGTCCAGCCCCGCTGATGATGATATTTATCCCAGCTTCGCAAGAATCCTTTACAATGCGCTCATAATCATTAGCCGCGCACATGATATTCATCGCTAGTGGTGCGTCGCCACAGATTTCGCGAGCGTTTTTTACGATTTGAGTAAGGGCTTTTTTGTTATAAAAATTTAGCGAAGAAAATGGTCTATCGTGGATACACTTTTCCGAAAATTTCAGGTCGTCATAATATCCAGTTCCTACCGAGCTAATCACGCCCAAACCGCCATTTAAGCTGACATTTCCAGCTAGCTTGTCCCAGCTAATCCCTAGCCCCATTCCGCCTTGGATAATAGGGTGTTTGATCTCGTATTTGCCGATTTTAACGCTCATTATCTTACCTTTAATTTAGCAAATTTTTTCTTTCCTACTTGTAAGGTGTATTCGCCAGCACTTAGTTGGAGTTGCTCGTCTGAAATTTTGGTCTGATCGACGCTGACGGCGTTTGATTTGATTAGGCGTCTTGCATCCGAGCTAGAAGTGGCTAGCTTGCAAATAAGCAGAGCTTTGACAATCCACGCTGGTGCTGAAACGCTAAATTCAGGGATTTCTGCTGGAAGCTCGTTTCCGCCATGAACTCTATCAAATTCCTCTTTTGCCTCTAATGCGACATCTTCATCATAAAATCTCGTAACGATTTCTGTGGCAAGCTCCTCTTTTACGGCTTTTGGATGCACAGCTTCGTCTGCTACGAATTGTTTGATTAGTGCGATATCTTCGTTGCTTTTTTGCGATAGTAGATTATACCAATCCCACATCAAATCATCGCTGATACTCATTACCTTGCCATACATATCGTTTGGAGCGTCTGTTACGCCGATGTAATTGCCTAGGCTCTTGCTCATTTTATTTACCCCGTCAGTGCCTACGAGAAGTGGCATCATAACGACGGCTTGTTCTTTGCCTACATTATAAACTCTTTGGAGTTGGCGTCCCATAAGAAGGTTAAATTTTTGATCAGTGCCGCCAAATTCGATATCGCATTTCATACATACGCTATCATAGCCTTGCAAAAGCGGGTATAAAAATTCGCTAATGCTAATTGGCATTTCGGCCTTGTAGCGTTTCTCGAAATCATCTCTTTCTAGCATTCTGGCTACATTAAATGTGCTTGATAGCTCGATTACACCGCTAGCGCCTAAGCGATTTGTCCATTCGGAGTTGAACATTACCTTTGTTTTTTCTGGGTCTAAAATTTTAAAAACTTGCTCTTCGTAGGTTTTGGCATTTTGCATTACGACATGGTGAGGAAGTTTTTTTCTAGTTTCGCTTTTGCCTGTTGGATCGCCGATTTGAGCTGTGAAATCACCGATCAAAAACTGCACGATTGCGCCGTGTTGTTGCAAAAATGCGAGTTTGTTTAGCACGACAGTGTGTCCTAGGTGTAGATCTGGCGCAGTCGGATCCATGCCGATTTTTACCAAAAATGTTTCGCCACTCTCGTAAAATTTAGTAATCAAAGCCTCGATTTGCTCTTCGCCTATTATCTCGCTTACTCCGCGTTTGAAATTTGCCATTATATCTTTAATGTCAGCCATTTATTCTCCCTTTTATTAGTTTTTATACACATCATCTAATGATATAAAATCAGCGATTTTATATCTATTTTTTAATCTGTCTTTGATATAAGTGTGGTCTAAATTTTCGTTTAATTCTATAATGATTTCGAAAAAATCAGACACAGCTTCGTTGTTTTCGTTCAAATTTATCGAAACTAAATCGACGCTTAGTTTAGCCAAATATGTTAAAAACTCAGCCAGTGAGCCCCGTTTGTTTTCGATATTTAGTATGATTTTATACCTGTGTGGCGCGTTTCGCGTCCATTTGACGAAAATCATTTCATCGCTTTTCATCAAATTTGCAGCTCTCTCGCAAAGCTTGTGATGAACCGTGACATTGTGTCCGTTGCGAAATCCGATGATATCGTCCCCGCGCTTAGGATTACAGCAGTAATCAAATTCTACTTCGTTGATTTTGTAGTTTGAATACACCACGATATTGTCGAATTTTTGCTTTTCGACGCTGTATTTATCGCGGAATTTCATATTGAAAAGCTTCTCTTTGAGCGGGTATTTTTTCAGCGCATTTACGACATCTTTCAAAAATACCGAATCATAGCTTGCTTTGCCGACTTTTTTGATTAAATTTTCTTTTTCTACCCAGTTTATCACGCTCTCTTCGGTTGTGGCGAAAATCGCACTTAAAATTTTAATCGCTACTTCTTGATTTACATCGCGAATTTTTTGCTTACAAAACGCCTTAATTGTAGCTCTTGCTTTTCCTGTTTTTACCGAATTTAGCCAGCTACAACGATAGTGCGGGTTGTTTCCTGTGATGATATGGACGATATCGCCGTTTTGAAGCTCGGTTAGAAGCGGGACTTTTATGCGATTGACAAAGGCTTCGACGGCTTTAAGACCGACTTGTGAGTGTATTTCATAAGCGTAATCAAGCGCAGTCGCACCTCGTGGGAGCGTGAAAATTCCGCCCTTTGGCGAATACACTGCGATATCCTCGATATAAAGGCTATCTTTGGCATATTCGTATAAATCATCGGCGTTTGAATCGTCAGCTTCTTGCAAGCCAATATCGCTAATCCAATCAAGCTTAGGATTTAGCGAGCCTGAGTATTTGTATTTCCAGTGCGCAGCCACGCCAAGCTCGGCTGTATTGTGCATTTCTGTGGTGCGGATTTGCACCTCGACTATCATGCTGTCGTTAAAAACGGTAGTGTGAATCGTTTGGTAGCCGTTTTGTTTAGGTAGGGCGATATAGTCTTTAAAGCGCGAAATCAAGGGGTTAAATTTGGTATGGATTACGCCAAGTGCTAGGTAGCAATCCATCGGCTTTTGCACGATTATGCGGATAGCTAGCAAATCCAAAACCTCTTCAATCGAAATGCCCTTTCTTTGCATTTTTAGGTAAATTGAATAGTAATGCTTCATACGCTTTTGAATTTCAAAGCTGTTTTCGCTAAATCCGTTTGTAAGCAGATACTCGCTAATCGTTTCGCTAAATTTGCTTAAATTTATTTGGAGCTGTTGTTTATGCTCTTCGACATAGTTTGCGATTGTGGCGTATTCTTTTGGCATTACATATTTGAAGCTTAAATCTTCTAAGATATTTTTAATCGATGAAATTCCAAGCCTGTGCGCGATTGGCGCATAAACTAGAAGTGTCTCTTCGCCTATGCGTTTTTGCTTATCTGGGCGGAGTGCTTCTAGGGTTAGCATATTATGGAGCCTATCGCAGAGTTTGACCACCAAAACGCGCTGATCTTCGATAGAGATCATCAGCATTTTGCGAAATGTCAGAGCTGTGGTGCGAAGCTTAGCGTTTTTATCGCCAGAAGGGGCTAGTTTATCCTCGCGGATATTTACGATTTTTGTCATACCTTCTACGATTTTTGCGACATCTTCGCCAAATCTATCCCCGACTTGCTCGGTGCTAAAATCCGTGTCCTCGACCACATCGTGCAAAAGTGCAGAAATGACCATAGCGTCATCACCGCCCATAAACGCGACGAAACACGCCACTAAAATCGGGTGGATTGCGTATGGTTCGCCACTTTTGCGAAACTGACCCTCATGCTGTGTGACGCATAAATTTATCGCATCTACAAGCACTGGGGTAGGCTCTTTTAGGCTATAAAGTAGCCGTTTGGCGTCTTCGATCTCTTTTGTTTCGACAATATCTTCGATAAGGCTTTCTAAATAGCCGTCACTAATCCTTGTCAATGATTCCATCTAGGGTAATCTTACCTTCTGCTAATTCTAAAATCGCAATATCTGCAAATTTCATATTGCGTGTGTCGATGTTTTCGACAAGTGGAGTTGCCCCAGCGGCAAGCTCTTCTGTGCGTTTAGTAGTCATTAGTGATAGCTTGTAGCGATCGCCTCCTGTGACTTTCAACGCTTTTGCTATGATTTGTTCTGTTCTCATTAATTCTCCTTTTTTAGTTTTTTACGATTGAACATTGGCTTAAATCGCCATCATTTATGATTTTGTGTAAATTTCCGCTCTCAAACATATTGCATACGATGATTGGAAGCTTATTATCCTTGGCTAGGGCGATTGCGGTATCGTCCATGACCTTGATATTATCGTGCAAGGCTTGATCGTATGTAATGGTATTTAAAAGCACTGCGTCATCGAATTTATGCGGATCTTTGTCATAAATTCCATTTACCTTTGTCGCTTTGATAATCGCGTCTGCGCTGATTTCGACCGCGCGCAAGGTGCCAGCAGTATCTGTGGTAAAAAATGGATTTCCAGTGCCTGCTGCAAAGATTACGACCCGTTTTTTCTCCAAATGTCTTTTTGCTCTGCCGATGATGAAGGTTTCGCAGATCGCTTCCATTTTTATCGCGCTTTGCACGCGCACATCTATGCCGTTGTATTCGAGTGCCTCGCGCATAGCGATTGCGTTGATTACGGTTGCTAGCATGCCCATGTGATCGCCACTTGTGCGTTTGATGATACCGCCAGCTGCCGCGCTTACGCCTCTGATTATGTTTCCGCCACCGATTACGATACCTACCTCGATACCGTTATCGACGAGCTGTTTAATCTCTCTGGCTATAAATTTTAAAATTTCACTATCTATTCCAAAACCATCTTTTCCAGCCAGTGCCTCGCCTGAAAATTTAACGAGCACACGATTAAATTTTGCCATTTTAATGCTCCTTGAAAAAATTTGATTATGTTATCTAAAACTCGTTTAAAAATAGCTTTTTACGCCGTTTTAAATAATGCCAAAAATTTATTCACCCATAGTTTTCTGGGTGTGATTATCTCGCTAGGGCTTGCGTTTATGGCGTGATATACGCTAGCCCCGCTTAGCGTGGCGTAATAGCGGATTATCAGGCGTTGCAGGTGCGGTTCGTAGCTGGGGATAAACCAGCCGTTGTTTGAAATCGCCACGACAAATTTTGGGTTATCGCTGTAAAACTCGCCCCTTGTCGCCTCGTAGCAAATCGCGCTTTTTACGGGGATTTCTTTGATTGTATAAAAGCTAAAATTTGGCGCAATTGAAAAATCGCTAGCCCCACCTAAAAATGTGTTATTTATAAAATCTCTAATCGGCACAGGCAGTGGCACTTGCTCGCCAAAAGGCACCAAAATGTGCTTGTCAAATCTGCGTAAATTCCCGTTTTCAAAAACATACGCGCTGTTGTAAAATTTAGACTCTTCATACGCCTCAGCACCGGCTACAATCGAAATTTTATGCGATTTTTCTAGCAAAATTTCCTTTAAGGCTTCCTCGCGGTTTAGATACAGCGCAAATGCGCTTTCTGGCAATACTATCGCTTCGTAGCCACTTTCTATCGCCTCGTCGATTTTGGTTAAATTTTCTCTAATTGCGTCTAAAATTTTCTCCTCGTCCCAGATGTCAAACTGCGAAATTTGCGAGTTTTCAAGTTTGATTTTAAGAGGCAAAAATTCGGCTTGTTTTTCTTTAAATTCTAATGCGCAAATCAAACAAGCGCAAAAAAGCAAAATTTTGGCTTTGTGCCTAAATTTTATCAAAATGCAAATTCCAACCAAAATCGTGCAAAATGCGAAAATTTCAGCTCTAAAAATTCCATGTGAAAACAAAAGCTCGAAATTTAGCCAATCAAAGCCAAATGGGTGGATAAATTTCAGCCCCACTAAACAGAGCGCGCGCGCTATCGGCTCATCAAAAATGGCAAAAATACGAAAAATCGCCCCCGCAATCAGGCAAATTCCTAAAATTTCGACCGGGATTAAAAACGAAAGTCCAAAATAAATCAGGCTAAAACTAATCCAATAAAACCAAATCGCGCCGATAAAAAACCCAAACCAAAACCAAATTTGCTTATTGCTTTTTAAAAGTGCAAATAGCGCAAAAATCGCGATAAATGGCGATAAAAATTCAGCCACAAGCGATAAAATTCCACCTAAATTTTGGCTTAAAATTTCAACAAATATAAAATTTGAAACTCCAAGCGCAAGAAAAAAGCCGTTATTTATTTTATTTAATGTAAAATACTCTCTTTTTAAATTTTTTACAAAGGAAAACGATGGAACAAGGAAGTCTTTTTGGAACATTATTACCTCTAATTGTCTTTGTTGGGATTTTTTACTTTTTGCTAATCAGACCGCAACAAAAACAAGCAAAAGAGCATAAAGCTATGGTTGATGCGCTCGCTAAGGGCGATAAAATCGTCACAAGTGGCGGACTAAAATGCACAGTCGTAAAAACAAGTGAGGATTTTATCACAGTTAAGCTTAATGATGATGTTATCGTCGAACTAGACAAACTTTATATCGCAAGAAGGTTAGATGCGTAGTAAGATTACATATCGTTTGATTGCCTTTTTAGTAGCGGCAATTTTTAGTTTGATTTTTGCTATGCCTTCGATTTTGCAGAGCGAAAAGGGCGATAAAATCAACCTCGGACTTGATTTGCAGGGCGGTCTTCACATGCTGCTCGAAGTCCAAAGCGACGAGGCGATAACTTCGAAAATCAAATCAATCGCAGCTAGCGTAAATTACGCTGCTAAGCGCGATGATTTGCTAATGGACGGCTTAAAGCTTGATAGCGATTTTTTCGAATTTGAAATTTTAGACCCCGATGAAGCGCCTAAATTTGACGCTTTGCTTCACTCTGCTGCTAGTGGGCTTGAAATCGCCAAAACTGGCGAGAAATACCGCGTAAGCCTAACGCCAGAAGAGATCGCTAGCACCAAAGAATACGCGATCGCTCAGGCTGTGGATACCATACGCAACCGCTTGGATCAATTCGGCCTTGCTGAGCCAACGGTCGCCAAACAGGGCGAGAGCTATATCCTAGTTGAGCTTCCTGGAATTAAGAGCTCAGAAGAAGAGCAACGAGCCAAAGATTTAATCGCCAAAGCAGCGCATTTACAGCTCATGGCACTTGATGAAATTCGCCAAGACAGAGCCCTAACGATGAGTGAAGAAGAGGCCAAAAGCTACGGCGATGTAATTTACCCTGATGCGAAAAATCCAGAGTATAAATACCTAATCAACGAAATTCCGGTTTTAGACGGAGCAATGCTAGTCGATGCTAGGGTGGCTTTTGATCAAAACACAAATCAGCCAATCATAAATTTCACGCTTAATTCACAAGGTGCGCAAATTTTTGGCGATTTTACAGGCGAAAATGTCGGCAGACGCCTTGCAATCGTGCTTGACGGCAAGGTCTATTCAGCTCCACGCATTAATGAGCGAATCGGTGGTGGAAGCGGACAAATCAGTGGCGGATTTAGCGTGCAAGAAGCACATGATGTGGCGATTGCACTGCGCTCTGGTGCGCTTTTGGCGCCTGTTAGCGTGAGCGAATCGCGCAGTATCGGACCAAGCCTAGGACAAGATAGCATAGATCAAAGCGTGAAAGCCCTAACTTTCGCGGCGATTGTAATTTTGATTTTTATGGTTTTATACTATGGTATGGCGGGCGTGTTTGCAGATATCGCGCTAGTTGTAAATATTTTATTTTTGATAGCGTTTATGGCGCTGTTTGGGGCGACACTGACCCTGCCTGGTATGGCTGGTATCGTGCTTACCGTGGGTATGGCGGTCGATGCCAATGTCATCATAAACGAAAGAATTCGTGAAGTGCTAAAAGCTGGTGGCTCCATTAGCCAAAGTATCACCAAAGGCTACGAAAACGCTATGAGCGCGATTGTAGATGCAAATATCACTACGCTGATTACTTCGGCTGCCTTGTATGCGTATGGCACAGGCCCTGTTAAGGGCTTTGCGGTAACTATGAGTATAGGTATTATCGCGTCGATGATTACTGCGATTTTGGGCACTCATGGTATGTTTGAGGTGGTAATGGGCAAAATGGAAAAGAGCAAAAATACGAAATTTTGGCTAGGTTACAAAGTCAGAAAGGCGCAAAATGCAGGTATTTGATAGTGATAAAATTTATGATTTTATGAAATTTAGACATATCGCATTTGTGATATCTGCGATTTTGATAATTGGCTCGATTGGGCTATTTTTGATTAAGGGCTTTACTTATGGTATCGATTTTAGTGGTGGAACGCTAATTCAGGTCAAATACGATACAAAAGCTCCTCTTGATGAAATTCGCACTCGTTTTGAAGCTGCAAATTTGGGAAATATCAATGTAACTGAGTTTGGAAGTGATGAAGAGGTTACCATTAGATACTCTGGCAGTAGCGATTCACTGGGCGATAATCCAGCCTTAGCAGCGCAAGAAATTTTAAAAGGAAGTGGAAATTTCGAGGTTCGCAAGGTCGATGTCGTAGGACCAAAAGTTGGTGGTGAGCTACGCACAAAGGGAATTATGGCTGTTTGTGTTTCGTTTGCACTTATTTTAGTATATATTACTTTTCGTTTTGAATGGAGATTTGCGATTGCGGCGGTGATTTCGGATTTGCACGATGTCATTATCGCATGTGGTGCGCTGATACTATTTAAAATCGATTTTAACCTTGAAATTTTGGCCGCACTTCTTACGATTATGGGTTATTCGCTAAACGATACTATCGTCGTTTTCGATAGGATTAGAGAGGGTGTGCGCACTAGCAAATCCATTAAGCTAACCGAGGTTATCAACGAATCAATCTCAGCTACGCTTTCAAGGACATTTTTGACATCATTTACGACCTTGCTCGTAATTGTGATTTTGTTCGTTTGGGGTGGGGCTATGATACATGGATTTAGCCTTGTTATGCTTGTTGGCGTCGTGGCTGGAACATTTAGCTCGGTTTTCATCGCTGCGCCAATGCTGATTTTATTCGGATTCGATGTGGAAAAATACCGCGCGTTTTTGGCTGATAAACAACGACGCGCCAAAGAAAAAGAAAAAATGCGCGCAATGTATGAAAAAGGCACTGTATAAGGATAGAAAATGAACTGGGGAAGAGTAACATACATATTTTTTGCTTTGATGAGTGCGACTACAATCGCTGGATTTATCTACGAAAGACACGAGCTTTTGCTCTTTATCGCTGCTAGTATTAATGCGGTTTCTACACTACTTAAAGTCGGTGTGCGTAATATGCTCTCAGCCGAGCTTTTCGCAAGCTCGCTTGTGGCTGATTTGCACCTAATCCCAGCGTTTGTGCTTATGATAGTTCATCCAGGCGATCTTTCGGTTATAACCGCGCTTTGTATCGGCGCGCTGATTGCTGTGATTTTCTCATTAGTGCTAATCACCGTAGAATCAGCCAAATCAAAAGATGAATTTTAGGAGTAATAATGGCTTATAATAGCAAAGAGATAGAGTTAAAATGGCAAAAAATTTGGAACGATGAGGGCGAAGCGGAGCCAAAGGACGATTATAGCTTGCCTAAAAAATATATTCTTTCGATGTTTCCATACCCAAGTGGCCGTATCCACATGGGGCATGTGCGAAACTACGCTATCGGCGACGCGCTCTCACGCTACTACCGCTTGCAAGGATACAATGTGCTCCAACCAATCGGCTTTGATAGCTTTGGTATGCCAGCAGAAAATGCAGCGATTAAACATAAAATTCACCCTAAAAAATGGACTTACGAAAATATTGATTATATGAAAAACGAGTTAGACAGGCTTGGTTTTAGCTTTTCAAAGCGTAGATTGCTAGCTACTTCTGATCCGCTTTATACAAAATGGGAGCAGGAATTTTTCATCAAAATGTATGAAAAGGGGCTGATTTATCGCAAAAGCTCACTGCTAAATTGGTGCGAACACGACGGCACCGTGCTTGCAAACGAGCAGGTCGAAGACGGCAAATGCTGGCGCTGTGGCAATGAAGTAGTGCAAAAGCAAATGCAAGGATATTACCTAAAAATCACTGATTATGCTGGGGAACTGCTTGATTGTTTGAAGGATTTGGAGGGAAAATGGCCAAATCAAGTCCTAACCATGCAAGAAAACTGGATTGGGCGAAGCGAGGGTTTGAAATTCCGCTTCAAATTTGACGATGAAAGCCGTGAGATGCTAGACGGAATCGACGGATTTGATGTATTTACGACTCGCCCTGATACGATTTATGGTATGAGCTACTCAGCTCTTGCGCCTGAACATGCGGTTATTGCGAAGCTTTTGGAGAAAAATTTACTTCCAAAAGATGTAGAACAAAAGGTTCGCGCGATCCTAAATCAAAACCCAAGAGAGCGACAAATCGCCGATAAAGACGGAGCGTATCTAGGCGTAAATGTCCTACACCCGCTAACTGGCAAAAAAATCCCAGTGTGGATAGCAAATTTTGTTTTGGCTGATTACGGCGATGGCGCGGTTATGGCTGTGCCAGCAGGCGATGAGAGGGACTTTGAGTTTGCGAGTAAATTTGGACTTGAAATTATAAATATTTTCGAAAACGAAACCCTGCCGCATGTCGAAAAAACAGGAATTTACGCAAATTCTGAAATTTTAAATGGCCTAAAATACAAAGAGGCAAATGAGAAAATTTTGCAAATTTTTGAAGAGCGAAATTTAGGCTCTCGCGTGGTAAATTTCAAACTCCGCGACTGGGGCGTTTCACGCCAGCGTTACTGGGGTGCGCCGATTCCGATGATTCACTGCGAAAAATGCGGTTTAGTTGGCGAAAAAATCGAAAATTTGCCAGTTGCGTTGCCTGATGATGTGCAAATCACAGGACTTGGCAATCCGCTTGATAAGCACCCTACTTGGAAGCACTGCACCTGCCCGAAATGTGGCGGAAAGGCCGTTCGCGAGACCGATACGCTTGATACATTTTTCGAGAGTAGCTGGTATTTCGCGCGCTATGCAAGCGATGAGAAAACTTGGACGAGCAAGGCATTTGACGAGCAGAGCGTGAATTACTGGATGAGCGTAGATCAATACATCGGCGGTATCGAGCATGCGATTTTGCACCTGCTTTATGCTAGATTTTTCCAAAAAGCATTGCGTGATTTGGGCTATTTGCGCGATAGTGAGCCGTTTGCTAGACTTTTGACACAAGGCATGGTGCTAAAAGACGGCGCAAAAATGAGCAAATCTAAGGGCAACACCGTCGATCCTGATGATATCATCGCTACTTATGGGGCTGATACTGCGCGACTTTTCATACTTTTTGCAGCACCTCCTGCAAAAGAGTTAGAGTGGAACGATAGCGCAGTAGAAGGCGCTTATAAGTTTTTAAACCGCCTTTACGAGCGTTCAAGCAATGCGTATAAAACAGATAAAATTCCTAGCATTAACCACGCAAATTTAAGCAAAGATGAAAAATATGCGAGACTAAAAGTCTATGAGGCACTAAAAAAATCGCACGATGTCTATACGGAAAATTTCGCCTTTAATACCCTAATCGCGGCGTGCATGGAGGCTCTAAATGCCCTAAATGCGCAGGATAACGCTGATATTTACACTGAGGGGTATTTTATTATCCTAAATTTACTTCAACCAATCGTGCCTCATATCGCAAGTGAGCTAAGTCAGACACTTTTTGGGCGCAAAAATTTCACAAAAATTGAGCTTTTGCCTGAGGTTTTTGTGAGCGATACTATTACACTTGCAGTTACAGTAAATGGCAAAAAACGCGCCGAAATCGACGCCAATGCAGACGCGAGCGAGGTGGAAATTTTAGCACTTGCCAAAGAAAATGTCGCAAAATGGTTAGAGGATAAAACGCTAATAAAAGAAATTTATGTCAAAAATAAACTTGTAAATTTGGTCGTAAAGTAGGAAAAAATGAGAAATTTGATTAAAAATTTAGCCGTTTTTGCGTTTGTGGTTTTGGTTGTTGGTTGCGGATATCAGCCAGTATCTAAAATCACTTCGCAGATTATGTCAAAAAGCGTGTATGTCGATGTGCTGATGAGCAAAACAGATCCTCAAAACACAGTGGCTATCAAAGACGCTGTCAAAAGCGGTATCGTAGCGCGACTAGGCTCAAATTTAGCCGACAAATCTAGCGCGCAAACTTACATCGTAGCCAGCATAAAAAGGCTAACTTTCACAGCCCTTACTTACGATAGATATGGCTATATTACGAGTTATCGCGCGAATTTGACGCTAAATTTCAAAACAAAGCTTAAAAATGGCGAAATTTTTAGCAAAGACTGCGTAGGAGATCATGATTTTTCAGTCTCTCGCTTAGTCAAAAACAAACACGACACAATCTCAGTCATCAGCGACAAAGAGCGCTATGACGCTATCGAAAATGCCTCTACTCAGGCGTTTGATGAGTTTATTTCTGCGCTTGCGATCAAAGGCATACAACTTGAACGCGCTAAAAACTAGCTTGGTTTTTGACTTCTTAAACGCTCGTCCGATTTATTATAAAAAGATCGATTACGAGCGTTTTCCAGCCGCCTTTGAGGCCGTGCGTAGCGCACTCCCGCTAAAAAATATCACCCAAATCATCGGCACCAATGGCAAGGGAAGCACTGGCAGGTTTTTATCTAGGATTATTATGAGTGCAAATGGCGCAAATGGGCGAAATTCGGGCCCTAAATTTAGCGTCGGCCACTACACTAGCCCGCATATTATGAGATTAAATGAGCGCATTTATCGCGACGGGCGCGAGATTAGCGATGATGAGTTGCAAGGCGCGCACGAGTTTTTGCAAGCAAATTTACCGGCAAAATTTAGAAATAATCTTTCGTATTTTGAATACCTGACTTTGGCGGCTGCGGTGCATTTTAGGGAGTGTGATTACTGTGTATTCGAGGCTGGTATGGGTGGCGAGTTTGACGCTACGAGCAGTTTTGATAGAGAGCTTTCGCTTTTTACCCCTATTGGCACCGATCATATCGGCATGCTGGGCGTTAATTTGGAGCAAATTTCGCGCACGAAGCTTAATGCAATGGCGCAAAATGCGATTTTAAGCGATGAGATGAACGAGATTAGCGTGAAAATCGCGCGTGAAATCGCAGCGCAAAAGGGGGCAAATTTGGCGTTTGCAAGCGATTTTTTAAACGCAGATGAAAAGCGCGAAATTGCCGAATATATCAAAACTCACAATCTAGCAAATTTTCAATATTCAAATTTAAAATTGGCCGTGGCTGGGGCGAAATTTTGGGGCTTAAATTTTAAAATTGCTGAAATTTTGCCCCTTGATTTGCCTGGGCGCGCCGAAGCAATCGCTCCAAATATCATTATCGATGTGGGGCACAACGAACTAGCCGCCGCGGCACTTGCCAAGGAATTTGCAGGCAAAAAATTTACGCTGATTTACAACGCGTTTGCCGATAAGGATATCAAAAAGGTTCTTGCTACCCTTGCGCCGATTATCAAAAATGTCCAAATTTTGCCTTATGAGGCCCCAGGCCGTGAGCTTGGCGGGGAGATGATTACGCGGGCTTTGGACGAGCTTGGTATCGCGCACTCTGAATTTAGAGGCGAAACCTATGAAAATGAGCTTTATTTGGTGTTTGGTTCGTTTCATTTGGTCGAGGAATTTTTGAAATTTTATAATAACGGGGCGAAATTTGGCAAAAACTAAAATCACCATTAGTGATAATTTTGGCTCGAAAACTATGCAATTTGGCGAGAATTTTCGCTTTCAACTTAAAATTTTGGTCGCATTTATCATTGTCTTTTTGCTTGTTTTGTTTTTCGCGCTTTTTCGCCTAAATAACGACAAAAAAAACCTAAAAATCACCAATGCTACGCTAATGGCGCAGGTCGAAAAGCTAGAAAAACAAAACCAAAATTTGATAATTCAGGCAAATCAAATGCGCGAACAAACCAGCCTCGATATCGCAAACGAAGGCCCTGACGGTGATGAGAGCGACGCGCAAATCGCGCAGTATTTCAGCGAAAGACTAGCCCAGCGCAACAAATCAAATTCCAAAACAATCAGCGCAAACGATAACACCTATAAATTGATGTTTCAATACATACCAAACCGCTACCCGATAAAAAACCGCGGAATTACCGATAATTACGGTATGCGCACGCACCCGATAGCCGGTGTCAAACGCATGCACCACGGCATAGATTTGCGCGCCAGTGTCGGCACACCGGTAATCGCCACAGCAGATGGATTTGTCGATTTTGCCGGCGAGAGCGGAAACGGATATGGCATACTCGTGCGAATTACGCACAATTACGGATTTTCGACAAGGTATGGCCATTTAAGCTCGGTTAGCGTGGCTCCTGGCATGTGGGTTAGCAAAGGCACGGTTATCGGCTACACGGGCAATACAGGGTATAGCACGGGGCCACATTTGCACTATGAGGTGCGGTTTTTGGGTATGACGCTAGATCCGCTAAATTTCATGCTGTGGGATAGCTCGAATTTAAATATCTGGTCGGTCGAGCCAAATGTATCGTGGTATGAGATAAATCGCGTCTTGCAAAGTGGGGCGCAAAAATAATGCAAGCTAGAATTTATGAGTATTTTTCGCAAATTTTAGTGCAAAATTCTGCGCAAAACTTACCGCAAATTTTAATCACAGATGATGAAAAAGATAGCGCGCTTTGCGCTGAGGTGCTGAAATTTTTGGGTTTTAAAACCTTTGTTTTGCCTGATTTTAGGGCGCATTTTGGTGAGGATTTGCGAAGCTATTATGACGAGCTAATCGGCATTTCACGCGCGTTGAGCGCGTATTACAAATGCGAAGGGCGCAAAATTTTAATCTCGCCAGTTCGCACGATTTTAAACAAACTCCCCACAAAATCGCAACTAAAAGGGATAAAAATCGAATTTGCCCAAAAGCTAAATTTGGCTGAATTCAAAGATGAAATTTTGCGCCTCGGATACAGCGTGACGCAGGTCGTCGAAAGCGCAGGCGAGATTAGCTTTCGTGGCGAGATTATCGATATTTTCCCGCTTGGAGGCGAGTGCGGTGTGAGGGTTTTGCTCGATGATGATGAAATCGAGAGTATTAGGCATTTTGACATTGATACGCAAAAATCCGAAAAAATCGAGCTAGAAAGCGTCGAGATTGAGCCGTTTTTGGCGAATTTGAACAAGGGCGAGTTTGAGAGCGCAAACGAAAAAATTAGCGCCTTTGATAGCGACGCTTTGATTAACGATTTAACTTCGCTTGGGTTTTGGTTTATTGATGGGTTTGCGGATTATTTGCAAGAATTTAGCGCAGTTTTAG
This sequence comes from Campylobacter sp. JMF_06 NA1, assembly GCF_027737785.1. Classification (NCBI taxonomy): domain Bacteria; kingdom Pseudomonadati; phylum Campylobacterota; class Epsilonproteobacteria; order Campylobacterales; family Campylobacteraceae; genus Campylobacter; species Campylobacter sp. JMF_06 NA1. The sequence continues at coordinate 63,161 of NZ_JAOVUA010000001.1, forward strand.
CGTCTCCTATCAAAAAAGATGAAATCTTTGCCGAAAGGGATTTAAGCGTCCTTGATACACTGTCGCTAATACCTGCCGCGCGTAAATTTAAGGATTTGCAAATCACGCCAAATAGCGAATTTTTCGAATTTCACAAAAACGATAAAATCACCATTATCGCGCGAAATGACGCACTTTTGGCGCATTTGGATCTCTCAAATTTAAGCAATGCGAAAATTTTAAAAGAGGATTTTATCCTAAATTTAATCAGCTCTGATGAGATTATCGTTTCATTAAACAAGCTAATCCCTAAAAAGCGCGTTCGCAAATCTAGCCTTGCGCTCGATGAGCTAAATCCTGGCGATTTTGTCGTGCATGAAGACTACGGAATCGCCAAATTCGCTGGCCTTGAACTAGCCACCGTTTTGGGACATTCGCGTGAGTTTGTCGCCCTGATATACGAAGGCGGCGACAAGCTACTTTTGCCTGTGGAATACCTAAACAAAATCGACAAATATATCGCTGGTGGGGGCGTGGTAAGCCCTGATCGCCTAGGCAAGGCAAGCTTTGCGAAAATCAAAGAAAAGGTGCGCGAAAAGCTCTTTGTCATCGCTAGCAAAATAATCCAAACCGCCGCTAAACGCGAGCTAATTCGTGGCGTGATGATAGAAAATACTGGCCCAAATTACGCCAAATTTATCGCTTCTAGCGGGTTTTCATACACGCCAGATCAAGAAAGCGCGATTAGTGCGATTTTGCAGGATTTGCGTAGCGGTAAGGTCATGGATAGGCTATTAAGTGGCGATGTGGGCTTTGGCAAGACAGAAGTGGCGATGAACGCGATATTTGCGACGATAAAAAGTGGCTTTTCAGCACTTTTTTTCGTGCCGACGACTTTGCTGTGCGCTCAGCACTACGCTACGCTAAAAGCGAGATTTGATGAGTTTGAAATCCCTGTTTTTAGGCTAGATAGATTTAGCAAAGCAAAGGAAAAAAGCGAAATTTTAAAGCGACTTAAAAATAACGAAGCGATTGTGTGTGTGGGCACGCATAGCCTGCTAAATGTCGAAGCGCCAAATTTAGGGCTTGTAATCGTCGATGAAGAGCATAAATTCGGCGTGAAACAAAAAGAGAAATTAAAGGAAAAATCGCAAAATTCGCACCTTTTAAGCATGTCTGCTACGCCGATTCCACGCTCATTAAATATGGCGCTAAGCCAGATTAAGAGTTACAGCACGCTTTTAACTCCGCCACTAGATCGCCTCGATGTGCGCACAATGGTTAAAGAGTGGGACGAAAAAATCGTAAAAGAGGCGATTACTAGGGAGCTTCGCCGTGGCGGGCAGATTTTTTATGTGCATAATCATATTGCAAGCATGCCTAGCGTAAAAAAACGGCTACTTGAAATTTTGCCAAATTTAAAAATCGTAATCTTACACTCTAAAATCGATGCGCAAACCACCGAGGACGAGATAGCTAAATTTATCGCTGGGGAGTATGATCTCATGCTATGCACAAGCATAGTCGAGAGTGGAATTCACATGCCACGCGTCAATACGATTTTAATCGACAACGCCGATAAATTTGGCATAGCAGACCTGCACCAGCTTCGAGGCAGGGTAGGGCGCAGCAACAAACAGGCATTTTGCTACTATTTGATTGGCGACAAAACCGCCCTTACTAGCGACGCGCTAAAACGGCTCGTGGCATTGGAGAGCAACTCATTTTTAGGCTCTGGCTCGGTGCTAGCGTATCATGATTTAGAAATCAGAGGTGGTGGAAACCTTGTCGGCGAAGCGCAAAGCGGGCATATCGAGGCTATCGGATACAGCCTGTATTTGCGTATGCTAGAAGATGAGATAAATAAACTTTTAAACCAAAAAACAATCATTTCAAGCGTCGAACTTAAAATTTCAGTCAATGCCTTTTTAAACAGCGAATATATCGCGGAGGATAGGTTGAGGCTTGACATTTATCGCAGGCTTAGCAAATGCGAAAACGCTATGCAAATAAATGAAATTTACGCTGAAATCGAGGATAGATTCGGCAAGGCTGATGTTTATACCAAACAATTCATTGATATGATGATGATAAAGGTGCTAGCCCAAAATATCGGTGTGCGCGCGATTTCGAGCGCAGATGTAAATATCGTAATCACAGATAAAAATGGCGAGAAAATCCGCCTAAAATCGCCTTCGAAAGACGATGATGATGTGCTAGCGGAAATTTTAGTGTATTTGCGAAAGGAAAACAAAAATGTCTGAGTTAAATTTGAAAATCGATTGGCAAAGCGTGCAAGTGGCGCAGTTTCGCAGACACGGATTAAAACTGCGGGCGATAGAGGATATTGATTTTGTAGATATTAACGCGCTTTGTGGCTTGGAGGCGCAAAAAACTGCGCTTGTAGAAAATACGCGAAATTTTATCCACGGGCGCGGGGCAAATCACGCCTTGCTTTGGGGCGAGCCGGGCTGTGGTAAATCAAGCCTAGCAAAGGCAGTTTTTACGAAATTTTTGCAAGACGGGCTTAAAATCGTCGAAATCGGCAAAGATGATTTGGAGTATCTCATCGACATAATCGATGAAATTCGCACTCAGGATTATTATTTCATCATTTTTTGCGATGATCTTAGCTTTGAGCTTGGCGAAAACGCCTACAAGCACCTAAAACCGCTACTTGACGGATCTATGGAGCGCGCGCCCAAAAATGTGCTAATGTATGCGACATCTAATCGTAGGCATATTTTGAGTGAGTTAGCCAGCGATAACATGGGCGCGCATGTGGGCACCGACGAGCTTCATTTAAGCGACGCCAAAAACGAGCGCATTAGCCTTAGCGAGCGATTTGGCTTGCAACTTAGCTTTTATAGTGGAAATATGAGCGAGTATTTGGGCGTGGTGGAGAACTATTTCGCGGCATTTAGATTTATGAGCGTTGATGAGTTTAGGCAGTGTTTCGCGCACGCACTTGATGAGTTGCGCGCCAAAGCTAGTGAGTTTGCGAGGCTAAGGGCGAGCCGAAGCGGGCGGATTGCAAAGCAGTTTGCGCTAAGCTATGCAAGCGAGTTTTTTGCGAAATTTAGCCCCGAAAATGAGCGCGACTGAGCTATTTCGCGCACTTTTTGGCGCGATTAAATTTGATGATTTTCGCTGGTGGCCGAGATATGGCGAATTTGAAGTGATTGTCGGCGCGATATTGATCCAAAACACAAACTGGAAAAACGCCGAACTCGCACTTGAAAATTTAAGGAAATTTGGGCTTTTAGATTTGCAAAAAATCGCAAATTTAGAAGTGGCAAATTTGGCAGAAATTATCAAACCAAGCGGATTTTATAACCAAAAAGCAAAACGGCTAAACTCGCTTTGCAGGGCGATTGAGGCAGAATTTGGCGATTTTGAAAATTTCGCGCACGCCGTAAGCCGTGAGTGGCTTATCGGCCAAAAAGGCATAGGCGCGGAAACCTGCGACGCGATTTTGTGCTATGCGTGCGGAAGAGCCGTAATGGTCGCAGATAGCTACTCTGCGCGTTTGCTAGGCGCGCTTGGATATGAGTTTGAGAGTTACGACGAGCTTAGTGAGTGGCTTGGCGGGCTAGAATTTGGCGAAATTTTTGAACTAGCAAATTCTCGCTACAAAAATTTTTCAAACGACGAAAACGGCGCATTTGCACTATTTCACGGACTGATAGTTGAGTTTTGTAAAGCACACTTAAAAGGCAAAAAATTCGACGAATTTGCGATAAATTTATTTGATGAGTTAAAATGCAGTTAAAAATCCAAATTTTTCTAACAATCTTTCTCGTGATTTACGCCCTTTTATCGCTACCTAGCCAGATAAAAAATAAAAACTATTTTCAAATTTTTCTTTTTTTGTCTTTTGTCTGTATTGGCATAGAAATGCTTAGGCAAAACAGCCTTATAAATGGGCTTTTATCTAGTGTTGGCATGGATTATTTCGACATTATTTTTATTTGTGTCATGCTCTTTTTTATCTATGCTTTTCGCTCTGATAAGCCTGGCACTTTTGTGTTGTCTGCAATCTCTTTTTTTGATGGGTTTGCTTCGCTAAACGGATATAAAGTGTGGAGCAAATACCAAGGCTGGGTAAGACTTGGCACAAAGAGCAAAATTTTCGTTTTTATTGTGGCTTTTGCCTCGCTTTTTGCTTTTTTATTTGGTAAAAAAAGCAATCAAAATAAACTATTTTTCTGCAAAAATTGCCAAAAGACTTTTTATTTTTATGAGGTAAAAAATTTAAGGTGCAAACAATGTTTTGGGAATTTGGTGGATTATGAGCACTATTTAAAAGAAAAATATGCACATAAAAATGAAATTTTTACTGGTGATAAAGCTGGCAAGCCAAAACCGCGCAAGAATAAAAGAAAAAAAGCATAAATGAGCAAGGGAGGGTATTTTTCACTCACAGACGCTTACGAAGTGCTCTGCGCACGCTAAAATCAAATTTGGACCTGCTTTTTACCTATCAGAGCTATCCAAATATCCCAAACACAAACAATTCATTAGAGGCAAGCTTTAATGATTTAAAAAGCAAAATCAGGAATCATACTGGGCTAAATTTTAGTAATAGGAGGAAATTTATCTCATGGTATTTTTCTATCAAAAACGAGACAAGATGATAATTTCATCCCCCTGAATGTCCTTTAAGCCAAAATTTCAAAATTTAGTAAATTTAGAGTGAAATTTGTGGGTAAAATTTAGCTTAAATTCACTGTTACGCTCGGTTTTTTCAGCCCTGCTGTGCGGGAAAATAGTATCAAATCCTCCGTGCTTTGCACGCTCCATGGAAGTGCGCTTATGGCGTGAGCGAAGATTTCCTTGCACGAAATAGCGTCGCTGTAAGCCCTGTGGTGGGTGTTTTCGATACCCAAAAGCTCTTTTAGTGCGCCGAGATTGTATTTAGGCGACTCTATCGTGCGACGCGCTAGCTCGACGGTGCAAATTTTGCGGTTTAGCAGCATGCCAAATCCGCATTTTTGCATACTTGCGTCGATAAAACCATAATCAAATTTGACATTGTGCGCCACAAAAATCGCATCGCCCAAAAATAATCTAAACCGCTCCAAAACGCTAGCTAGGCTTGGTGCGCCCACCAAATCGCTCGCGCTAATTCCGGTTAGTTCGGTGATACCCTCTGGCACGAAATTCGCATATACAAAGCTCTCAAATCTATCCAAAACTTGCCCGCCTTGCACCTTTATCGCGCCGATTTCGATGATTTGACCGTTACTTAGCCCGCCACTAGTCTCAATATCCACAAAACAAAAAATCTCGTCCTCGATATCGGTTTCGCGGGTTTTAAGCGTGATTTTGCCGTTGTCTAGCTTGATGACATTTAGCCCCATGGCGCGCCACATGCTAAAATCTTTTGGCTCAAAAAACTCCGCAATTAGCTCGATTTTTTGCGCTTTGGCGATAAAATCGTGGTAGTTTATGCTTTTTTGCGCCAAAAGTTCGATTAGGTTATCAAGCCCTTTTCTGCTGTCTTGGCTCATACTTTTAGGGCTTTGATAGCTTCGCTGTAATCGTTTGATGAAAATACGAAATTTCCAGCCACGACGATGTCTGCGCCTGCGCTATCTAGCTCGGCGACATTTAGTCCATTTACGCCACCATCGACTTCGATCATACATTTCGCACCCCGTTTTTCGATCAAATTTCTAAGTTCTGAAATTTTACGCAGGGCTGAGGGGATAAATTTTTGCCCGCCAAAGCCCGGATTTACGCTCATTAAAAGCACCATATCAACCTCGTCTATGATATAATCAAGCGCGCTAATTGGTGTGTGTGGATTGAGCGTGATAGCGGGGCTGACGCCGTTTTTGCGGATATGATCTATCAAGCGCAAAGGGTGTTTTTCTTCCTCGATATGAAAGCTTAAAAATTTCGGTTTTAGTGGCAAAAACAAATCAGCGAAAAACGGCACATTTTGCACCATTAAATGAATATCAAGAGGCTTTGTGGAGGCCTTGGCTACGGCATTTACGACAAGTGGGCCGATTGTGAGATTTGGCACGAAGTGTCCGTCCATGACATCGACATGGATTAGATCTGCTCCCGCGTCGCATACTGCGCGCACTTCCTCGCCGAGCCTACCAAAGTCAGCTGATAAAATACTAGGGGCTACATACATATCAAATTTCCTTATCAAATTTATAAAACCTGCAATTTTACTAATTTTTCTCATAAATTTTGCTAAATTTAATACTTTGTATAATTTAAGCAAATTTTGAAATTTTTTAAGATATAATCGCCGTTTATTTTCAAATTATAAGGATTTATTATGGCAAGAAGATGCGCAATCACTGGCAAAGGTGCGATGGTAGGAAACAATGTAAGCCACGCAAACAACAGAACTAAGAAAAAATTCCAAGTCAATCTACGCACAGTTCGCGTTCAGCTAGAAGACGGCACTACAAGAAAAATCAAAGTAGCTGCTTCAACTCTAAGAACAATGAAAAAACAATCAAGATAACTTTAAAAAGAGGAATTTATGTCTATTTTAGGCAGAATAAAATTATTCCTCAACTGGTCCGGCTCTACTAAACCGGACATTAACCTTTATAGCGAAATTTACGACGAACTACGCCCATTTAGACTTCCACTAATTATCATTGTTTTAATGCAGTTAGTGGGGACTTTGGGCTATATATTCACCGCTGGATTTTCGCTAGTTGATGCAATTTATCAAGCAGGCATGACATTTACCACCGTCGGATTTACCGAGGTGGCGCCAATCCCGCCTGCTGGCAGACTTTTTACAATCGCATTTATTTTGATGGGCTTTGGGACATTTTCGTTTTGTCTGGGTGTCGTCGTCGAAGTTATCAAAAAAGGAACACTGCAAAATTTAATCAGGGAGCAAGCTATGATAAACAATATCGCAAGGCTCAAAAATCACTACATTATATGCTATAACAACTCGTATTGTGCGGAGTTGGCGAAGGAATTTCGCGCCAATCATATCCCATTTGTCGTCATTGATCCAAACCCAGATTTGGCAAAAAGTGCTGATGAAAATTTATACCCATACTACATAATCGGCGATCCGCACGAGCAAAAAACGCTTTTAAAAGCGCACCTTTCAAGCGCAAAATCCATAATCACGCTAAGTCCAAATTTGGCCGATAATATCGCTATCATCACGCTTGTTAGGCTTTATGAAAAAGAGCTAGGGCGTATTACGCCGTATTTTATCATGGCGAATTCTGACAGCGACAGCGACAGCGAACGCCTCAAAAAACTTGGCGCAAATTCTGTCGTATTGCCGTCCAAACTCGCCGCACAGCGCCTTTCTGCGATTAGCGTGCGCCCAGATATGGAAAATATCCTAGAACGCCTCGTTTATCAAAAAGACTCTCCGATTGATATCGAAGAAATTTTAGTCCCTGAGTTTTCGTGGATGAGGTTCAAACGCCTCAAAGAAACCCGCCTCAAAGAGATGACAAACGCAAATATCGTGGGCGTGAAGGAAGCTAACAACCGCTTTGTAGCTATGCCTGATGGCGATTATCTAATCGGCACTGGCGCGAAACTGCTAGTCATCGGCACAGCCGAGGGTATCAGGGATACCAAAAAGCTAATTAGAAGCAAATACAAACCGCAGGAGATGAAATATGTATAAAATCGCCCCTTTGCAAAACGGCCTAGAAAATATCGATGGATTTTATTTTGGCGGGCTAAATTCGGGCTTTAAAAAGGTTGGAAATGATTTGGGATTTATTAGAGCCGACGAGCCGTTTGCTATAAGTGCGATTTTTACGAGTAATAAATTTGCCGCTGCCCCAATAGCGCATTTTAGGCGAATTTTAGAGAAAAACGGCGGGGAATTTCGCACGAATTTCATTTTGATAAATTCTAAAAACGCAAACGCAATGACCGGCGAAGCAGGCATTAGCGATATAGATGAAATTTTCTCTGAAATTTCAAAATTTACGCCCTTAGTAAATCCTGTGATGAGCTCAACTGGCGTCATTGGATATAGATTAAAAAAAGAAAAAATCATAGCTGCTGCGAAAAAATTCGACCTTATGGCGCGTGATTCTGAGGCCATAGCCACGGCGATTATGACGACAGACACGCTAAAAAAGGAGTTTGCTTACGAAGTTAGCTTAGATAGTGGCGAGAAATTTCACATAGCAGGCATTTGCAAGGGTGCGGGTATGATAAATCCGGCTTTGGCGACTATGCTTTGCTATATTTTAACCGACGCGAAAATCCCGCACTCTGATATGGGCGAGCTTTTAAGTGAGGCTGTGGAGGATAGCTTTAATAGGGTTAGTGTCGATGGCGATACGAGCACGAACGATACTGTCATGCTAGCGACCAGTGCGCGCGCTAGCTATGATAAAGAGGCGTTTCGTGCCGCGCTGAAAAAAATCACGCTAGATCTTGCTTTAATGCTAGTGCGCGATGGCGAGGGTGCGAATAAACTAGTCAAATTCAGAGTTTTTGGCGCGAAAAATGATAATGAAGCCAAAAAGGCTGCCAAGGCTTTGTCAAATTCTCCGCTTGTCAAAACAGCGATTTATGGCGAGGATCCGAACTGGGGGCGCATAGCCTCTACAATCGGCGCATGCGGGATAGAGTGCGACGCCGAAAAACTCGTGATAAAATACGATGATGCGCTCGTGTATGATAGTGCGCACCGCGAGCTAGACGAGGAGCGTGAAAGGCTAGCGCACGAAGTAATGCAAAAGGCCGAATTTGAAATTTCATGCGATTTGGGGCTTGGAGCGGGCGAATTTAGCGCATATGGCTGTGATCTCAGCTATGAATATGTCAAAATAAACGCAGATTACAGGTCGTAATTTAGCGAAATTTGCGCCTGTAATGGCGGTTTATCGAAAAATATCTATGAAATCAAATAAATTTATACAATTTATCTTGGAAAATATTTATTATATTTTGTTCTCTGGGGCGCTGTTTTTTATATCGTTTAATATAGAAACTAATTTAAAAAACACCGAATATATCGAAGGAAAAGTAACATCTATCGGGGAGATAGCGGTAAAAAATTTTAGAGATAAGGTTTTATCGCCTAGAAAATATTACAATGTCTGCATTAAAAATAACGCCGGGAATAGCTGTATTAAGGTCGTAGAGCCAAATTTGGGATTTGAGCCGATAGTTAGTTATTTGAGCAAAAATAATTATTTTTTTACATTTTGGATAAAAAAGGAAAGCTTTGGCGATGTTTATAAAATTTACAAAGCGCTTGTTTATGAAGACGAGCAGAAAACAAAAATTCTAAAATTTTATAGTGGAAAAGACGCCCAAATCGTAAAATTTTCACAAAAAGAGCTTCGATTATACAAAAATTTTACCTTGTTTTTGGCGATTGCGTTTTTGTGGTTTGTATTTAAAAGAAGAAAGTTAGTTCGAAATTGGTTATAAAATATCAAATAAATAGTGATAAAAGTTTTAGAGTAGTTAAATTTGACGCAAATTTCAAAATTTTGCGCCAATTTTCAATCATACTTCACAAAAAGATGATGATTTTAAAACCATTTTTCCATTGAGATAGTTAAGTTGGATATCTATCACCAATACGCCTTTTTTGAAAATCATTGATTTGAAATTCTTTTGCAATTCCTCAAACGCTGGCGTTTTGGCGCAAGAAAACAGAGCAGTTTCTTGGTTTTGCACATAGATCGAAACGACGAAATTCCCAGGATTTTCATCGTCTTTTGCCGTGTTTAAAAAAATCTCTTTTGCATCGAAAGCCTTGGTTTGCGGACAGCCGTCTCCTGGAAATTCGTTGATTAAAATTCGCACATTAACTCCTTTTGGTAGAATTTCGTAATTTTATCCAAAACAAAAAGAATTTTGGCGCAAAATTTTAGAATTTCAAAATTTGCACCAAATTTTGAAAATTTTATCTAAATTTATTCGGATTTAATCCGCCGATTCGTGTGCCTTTGGCTGTTTTGTTCGCGCCAGTTTCGTCTGTGTATGTGAAACTCACATCGCGCATTGATTTCATCGTGGCTTGATTGTGCGCTAGTTCGCACGCATTTGAGGCACCTGCGCTCATACCATCTATGCGCACCCAAGCACCCATGTATTCGCTCACGCCGTAAGTTAGGGCGTAGCAAGGTTTGTTTTTGACTCTGATGTGCATTGACACGCTACCGCCATTAGCTAGGCACGAGCCGTTGCCCGCGTGCGCGCCACCAGCGGCTGAGCTAAATGTGGCGACATTGCTCATAAAATTTGGATTGTTGCTAAGACAGCCGTTTGCGTTGTAGTAGTTTGTGATATCGCTAGTAAGGGTCTTTATATTTGTCATCAATCGCACGATTTCGGCATCGTCCCTGCTGGCGTTCATTCTAGGCAGAGCGATACTAGATAAAATTCCCAAAACAACGATAACAAAAACAAGTTCGATCATAGTAAAAGCGTTTTTCATAACCTGCTCCTAGCTAAATTTTGGGTGATTATACAAAAATTTGAAAAATAAAAAAAGAGTAGGGCGCGTTTGCGCCCATAAATTTAGATTTTTGGAATTCTGATTTTTTGACCTGGATAGATTAGGTTCGCATCTTTGATGACCTCGCGATTGGCCTCGAAAATCACAGGGTATTTGTTAGCATCGCCATAGAATTTCTTAGCGATTTTTGAAAGGTTGTCGCCTTTGACGATAGTGTAGTAGTTCTCTTCGCTATCTTCATTGACACCTTCGATTTCTACGCTTGAAATTCCATTTACATTGCCTGCGATTAGAGCGGCTTTTTCAAGAGTTTCTTTGTCAGCGTTTCCGCTTACTTTAACAACATCGCCCTCGATTTTGACATCTAAGCCCTCGATTGGGGTAGAAGAGAGGTTTTTGGTGATCTCGTCTTTGACATTTTGCTCGTCGTTTCCGATACCAAGTAGCTTTTTACCAGCATTTGCAACAAATGAAAGTAATCCCATTTTTTCTCCTTTGATGAAAAATAAAATGTGATTTTAACGCAAGATAGTAAATATTTGAAAAAATGAAAATTTGTGATTATATTGCAAGAAATGAGAAATAATTTATAAAATTTTAGTTTTGTAAATTTTGCATAATTTGTCATTGCGAGGCGTGAAACGCCGAAGCAATCTACGAAATAAAAATTCCAAATTTGCAAATTCGAAGCAATCTAGGGAAATTTTAATTCAAAATTCAACCTAAATTTAGCATTGAACGATTTTTTGAATTTAACCTGCGCCGTGTTTTTCTCGTAAGGGGGGGAAGGGAGCCCCAATTACTTTGCTTCGCTTCGCTCGCAAGAAATGCCGGCTGTCGCCGCCGCTACGCTCATTTTGCGAGGTCGCGCCCCTTCCCCCTTACAAACCCCCAACCCCCGACGACGCTTTTAAGGTGGCTAAATTTAGAAAAACTGCGTTTTTCCAAATTTAGCTAGTTTTATTTTTACGGAAATGCTTCGCATTTCCTTGCAAATTTTACTTTTGGGTAGCGATTTTGCCTTTTAGCTCTTCGAGTTTTGCGATACGGTCGCTTGTGCTAGGGTGTGTGCTAAAAAGCTGAGAGAAATTCGCCTTAATCCCGCTAAATGGGTTTATGATAAACATGTGCGCAGTCGATCCCGTCGCAGAGTGCATGCGGTAGTTTTTGGCGTAATTATCCAGCTTGGATAGAGCAGAAATCAGCCACTCAGGGTGCCCTGTAAGTGCGGCTGCACCGGCGTCTGCTTTGAATTCTCTGGTGCGTGAGATTGCCATTTGGATTACGCTAGCAGCTAGCGGCATTATCACGGCTCCAATTAGCAAGAAAATTCCATTTGCGCCACCGCGATTTTGTGAGTTTGAGCCCGCAATCGCGCCAAATTTGGCGAAATTCGCTAGCATTGCGATTGCGCCTGCAAACATTGCAGCGATCGAGCCGATTAGGATATCGTAGTGATTAACATGGCTTAGTTCGTGAGCTAGCACGCCCTCGATTTCTTGCGGGCTCATTAGATTTAGCAGGCCTTGTGTAACGGCGACTGCGGCGTTGTTTGGGTTGCGACCTGTGGCAAAGGCGTTTGGAACTTGCTCGTTGATGATATAGATTTTTGGCATTGGCAAATTCGCCTTAGCGCAAAGGCGATCGATTATGTCGTATAACATAGGCTGGCTCTCGGCCGTAACTGGCGTAGCGCGGTAGTGTTTCAAGACTAGTTTGTCGCTGAAAAAATAGCTGAAAAAATTCATACCGCACGCCACGACAAACGCCATAATCATACCCTTTTGTCCGCCAATTAGGCTGCCGACGAACATAAAAAGTAGCACGAGCCCGCTCATTAGCAGGGCGGTTTTTATTTTTTCCATATATCCTCCTTGGATAAATTTTTCGCACTGATTTTTGTGTCTAAATTTTTGATTTTTCCGCCTAAATTTTTGGTTAGACCGATTAGGCCTTGCGGATTGATATGTGGCAGGTGAAATTTGCGTCCGCCCGCAAAAAGCCCGCTTAAAAAGGATTTTGGGCGGTTTGCGATAGCTTCTTTGAAAACCACAGCGTCGATTCCAAGCTCGGCAAGCTGTTTTAGAGCGCGAGTGGAGCTGACAAACATGGCGATTTTAGCGTCAAAAAGATAGTCGTTGGCTAGCTTTTGCGCGAGTGGGGCGGTTTTTTTATTTACGATGATAAACCTCGCACCTGCGCCGTTTGCGAGCAAAATTTCGTTTAGGTTGTTTGTAATGACGCTGAAATTTTTCTCCGTGCTTTTGGCTAGCGAGATTAATTTAGGATCGAATTTAAAGAGCAAATTATCGTATCTGAAAACCTCGTCTGTGTGTTTGATAGCGTAAAACGGCTCGTAATCAACCAATTCATGCCCTAGAATAATCATTTTTTTTCCTTTATTTTTGCCAAGCAAGATTTGCAAATTTGGCGCGAATTATGCGAGATAAGCGCGCCTTGCTCGTAATATGTCCCGCACTCATCGCAAGGCATTAGCGCTGTTGGCTCTTGCTCGCCCTTTGTGTCTGCGCTCTCGCCCTTTTTGGCGCGAAATTTCGGCACGATTAAAAAATAAATTAACGCAATAATTATCGCTAATGATAAAAGTTTTCCCATTTTTGGCCTTTAAATTTTTAATAAATTTTCAAATATTTCTTGCAATTTTTCTTTTGAAATACTGCCGTCCGCGACGCTTACGACTATATTTTCCATAAATTCGTAAAAACTATCTTTGTCAAAAACCGCCTCATTAATTATCAAAAAAGCCTTTGAAAGCATTATGGCACTTCGTTTGTTTCCGTCTAAAAATGGGTGAAATTTGACACACGAAAACATTAAATGCGTTACTTTTTCTGCAATGCTAGGATAGTATAAATCGTTTTTGATATTTTCTAATGCTGAGGCTAAATAGCCGATTTGAGCGTTATTGTAGCCAATCAATCCACCCATTTTTTCTAAAACGCCGTCGTGCAAAGATATGGCTTGATTTAGCGTTAAATATTTCATTTATCTTTTAGCCTTTCAAAGACAGCGCGATTTTTAGGGTTTTCGAAAATATCGTTTAAAATTTCGTTTTTGAAATTTTCAAAATCCTGTGTTTGCTCTGCTTTGTAGCCGATTTTTTGGCAAAATTGCGCAAAAAATTCAACTTCGCCATTTGGAACCAAAACCAACATAGGCGTAAAATCCTTTGAAGTTTGCATTATTTAATCCTTTTAAAATTCGCTTTATCGCAAGATTATACAATATTTTAACAAATTCCGCTAAGAAGTAGGTAATTTCGCATACCGGCGTTAAAAATCTCAAATTTGGCACTTGGAAATTTGCTTTTAGTCTCGGTGATTTCATCATCTACGCTACTGCCTTTATAGAGCAAAAAGTGCGTATTGCTATCATAAAATCCATCGCAAATTTCGACTAAATTTTTCGTTTTCATCACAGCCCTTGAAGTTATCAAATCAGCCCTAAATTTTAGCGAATTTTCGATTTTTTCTCTATGAATTTCGACATTTTTTAGCTCCAAATTTACCTTAGCGTAGGTCAAAAACGACGCTTTTTTGGCGATTGGCTCGTATAAATGCCATTTCGTGTGGTTTAAAACCATAGCCAAAAATATCGCCGGAAACCCAGCCCCGCTACCGATGTCAATGGCGATTTTAGGGTATTTTGGGATAAATTTCACCCCGCCAATACTATCGGCGATAATTTCGCTTAAATCATCGTAATTCGTAAGGCTGTGGATTGCGTTAAATTTACGCAGACACTCGCCAAATTTAGCGCACTTTTCGTCGAAATTTTCAGGCAAAATCAAATTCACAGCAAATGCCCCATTTTATCTTTTTTAGTTCGCAGATAATTTTCGCTAAATTCGTTGGCTTTGATGATAATTGGTATGCGCTCGACAATCTCTACGCAGTGCAAATTTGATAGCTTTTCAGGGTTGTTTGTGAGTAAATTTATCTTTTTGATTTCATAGTGTTTTAGGATAAAATCCACGATTTCGTAAGTTCGCTCGTCTGCCTTGAAACCTAGCTGATGATTTGCCTCGATTGTATCAAATCCCTTATCTTGGAGCGCGTAAGCGTTGATTTTATTTAGTAGCCCGATATTTCGCCCCTCTTGGCGCAGGTATATCACCATACCGCCGTTTTTTTCTATGTATTTTAGGCTCTCTTCGAGTTGGTCACGGCAATCGCATTTTAGGCTTCCGATCGCATCTCCTGTGAGGCACTCGGAGTGGATTCGCACATTTACGATTTCATTTAACGGCATTTTTGCGATTACTAAGTGTTCTTTTTCGTTTTCTTTGAAGGACTGCACCTTAAATTTACCGAAGCGTGAGGGCAAATTTGCAATCTGCGAAATTTGAATATTCATATAAAATTTACTCCATTTGTGATATTATAAATCGATGATTTTACCCAAAAAAGGAAAAACAATGTTTAAACGATTTAGAAGAGTGCGCATAAATCCCGTAGTAAGGGAACTCGTGCGCGAAACTTCGTTAGAGATGAGAAATTTTATTTACCCGCTTTTTGTCGTTCCTGGTAAAGGTGTCAAAAACGAGATAAGCTCTATGCCAGGCGTATTTCAGCTGAGTTTGGATGAAATTTTAAAAGAGTGTGAAATTTTATCAAATTTGGGAATTAATAAAATTTTGCTTTTTGGAATTCCAGAAATCAAAGATAGCATTGGCTCTGACGCGCTTAGCGATGATGGCATAATCGCCACTGCGCTTCGCGCGATTAAGGATAAATTTCCAAAATTTATGGTGATTACGGATTTGTGCTTTTGCGAATACACTGACCACGGACACTGCGGGATACTAGATCATGTTCATCAAACCGTAAATAACGACGCTACGCTTGAAATTTCAGCCAAACAAGCCCTAATCCACGCCAAAAACGGCGCTGATATGATAGCCCCAAGCGGTATGATGGACGGCATAATCACCACTTTACGCTGCGCACTTGATAGCAATGGATTTGAAAATTTACCGATTATGGCGTATTCGACGAAATTTGCGAGCGGGTATTACGGGCCGTTTCGCGATGTAGCGGAGAGCGCGCCTAGCTTTGGCGATAGAAGCTCGTATCAAATGGATCCAGCAAACCGATTTGAGGCGATAAATGAGAGTTTGGAAGACGAGGCGCAAGGAGCTGATATTTTAATGGTAAAACCAGCACTTGCGTATTTGGATATAATCCGTGATTTGCGCGAGCGCACTTTGCTTCCGATTTGTGCGTATAATGTCAGTGGCGAATACGCGCTTTTAAAAGGCGGAGCGAAGCTTGGGTTGATCGATTATGAGCGGGTTTTAATGGAGACTATGATAAGCATAAAACGCGCAGGAGCGGATATGATAATCTCATATCACGCAAAAGAAATAGCTGAGCTTTTGCGTAAATTTAGCTAAATTTAGGAGTGAGTATGCGACATTTTTTGACTTTTGAAGATTTTAGCAAAGATGAAATTTTTGAAATTTTGCGCCTTGCAGCCGAGATTAAAAAAGAGGCCAAAGCGAAGGATTACAAACCGTATCTAAAAAACCAAACCCTAGCAATGATTTTTGAAAAAAGCTCGACTAGAACGCGCGTGAGCTTTGAGACTGGTATGTATCAGTTAGGCGGACAAGCGCTGTTTTTAAGCTCAAAAGATATTCAACTAGGTCGTGGCGAGCCTGTGAGAGATACTGCGCGCGTGATTTCTAGCATGGTCGATATGGCTATGCTTAGGGTTTATAAACAAAGTGATTTGGAGGAATTCGCCAAATACTCAGCCGTGCCTGTGATAAATGGCCTTAGCGATTATCTCCACCCAGTGCAGTTAATCGCGGATTATCTTACTATGCAAGAGCGCGCTAGTGGGGACTGCGTGGCGTATATCGGGGACGGAAACAATATGGCGCACACTTGGATTTCGCTTGCTTCGATTTTAGGATTTGAGCTTAGAATCGCCACGCCAAAGGGCTATGAGGCTGACGCTTCTATCGTAGCACAAGCCGAGAAAAACGCCAAAATTTCAGGGGCAAAAATCCTCTACACTCACGATCCACGCGAGGCAGTCTGTGGTGTAGATGTCGTTACGACTGATACTTGGGTTTCAATGGGACAAGAGAGCGAAAAAGAGCGCAAAGTTAAGCAGTTTGAGGGATTTTGCGTAGATAAAGATATGATGAGCCTAGCCAAAAAAGATGCTATTTTCTTGCATTGCTTGCCAGCGTATCGCGGATACGAGGTCAGCGATGAGATTATAGAAGCTCATGCGGGCGATGTTTTTAGCGAGGCTGAAAACAGACTGCACGGTCAAAAGGGCGTAATGGTATGGCTAGATAGACACAGAGGTAATTAAGTGGAAAAAAACGACAAAGCATTAACAAAAATTGATCAAATCAATGAATTTTTCGGTATCGAGGACGCTAATAGCACGGTTTTTGAGATTTCGCACGACCCTGGGACAAACGAAAAAAAACTAACACTAAAAAAGGGTTCATGGAGCGACGAGGAGCCGTGGTTTGGGATAGATGAGAGTGGCGAATTGCACACAATGGTATCTTTAAAATCGCTAAATAATCTAATCCAAGTCGCAAAAGGGGCGATTGCAGAGAATTTCAACCTAAAATTAGAGCGCTCGATTTTACAGCAAGCCCCAGTGGATTTTGGCGATGCGTGGATCGTGTGCATGGACGAGATCCGCAAAATCACGAGCGAAAACCCAAGCATAAAAAAGATAAATTTAGATTTGGACGCCATAGTTTCGCGCGTGAAGCAATCACACCCAAATTTATTTATAGATATCGAAGAGTTAGTAAGGAGCAGAAATGGCAAACATTGATTTTGACGCGTATGCTAAATTTTCGCGCCCAGGACCGCGCTATACGAGCTATCCAACTGCGCTAGAATTTAGCCAAAATTTCAGCTACGAGCAGTATATAAACGAGCTAAAAACCCAAGACAAAAACGCCCCGCTTTCGCTTTATTTTCACATGCCGTTTTGCCGTTCGGCGTGCTATTTTTGTGGCTGTAATGTCATCTACACTGGCAAACGCGATAAAATGGACAGGTATTTGGACTACATAGATCGCGAAATGGATATTTTGTGCGAGCATTTAGACGCTAGCAGGATTGTTACGCAAATGCACTTTGGTGGTGGCACACCGACATATTTCGACGCCGAACAACTTGATCGCCACATAAAAAACATAAAAAAACATTTCAAAAATTTCAGCGCTGACGCTGAGATTAGCTGTGAGATTGACCCTAGATTTCTCACACAGCAGCAGCTTGATGTGCTTATTTCGCATGGATTTAACCGCATAAGTTACGGCGTGCAGGACTTCAACGAGCGCGTGCAAAAAGAAATCCATAGAATTCAGCCTTATGAGCTGACAAAAAGCGTAATGGATATGGCGCGAAAGGCTGGGATAAAGTCGATTAATATGGATTTGATTTATGGTTTGCCATATCAAAATTTAGCGACTTTCCAAGAAACGCTAAATTTGGCGCTAAGCCTTAATCCAGATCGTTTTGCGATATTTAATTACGCCCATGTTCCATGGATAAAAAAATCTATGCGTAAATTCGACGAAAGCACGCTTCCTGCGCCAAAAATCAAGCTTGAAATTTTAAAATTTACTCATGATTTTTTGACCGCTAATGGATACGAGCCAATCGGCATGGATCACTACTCTAAGCCAAGCGACGAGCTTCACGCTGCGCTTAAAGACGGCACGCTTCATAGAAATTTCCAAGGTTACACCACAAAAGGTGGCGCGGATTTGATTGGCATTGGGCTAACAAGTATCGGCGAGGGCGCGCGGCATTATGCGCAAAATTTCAAAGATATGGCGCCGTATGAGGAGGCGATTGATAGCGGTAAATTGCCGTTTTTCAAAGGAATTTTGCTAAATAGCGAGGATTTGCTTCGCAAAGATGTCGTAATGAGCCTAATGGCGAATTTCAGGGTAAATATCAAAGAGATCGAAGCCAAGCATAATATTAAATTTTTCGAGCATTTTGCAAATTCGCTAAAAGAGCTTGAATATCTCAAAGATTTTGTGAAAATTTCAGACGATGAGCTTAGCGTAACGCCGACTGGAACGCTTCTAATCCGCAATATCGCAATGTGCTTTGATGAGTATATGCACAAAAATTTGGGCGAGAAAAAATTCTCAAAAACGGTGTAAAAAATGTATGATTTCAAAACCCTAAGCGATAAATGCGTAAAATGTGGCAAATGTATTCCAGCCTGCACGATTCATAATATCAATAGCGACGAAGTTACCAGCCCACGCGGGTTTTTGGACCTGCTTGGTGCGGTCGAGCGGGGCGAACTCGAACTCGATAAAAATATGAAAAATATCTTTGAGAGCTGTTTTTTATGTACAAGTTGCGTCGATGTGTGCAACGACTCCCTGCCTACCGATACCGCGATTGAAAACATGCGCCACAAAATCGCGCAAAAATTTGGCATAGCGTGGTATAAAAGGGCTGCGTTTTGGTTTTTAAGCCACCGCAGAGTTTTGGATTTGGCAGCTAGGCTAGGGTATTTTTTCGTGCCGTGTGCCTTTAAGACGCAAAAAGACAGCGAACGCGGAAATACGATGAAACCGCGATTTTCGGTGCCGATGATGAGCGTGGAGCGCACACTGCCTAGCTTAGCGAAAAAAAGCTTTATGAACTCGCACGCCGAGTTTATCGACAATGGCGGAAGCAAAACTATCGGGCTTTTTATCGGCTGTATGGGAAACTACGCATATACTGGCATTGGCGAGGCGTTTTTGAAAATCGCAAAAAGCCTAAATTTAAATGTGCATTTGATGAAAAAGCAAGCCTGCTGTGGCGCGCCGCAGTATTTCACGGGGGATTTTGGCTCTGTGGAGAAAAACGCGAAATTTAACATAGAGTATTTTGAAAAAATGCTTGAAAATATCGATGCTATCGTCGTTCCAGAGGCGACATGCTCTGGTATGCTAAAAGTCGATTATGTGCATTTTTTCGAGGGCGATTCGCATTGGCAAGAGCGCGCAAAGGCTGTGGCGAGTAAAATTTATCTAGCGACGGAGTATTTTGACAAATTTACAAATTTAAAAGAAATTTTATCAGAGCGCGGAAAAATAGGGCAAATCACCTACCACGATCCGTGCCACTCACGCAAAATGCAAGGAATTTGGCGCGAACCGCGAAATCTGCTCTCGCAAAATTATGAAATAATCGAAATGTCAAACGCCGATCAATGCTGTGGATTTGGCGGCGTAACAATGCAGAGCGAAAAATATCATCTCTCGCGCAAGGCTGGCTTAGACAAGGTCGCCTCACTCAAAGATACTCCCCTAAAAATCGTAAGTGCGGAATGTAGCGCGTGCAGAATGCAGCTAAATAATGCCTTTGGCTTAGCGCAGATTGATATGAAATGCGTAAATCCGCTAGAACTGATTGCTAGGGCGCTTTGATAAAATTTGGTGCATAGGAGTAAGAGATGGCGTCTATAATAGGTGGCTTAATCACAATTTTGGTGCTTTTGGCGAAAGAATTAGTGGCGAACTATCAACTAAGCAAAATGCAAATGCAATGCGGGAAGCCTATGCTAGGGGGTTATCACAAGCGTTGTCTAGGGGAGTTGAAAAGGGCGAAAATGCAATCCTCGACAAAAACGCAAAACAATTCCTAAGAAATGGCTTTATCACACCAAATGTAGTCTCTAATTTAGCCACAAGTGGAACAGGTGCGCTAATCGGTGCTTCGCAAGATAGCGAAACTATTTATAATAAAAAGGGATATAATAGATAAATTGGAGAATATAATGACAGCATCTTTAATAGGGGGCTTAACCACAATTTTGGTGCTTTTGGCGAAAGAATTAGTGGTGAGTTTGGGGTTAAGCGTAGTGGCGAAAAACTGCAAACCAGCTACGAACGGGGGTTACGCGAGGCGACAACGATACCTGGAAACCAAAAGGGCGAAAATGCAATCCTCGACAAAAACGCAAAACAATTCCTAAGAAATGGCTTTATTACACCAAATGTAGCTTCGTAAGATAGCGAAAATAGACTTCGTGGCGCACTCATAGGTGCAGGAGCTGGACTAGCTGGGAATAGATTTATCCAAGCTGGGACAAAAGCCTTTTTCAAAAATCAAACAGATAATCTAGCACAAAATTTACCAAACATAGCAAAAGCAAAAAAGAAAATTTTTTTGATATTGATGAAAAAAAATTAAGGGAAATTATAAATGATACGCCAGATGGAAATGTAGTCTATTATAGTAAGTTGGGGGGAGAGACTAACATAAATCATAAGTTAGAAGCTACCTCAGATATAGGTCTTATTGGGCGAACGCCTATCGAGACCCCCTCAACTTCAAACCCAAGTGCGATTTTACCACAACAAGGTAAATATGATTGTAGTTCGTATTTTGCTAAATATCAAGCCTTGGTGGCATTTAGAGATACTAGATTGAAATTTACTATCTTTTTACCACACGCTTTGAGATAGTTGCAAATAGTGCCGTATTTTAAATTTAGGTTGCCACTCTCTATCCTAGCTACCGCTGATTGTTTTACGCCCATTTTCTCTGCAAGTTGGGCTTGTGTGAGATTTGCTTCTTGTCTAGCTTCTATGAGTGAAATTATGAGATTAAACTCATTTTGCATTTCATCGTAAAGCTTTTTGAATTCAGCATCTTGCATACACTCATTAAAAGTGTCTTCAAATTTTAAAGATTTAGTTTTTATTTTCATTTTTCCACTCCTTTAAGCGTTTTAATGCTAATTCAATTTTATCGTTTGGTGTCTTTTCGGTCTTTTTAACAAATATCGTTAAAATTATAATTTTCTTGCCGATTTCATAAGTATATAGGCTTCTAGCTATGTCTTTGTCGGCTATTATTCGAATTTCAAAAATTTCATTACGCGAATTTTTTGGTTATCGGTTCGCCTATGTTGTTGCCTTTGATTTCCAAAACCTTTAATAACACTGAACCACGCACGACTAAATGCTTTGGCAAGTTGTAAAATTCACCTTTTGAATTATCGTTACAAAATATAATTTCCCATACAAAAAACCTTTTAAACTCGTAAGTTATAACTTTAAAGTTATAAAAGGAAGTTTAAATTTTAAGTTCTTTTGAGCTTAAATTTATGGATAAAATCCCAAATTTCAATCTTCGTAGGCGTTTTCTTCTGTTTCTGGCTCTTTTGGGCTGTTTTCTTGGATTAGCATGCGGTTGGCTTCGATCTGTTTTTTTAGCTCGTCGTAGTTGCTCTCGGCTTGGTTTAGTCGTTTTTCTAGCGCTGTGATGCGCTTTTCGGAACGAGAAA
This sequence comes from Campylobacter sp. JMF_06 NA1, assembly GCF_027737785.1. NCBI lineage: Bacteria > Pseudomonadati > Campylobacterota > Epsilonproteobacteria > Campylobacterales > Campylobacteraceae > Campylobacter > Campylobacter sp. JMF_06 NA1. Next base: position 84,906 of record NZ_JAOVUA010000001.1, read on the forward strand.
TAAAATAATACACCACATAAATCATAAATATAACGATAATCCAAGGAACGATTTTCATAACAATCCTTTATCAAAATTTGAGCGATTATAACAAAAAAGAGTAAAATTTTAAAATTTTGCTGATTTAGCCTTGACAAAGATTTTTTTTTCAGATATAATCCAAACTTCAATTTCAAAATGCTGGTGTAGCTCAGTTGGTAGAGCTACTGCCTTGTAAGCAGTGGGTCGGCGGTTCAAGTCCGTTCACCAGCTCCATTTTTTTGTAACAGTGTTTGACCAGATTTTCATTAGGTGAGATACTCAAGTGGCCAACGAGGGCAGACTGTAAATCTGCTGACTATGTCTTCCGTGGTTCGAATCCACGTCTCACCACCATGAATCTATGCGGGAGTAGCTCAGTTGGCTAGAGCATCAGCCTTCCAAGCTGAGGGTCGCGGGTTCGAGCCCCGTTTCCCGCTCCATTTGGGTTTTACTGGGAGCTGTAAAAACTTAATGCTTTTATACGCTTTTATATCCAAATTTCGTCTTACATTGTCAGATAGTAGGTAGCGATTTCTCTTGGCCAGGGGTAATGCTCATATGGCTCAGAGGTAGAGCACTTCCTTGGTAAGGAAGAGGTCGCGGGTTCAAGTCCCGCTATGAGCTCCATTTAGAAAATTGCTTAGTTTTTTATTGTGTAACCACAAATTAATAACGGAGGATATGATGGCTAAAGAAAAATTTACTCGTAACAAGCCACACGTAAACATTGGTACTATTGGTCACGTCGATCATGGTAAAACTACTTTGACAGCTGCTATTTCTGCTGTTCTTTCTAGAAGAGGTCTTGCTGAGCTTAAAGATTACGACAATATCGATAATGCTCCTGAGGAAAAAGAGCGCGGTATCACTATCGCTACATCTCACATTGAGTATGAAACAGAGTCTCGCCACTATGCTCACGTTGATTGCCCAGGCCACGCTGACTATGTTAAAAACATGATTACTGGTGCTGCTCAAATGGACGGCGCTATCCTAGTTGTTTCAGCAGCTGATGGTCCTATGCCACAAACAAGAGAGCACATCTTGCTATCTCGCCAAGTTGGTGTTCCATACATCGTTGTTTTCCTAAACAAAACTGATATGGTTGATGATCCTGAGCTTCTAGAACTAGTTGAAATGGAAGTTAGAGAGCTTCTAAATGAATACAACTTCCCAGGCGATGATACTCCAATCGTAGCTGGTTCAGCACTTCAAGCTCTTGAAGAGGCAAAAGCTGGTAACGACGGCGAGTGGTCAGCAAAAATCATGGATCTTATGAACGCTGTTGATAGCTATATCCCAACTCCAACTCGTGACACTGATAAAGATTTCTTGATGCCAATCGAAGATATCTTCTCAATCTCAGGTCGTGGTACAGTTGTAACTGGTAGAATCGAAAAAGGTGTTGTTAAAGTAGGCGATACAATCGAAATCGTTGGTCTTAAACCAACTCAAACAACAACAGTTACTGGCGTTGAGATGTTCAGAAAAGAGATGGATCAAGGCGAAGCTGGCGATAATGTCGGCGTATTGCTAAGAGGAACTAAAAAAGAAGAGGTTGAAAGAGGTATGGTTCTATGCAAACCAAAATCAATCACTCCTCACACAAAATTCGAAGGTGAAGTTTATATTCTAACAAAAGAGGAAGGCGGACGCCACACTCCTTTCTTTAACAATTATAGACCACAATTCTATGTTAGAACAACAGATGTTACTGGCTCAATCACTCTACCTGCTGGCACAGAGATGGTTATGCCTGGTGATAATGTTAAAATCACAGTTGAGCTTATCGCTCCTGTTGCTCTTGAACAAGGAACAAGATTCGCTATCCGTGAGGGTGGTAGAACTGTTGGTTCAGGTGTTGTTTCAAACATCATTGCATAATTTTTATACAGACGGATTTTATAATCCGTCTGTTTTTTTAAATTTAAGGAAGTAATATGGCAAAAAATTCAAGTAGAGTAAAAATTGGTCTAAAATGTTCTGAGTGCGGAGATATCAATTACAGCACTTATAAAAACAGCAAAACAACAACAGAAAAAATGGAACTTAAAAAATACTGCCCTAGATTAAAAAAACATACACTTCACAAGGAAGTTAAGCTTAAATAAGTTTATAGGGCAATAGCTCCAACGGTAGAGCGCCGGATTCCAAATCCGATGGTTGGGGGTTCGAATCCCTCTTGCCCTGCCACGAGGATAGGGATTATGGAAAAAATTAAAGAATATTATAGACAAGCAAGAATAGAATTAGATAAGGTAATTTTTCCAACAAAAGAGCAAACAAGAACTGCTTATATTTCAGTAGTTGTTGTGGTTGTGGTCATAGCGTTATTTTTGGCTTTGGTAGATTTTCTAATGTCTACTGCAATTACTGCATAGAAAGGTTTTTTTATGGCACATAAATGGTATGCAATTCAGACTTATGCTGGCAGTGAAATGGCAGTAAAAAATGCTATCGAAGCTCTAAAAGCTGATGAGATGCTTGCAGATAAAATCGGTGAGGTTTTAGTTCCCACAGAAGATGTTATCGAGGTCAAAAACACAAAACAAACTATCAAAGAGAGAAGTTTATATCCTGGATATTGTTTTGCAAATTTAGATTTAGACACTACTTTGTGGCATAGAATTCAAATTTTGCCAAAAGTTAGCCGCTTTATCGGCGAGGCTAAAAAACCTTCTCCTTTATTGGAAAAAGATATCGCAATAATTCTTGAAAAAATCAATAATCGTCAAGCACCAAAACCAAAAATCAATTTTGATGAGGGCGAGACTGTTAGAATTATCGATGGACCATTTGCGAATTTTAATGGTATTGTCGAAGAGTATGATATGCTTCACGGCAAGCTTAGATTAAATGTTTCTATCTTTGGTAGAAGCACGCCGATTGAAATTTCATATTCACAAGTCGAAAAGATAATTTAAAAATTTAATAAGGAGTATAGTAAATGGCTAAGAAAGTTGTTGGTGAGATTAAATTACAAATCGCCGCTACAAAAGCAAATCCAAGTCCGCCAGTTGGTCCAGCTTTGGGTCAAAAAGGCGTAAATATTATGGAATTTTGTAAAGCATTTAACGAGCGCACAAAAGATATGGCAGGTTATAATATCCCTGTTGTTATCACTGTTTATGCTGATAAAAGCTTTACATTTATCACAAAACAACCACCTGCGACAGATTTGATTAAAAAAGCAGCTAAAATCGACAAAGGTTCAGACAATCCTTTGAAGAAAAAAGTTGCGACTTTAACAAAAGCGCAAGTTTTGGAAATCGTTGAGAAAAAAATCGCTGATTTAAATACCAACGATCGCGAACAAGCAGCTAGAATCATTGCTGGTTCTGCACGCTCTATGGGTATTACCATAGTAGATTAATCTTTTGACCGCTAAGATTTAAATAAAAGCGGTAGCACTTTAAAATTGCGGAGAAATATATGTCAAAAAATTCGAAAAGATTTAATGAACTTTTGAAAAAAGTTGATTCTAATAAACTATACAATATATCTGAGGCTATCGATACAGTAAAAGGTCTAGCATCTGCTAAATTTGATGAAACTGTTGAAATCGCTCTTAAACTAAATGTAGATCCGCGCCACGCAGACCAAATGGTTCGCGGCTCTATCGTTTTACCAGCTGGCACAGGAAAAACTGTCCGCGTTGCTGTTATCGCAAAAGATGCAAAAGCAACTGAGGCACAAGAGGCTGGTGCTGATATCGTGGGTGCAGATGATTTAATCGAGGAAATCCAAAAAGGTATTATAAATTTCGATGTTCTTATCGCTACTCCAAATTTAATGGGATTAGTCGGTAAAGTAGGTAGAATTCTTGGACCAAAAGGCGTAATGCCAAACCCTAAAACAGGCACTGTTACAATGGATGTAGCACAAGCTGTCAAAAATGCAAAAGGTGGTCAAGTAAATTTCCGCGTTGATAAACAAGGAAATATCCACGCTGGTCTTGGAAAAGTAAGTTTTAGCAAAGAACAACTTTTGGATAATGTTACAACATTTATCAAAGCCATTAACAAACACAAACCAGCTACTGCAAAAGGTAGATATGTGACTCATGCAGCACTTTCGCTAACTATGAGCCCAGCTGTTACTCTTGATAGCCAAGAAGTTATTGATTTAAAATAAAAATTTAAAATTTTTATCTTAGATTGGAGATAGTTCAAGGTCGCTTTGACTTAATTGATTTAAATTTAACTAGCTTAAATTTAAATCTCTTGGCTTGAAATCACCGATCGGAAAGGAGAAACCTAATGACGAGAGATGAAAAATCACAAATCGTAGCAGAACTAAGCGAAGCTTTCAAAAATAGCGAAGCTATTGTTATATCTGATTTCAAAGGTCTAGATGTTAAAAAACTAGAAGAACTTAGAAATAGCGCTCGTGAGCTTGATGTAAAAGTCAGAGTTATCAAAAATACATTAGCAGCTATCGCTTTGAAAAACGCCGAAAAAGATGGTATGAGTTTCAAAGATACAAATATTTTCTTATGGGGCGATCAACTTTCAGTATGTAAAGTTGCTGCTAAATTTGAAGAGAAAAATGAAGCATTTGCACTTAAAACTGCTTATGTCGATGGTGAAGTTACTAGCATCGAAAAAGTTCGCGCGCTTTCAAAAATGCCAAGCAGAGACGAGCTTATCGCAATGTTACTTCAAGTCTGGAACGCACCGATTCAAAATTTTACAATCGGCTTAAATGCGCTTAAAGAAAAAAAAGAACAAACAGCATAAAATAAAAATTTAGGAGAAAAACAATGGCAATTACAAAAGAAGATGTATTAGAATTCATTTCTAATCTTTCAGTTTTAGAGCTTAGCGAATTAGTTAAAGAATTCGAAGAGAAATTCGGCGTTAGTGCAGCTCCTGTTATGGTAGCTGGCGCAGCAGGTGCAGCAGCAGGTGCAGCAGCAGCTGAGGAAAAAACTGAATTCGATATCGTATTAGTTGATGCAGGCGACAAAAAAATCAATGTTATTAAAGTCGTTCGTGCTCTTACAGGTCTTGGTCTTAAAGAGGCAAAAGACGCTACTGAGTCTACACCATCTGTTCTTAAAGAGGGCGTTAGCAAAGAAGATGCTGAAAAAGCTAAAAAAGAGCTTGAAGAAGCAGGCGCTAAGGTCGAACTTAAATAATCTCGCAAAATTTATTAGTTTTGCAAATCATAATGTGTGTCGGTGTGCAAGCGCCGACACTTCTTTCTTAAAATACAACTACGAGGTAGTAGAATGTTAAATAGCTTATATTCAGGTAATCGTCTTAGAGTTGATTTTTCTAAGGTCCCAAAAGATATAGAGATACCAAATTTATTACAATTACAAAAAAAAAGTTTTGATCACTTTTTAAATCTTGATAACTCAAATGCAGATAGTGGTATAGAAAAAGTCTTCCGTGCTATCTTTCCTATTCATGATGCTCAAAACAGACTAAGCATCGAGTATGTAAGTAGCGAGCTTTCCAAGCCAAAATACTCGATTAGAGAGTGTATGGAGCGTGGTCTTACATATTCTGTAAATTTAAAGATGAAAATTCGCCTAATCGTGCATGAGCGAGATGATAAAACAGGCGAAAAAATCGGCGTAAAAGATATAAAAGAACAAGATATTTATATTCGCGATATTCCGCTTATCACCGATAGAATTTCATTTATCATCAACGGTGTCGAGCGTGTCGTCGTAAATCAACTACACAGAAGTCCTGGCGTTATTTTCAAAGAAGAAGAGAGCCCGACTGTATTAAACAAACTAATCTACACAGCCCAAATCATACCAGATCGTGGCAACTGGCTATATTTCGAATACGATGCGAAAGATGTATTGTATGTGCGCATTAATAAACGACGCAAGGTTCCTATTACTATACTTTTCCGCGCACTTGGATATAAAAAACAAGACATTATAAAACTATTTTATCCGATTAAAACAATCTATGTCAAAAAAGGCAAATTCTTAACAGATTTCGATCCAAAAGAGTATGCTGGCAGACTTGATTATGATATCATCAACGAAAAAGGCGAGGTTTTGCACCAAGCAAGCAAGCGTTTAACTCTAAAAAAAGCTGAAAAATTAGCAGAAGAGGGGTTGAAGCTTATAGAATACCCAGCTGAAATTTTAGCAGAGCGCCACTTAGCAGACGCGATTTTTGATAAAGATAGTGGCGAGGTTATATATGATTCACTTGCTGCGTTAGATGAAACCAAACTAGTCGCTATTGCAAATTCGCAGAAAAAATTTACAATCGCAAACGACCTAGCTAGTGGTGTCGATGCCTCTATCATCAACTCATTTGCCCAAGATAGCGAAGCTCTTAAAATTTTGCAACAAAGCGAAGGCGTTGATGATGAAAATGATTTAGCAGCTATTAGAATTTATAAAGTTATGCGCCCTGGCGAGCCAGTGGTTAAAGAGACTGCAAGATCGTTTGTAAATGATCTGTTTTTCAACCCTGAAAGATACGACCTTACAAAAGTCGGCCGTATGAAAATGAATCACAAGCTTGGCAACGAAACACCAGAGTATGTAACGGTGCTAACTAACGAAGACATTATAAAAACAGCAAAATATTTGATAAAAGTTAAAAATGGCGAAGGCTTTATCGATGATAGAGATAATCTAGGCAATCGTAGAATTCGCTCTATTGGTGAGCTTTTGGCTAGTGAAATGCACCTTGGATTTATCAAGGTTCAAAAAGCTATAAAAGATAAATTTGCAAGCATTAGCGGAAATATCGATGAGCTTATGCCTTATGATTTTGTCAATCCAAAAATCATCACAACTACGCTTATGGAATTTTTCACAGGCGGTCAGTTAAGCCAATTTATGGATCAGACAAACCCGCTTAGCGAGGTTACTCACAAGCGTCGTTTATCTGCTCTTGGCGAGGGCGGTTTGGTTAAAGAGCGCGCTGGATTTGAGGTGCGCGATGTCCATCCGACTCACTATGGTAGAATTTGTCCAATCGAAACCCCGGAGGGTCAAAATATCGGTCTTATCAATACACTTGCAACTTATGCAAAAGTAAATGATTTAGGCTTTGTCGAAGCTCCTTATAAAAAGGTCGTCGATGGCAAGGTAACAGACGAAATCGTTTATCTAACTGCTACACAAGAAGAAGGTCATGTAATCGCTCCTGCTTCTGCTAAATTAGATGAAAACGGCGCGATTATCGAGGAAATGCTAGAAGCTAGAAAAGACGGCGAAAACCTTATGGCTAGACGCGAGGACATCACTCTAATCGACCTTTGCTCTGGTATGATTGCTGGTGTAGCTGCTTCACTTATTCCATTTTTGGAGCACGATGACGCCAACCGCGCGCTAATGGGTTCAAATATGCAACGCCAAGCAGTTCCGCTTCTATACGCAACTGCTCCGATTGTAGGCACAGGTATGGAAGCTACAATCGCTAGGGATTCTTGGGAGGCGATTAAGGCCAAAAGAGCCGGCGTGGTCGAAAAAGTAGATAATAAAAATATCTTTATCTTAGGCGAAGATGAAAAAGGTCCGTTTATCGATCACTACTCAATGGAGAAAAATTTACGCACTAACCAAAACACTACATTTTCTCAGCACCCAATTGTGCGCAAAGGCGATAGTGTCAAAGAGGGACAAATCATCGCAGATGGCCCTAGCATGGACGGCGGCGAGCTAGCTATCGGTAAAAACGCTCTAATCGCGTTTATGCCATGGCATGGTTATAACTACGAGGACGCCGTCGTAATGAGCGAGAAGATGATTCGCGCTGATGAATACACAAGCGTGCATATTTATGAGAAAGAGATTGAAGCCAGAGAGTTAAAAGACGGCGTAGAAGAGATCACCAGAGATATCCCAAATATCAAGGAAGAAGAGCTTTCTCACCTTGATGAGAGTGGAATTATCAAAATCGGAACCCATGTCAAACCTGGTATGATTTTGGTAGGAAAAGTAACTCCAAAAGGCGAGGTCAAACCAACCCCAGAGGAAAGACTTTTAAGGGCGATTTTTGGTGAAAAAGCAGGACATGTGGTAAATAAATCACTCTATGCGACAGCTTCTATGGAAGGCGTGGTAATCGATGTCAAAATTTTCACTAAAAAAGGCTATGAAAAAGATCCTAGAACAAACAAAGCTTATGAGGACGAAAAGACAGAGTTAGAGCGCGAGCACCACGACAGACTTTTGATGCTAGATCGCGAAGAAATGCTAAAAGTCGTAGCCTTGCTATCAAAAAGCAAACTAGAAAGCGAACAAACTCTAAACAAAAAAGAGTATAAAAAAGGCGATATTGTCAGCAAAGAAGAGCTTGAAAGCTCAAACCGCTTTACGCTAAATTCGTTTATCAAAGGCTACTCTAAGAAAATTCAAAAAGAGTATGAGGATTTGAAAAACCACTTCCAAAACGAAAAACGAAAGCTTAAAGAAGAGCATGATGAAAAAATCGAAATTTTGGAAAAAGATGATATCTTGCCAAGTGGCGTAGTAAAACTAGTCAAAGTCTATGTCGCAACTAAACGCAAACTAAAAGTCGGCGACAAAATGGCTGGACGCCACGGAAACAAAGGTATTGTCTCAAATATCGTCCCAGAGGTCGATATGCCATACCTTCCAAATGGTCAAAGAGTAGATATCGTCCTAAATCCGCTAGGCGTTCCAAGCCGTATGAATATCGGTCAAATCATGGAGAGCCATTTAGGTTTAGTAGGCTGGCGTTTGGGCGAGCAAATCGCTGAAATTTTAGAGCAAAAAACTGGCGAGTGGCTAAAAGAACTTCGCGCTAAAATGATTGATATCGCAAATGTTTCTAAGCTTATGGACGCTAAGAAAACGCTAGAAAAAATCAGCGATGAAGAGCTTTTGAAATACGCCAGAGATTGGAGCAAAGGCGTTAGATTTGCAGCTCCGATTTTTGAGGGAATCGTGCCTGAGGATTTTGCGAAACTATTTGAAATGGCGAAAATCGACGCTGATGGCAAAACCGAGCTTTATGATGGACGCACAGGCGAAAAGATTAAAGAGCGCGTAAATGTGGGTTGTATGTATTATCTCAAACTCCACCACCTTGTCGATGAAAAAGTCCATGCTAGAAGCACGGGCCCTTACAGCCTTGTTACACAGCAACCAGTCGGCGGTAAAGCATTATTTGGTGGTCAAAGATTTGGAGAAATGGAAGTTTGGGCGCTTGAAGCTTATGGTGCGGCATATACCTTGCGCGAAATGCTAACTGTCAAATCAGACGATGTCGATGGTCGTTTGGCGGCGTATAAAGCACTTACCAGAGGCGAAAATGTTCCAACAACAGGAATTCCTGAGACATTTTTTGTTTTAACAAACGAGCTTAAATCACTTGCTTTGGATGTTGAAATTTACGGAAACGGGGAAAAGAAATGAGCGAAAACAATAGCTTAGAAAAAATTGAAATTAAAGAAGACGGTAGAGTTCAAGATTTTGATGTATTTGCCATAAGACTTGCTAGCCCTGAGCAAATCAAAAATTGGAGCCACGGCGAGGTTAAAAAGCCAGAAACTATCAACTATCGCACGCTAAAACCTGAACGAGACGGCTTGTTTTGCGCTAAAATTTTTGGTCCAGTAAGGGATTATGAGTGCATTTGCGGAAAATACAAAAAAATGCGCTATAAAGGCTGGAAATGCGAAAAATGTGGTGTAGAAATCACTAGTTCTAAGGTTCGCCGCACACGCATGGGACATATCGAGCTAGTTACCCCAGTAGCGCACATTTGGTATGTAAATTCGCTCCCTAGCCGTATCGGCACGCTTTTGAATATCAAAATGAAAGATTTAGAGCGTGTGCTTTACTACGAGGCATATATCGTAGAGAGCGCTGGTAGTGCGTATTATGATAACGAAAACACTAAAAAAGTCGAAAAATACGATGTATTAAACGAAGAGCAATACCAAAGCTTACGCGAGAGATTCGAGCAAACTGGTTTCGTGGCTAAAATGGGTGGTGAAGTTATCAGAGATATGCTAGCAGATCTTGATTTGGTCGAAATTCTTTCAAATTTGAAAGAGGAAATGGCTAGCACAAATTCAGAATTAAAGAAAAAAAATATAATCAAACGCCTAAAAGTCGTAGAGAGCTTTTTAAATTCTGGCAACAAACCAGAGTGGATGATGATTACAAATTTACCAGTTCTACCAGCGGATTTAAGACCGCTAGTTAGCCTTGACGGCGGTAAATTTGCGGTTTCAGATGTCAATGATTTATATCGCAGAGTTATCAATCGCAACACTCGCCTTAAAAAACTTTTGGAGCTTGATGCGCCAGAGATTATTATTCGCAACGAAAAACGCATGCTCCAAGAAGCTGTCGATGCGCTATTTGATAACGGCAGAAAGGCAAACGCTGTAAAAGGCGCAAACAAACGCCCGCTAAAATCTCTAAGCGAGATTATCAAAGGAAAACAAGGCCGTTTCAGACAAAATTTGCTTGGAAAACGCGTCGATTTCTCTGGTCGTTCAGTTATCGTCGTAGGTCCAAATTTGCGTATGGATCAATGCGGTCTGCCAAAAACAATGGCATTAGAGCTATTTAAACCGCATTTGATAGCTAGACTTCAAGAAAAAGGTTATGCAACAACCGTAAAACAAGCTAAAAAAATGATTGAAGGCAAGGTAAATGAGGTTTGGGAGTGCCTAGAAGAGGTCGTTAAAGGTCACCCTGTCATGCTAAACCGTGCGCCGACACTTCACAAAATGTCAATCCAAGCCTTCCACCCAGTCCTAATCGAGGGTAAGGCTATTCGTTTGCACCCGCTTGTTTGTGCGGCTTTCAACGCTGACTTCGACGGCGATCAAATGGCTGTGCATGTCCCACTAAGCCAAGAGGCAATCGCAGAGTGCAAAATTTTAATGCTAAGCTCTATGAATATCTTGCTTCCAGCTAGCGGTAAGCCTGTGGCTGTGCCTTCGCAAGATATGGTTTTGGGAATTTATTATCTTAGCCTTGAAAAAGCCGGTGCAAAAGGCACAAACAAAATTTTTGCCAATGTCGATGAGGTTATGGTCGCTGTGGAGGCGAACTCTCTCGATATCCACGCTAAAATCAAAACTATGGTCGATGGTCGCATTATCTTTACGACAGCTGGTAGATTGGTCATCAAATCGATCTTACCTGATTTTATCCCAGATACATTGTGGAATAAAAAATTAAAGAAAAAAGATATCGCAGAACTAGTCGATTATGTCTATAAAAATGGCGGTTTGGAAGTAAGTGCTGAATTCCTAGATAACCTTAAAAATTTAGGTTTCGAATCCGCTACAAAAGCTGGAATTTCAATCGCTGTTTCAGATATCATCGTGCCAAATTCTAAGTCAAATTTGATTGAGGACGCGAAAAATCAAGTCCGCGAAGTCCAAAATCAATACTCTGGCGGTTTGCTAACTGAGGGCGAGAGATACAATAAAACTATTCAAATTTGGACAAGCACGACTAAAAAACTAGCCGATGAGATGATGGATTTGATGAAAAACGACAAAGACGGCTTTAACTCAATCTATATGATGGCTGATAGTGGCGCTCGTGGTAGTTCAGAGCAAATTCGCCAATTAGCTGGTATGCGTGGTTTGATGTCTAAACCAGATGGTTCGATTATCGAGACCCCGATTACATCAAATTTCCGCGAGGGATTAGATGCGAACGAATACTTCATCTCAACCCACGGTGCGAGAAAGGGTCTAGCCGATACTGCGCTTAAAACGGCAAATGCTGGTTACCTTACTCGTAAGCTAATCGATGTCGCTCAAAATGTCCGCGTTACAATCCATGATTGTGGCACACACGAGGGTATCGAAGTAACTGAAATCGTCGAAAACGGAACTTTGGTCGAGAATTTAGCCGATAGAATTTTGGGTCGTGTGCTAAGTGCAGATGTGATTGATCCAGTTTCAAATGAAATTTTATTTACCGAGGGCACACTTCTTGGCGAAAAAGAGGTTCGCACTATCGTAGATGCTGGAATTAAATCAGTCAGCATTAGAACTCCGATTACTTGCAAGGCTCACAAGGGCGTTTGCGCTAAATGCTATGGCGTGAATTTGGGCGAGGGCAAACTGGTAAAACCAGGCGAGGCTGTCGGTATCATCTCAGCTCAATCAATCGGCGAGCCAGGAACGCAACTAACGCTAAGAACTTTCCACGCAGGTGGAACGGCTGCTACTGATCAACAAGCAGATAAGGTTATCGCTAGCGATGAGGGTTATATCAGATATTACAATGTCAAAACTTATGAAAACAATGGCAAAAATATCGTAATGAACCGCCGAAATGCGGCTGTGCTTTTGGTCGAACCAAAAATCAAAGCTCCATTTAGCGGTAAGGTAAGCATAGAAGTAACTCACGATGATGTCAATATCTTTGTAAAAAGCAAAAAAGATGAGGTTAAATATAATATCCGCCGCCACGATTTGGCTAAACCAAACGAGCTAGCTGGTGTTAGCGGTAAAGTCGAGGGCAAATATTATATCGTTTGCAAAGACGGCGATAATATCGAAGAAAACGAGAGTTTGGTCGAAATCATCAAAACAGACTGGAATATCCCAGCTCGCGTGCCGTTTGCTAGTGAAATTTGCGTCCAAGACGGCGAGCCTGTAACTCAAAAAATCAAATCAGGCGCAGTTGGCGAGATCAAATATTTTATCTTAAAAGGTGATTATTTAGAGCGTCTAAAAGATATTAAAAAGGGAAATATCGTAACCGAAAAAGGTATGTATGCTGTAATCTCTGATGAAAACGGCAGAGAGGCTATCAGACACTATATCCCACGCGAATCTGTGCTTGTATTTAACGATAATAGTAAGGTTAAATTTGATGATATCATCGCAAAACCTAAAAAAGAAGAAAACACCGTAATCGCTCAATGGGATCCATATACTACCCCTGTGGTAGCTGAGTGCGCTGGTGTGGTTAGCTACGAGGATATCGAGCCGGGTTACACTGCTACTGAGCAATACGATGAAGCGACAGGACATAGTAGTTTGGTGATTAATGAGTATTTACCACAAGGCGTAAAACCAGCTATCGTAATCACACCTAGCAAGGGCGAGCCGATGAAATACAATATCGGACCAAAAACTCAAATTCTTGCAACTAGTGGAGATGAGGTAGCGATCGCTGATATCCTAGCTAGGACGCCAAAAGCCGCTGCGAAATCGAAAGATATCACAGGTGGTTTGCCACGCGTTTCTGAGCTTTTCGAAGCGCGCAAATCAAAAAATACCGCTATCATCGCTGATATCGACGGAACTGTGAGATTTGGCAAACCTATGAGCTCAAAAGAGCGCGTAATCATCGAGGGCGAGGACGGCACTGTGGCTGAGTATCTAATAGATAAATCTCGCCAAATTCAGGTAAGAAACGGCGAGTTTGTCCATGCTGGCGAAAGGCTAACTGACGGCTCTATTAGCTCACACGATGTGCTTAGAATTTTAGGCGAAAAGGCGCTTCATTACTACCTAGTTAGCGAAGTTCAACAAGTCTATCGCTCACAAGGCGTTGCGATTAACGATAAACATATCGAAATCATCGTATCTCAAATGCTTCGCCAAGTCCGTATCATAGATAGTGGCGATACTAAGCTAATCATCGGCGATTTAATCAGTCGCCGCAGGTTCAAAGAAGAAAATGAGCGCATTATGAAAATGGGTGGCGAGCCAGCGATTGCTGAGCCAGTGCTTCTTGGTATCACAAGAGCGGCTGTGGGAAGCGATAGTGTCATCTCTGCTGCTTCTTTCCAAGAGACGACTAAGGTCTTAACAGAGGCAAGTATCGCGGCGAAATTTGATAGATTAGAGGACTTGAAGGAAAATATCATTTTAGGTCACATAATCCCAGTCGGAACCGGTCTATACAAAGACAAAGAAGTCAAGCTTAAAAAATAATTTTGGGGGCGAAATTTCGCCCCTTTTTTAAATTTTAAAATTTTAGAATTCTTGAATTTTGCCAAATTTTAAAATTTTAAAATTTCGCCACAAAAGGGACTATCTATGCCTAAATCATTTCCAAATTTCGGATTATTAATGCTTCGTTTGACGCTTGGAGTTTGCCTTTTTATGCACGGCGTGGCAAAGATAATGAACGGCGTGGGCGGTATAAAGGGCATGCTGGGTGCAAAGGGATTGCCTGAGTTTATCGCGTATGGCGTGTATTTGGGCGAAATCGTCGCACCCGTGATGATAATCATCGGATTTTTCACCCGCGTGGGCGCATTAATCGTGCTTGGGCTGTGCGGTGTGATATTTTATCTAGCGCACCCTGATTTTTTGGCATTATCAAAACACGGCGGATTTGAAGCTGAAATTTTATACCTTTATATCGGAATTTCGCTTTGCCTGCTGGCCTGCGGCGGCGGAAGATTTAGCGTGGTGAGGGATTAGTGAATTAAAATTTCACTCCCACATATCCGCTTTGCTCGATGATTTCTTGACCTTGGTTGCTTAAAATCCACTCTAAAATTTTGGCGATATTTTCGTTTTTGTTATTTTTATCATACACGGCGTAAATTTCGCCTATTATCGGATATGAACGGTTTTTGATATTTTCTTTGTTTGGATACACGCCGTTTAGACTTAGCATTTTAACCTTGCCGTTTGCGACGAGAGTTTCGACATAGTAACGAAACGAAAAACCAATGGCTGAGCCAAAAAATCCAAGCGTGTTTCGCTTCATTTTTTCATCTTTCATAAACGCTACCATCGCACTTTGCGAGCCACTGCCTTCGTTTCGTTGCACAGCGTCAATGTATAAATTTGCCCCGCCCACTTGCGACCATTTTGTGATTTTTCCGCTATAAATTTCCTTGATTTGAGCGGTGCTTAAATTTGATACAGGATTATCTTTATGGACGATAAAAACAAAGGCTTCAAGCCCAATTGGCACGAATTCTAAATCCACGCCATTTTCTTTTGCGTATTGTAGTTGCGAATTTGAGGGCTTTGCGACAAAAATCAAATCTGCTTTTTTATCAACTACTGCTTTATAAGCACCACGAGTGTTTGTATATTTTAGTTTGCTTTTTTCGCTGAAATTTTCGCCGTCAAATTCCACGCTACTGGCTGGATATACTGCACCCACAAAAGCCGAAAACACGGGAAAAAGTGCCGCCGCTCCGTCTATAACGGGCAAGTCGCCTTGCAAATTTAAATTTGCCTTTGTTTTGTAAATGTGTGAATTTTCATCAAAGGGCAAAAATTTGCTAATTTCGATTGATTTTGCCTGCATTTCAGGGTTTGTGGAGTTTTTGTAGCGTTTGGTAATGCCGTGATAAAATGCCAAATCAAACGCCAAAAACGCTAAAATGAGCGAAATGATTATTAAAATTTGAGATTTTTTCACGGCTCATTTCCCGTTTGCGATATACGAAATAATCGAGCATTTGCTTTGCAAATCAAATGTATAAGCTAGTAACCCAGCCACACTAAACGCCCAAATAACGCAAATCGCAAGGATTATTTTATAAAATTTTTCATCACTCATAATTTTTCCTTACATTGTAGCACCGGGCAATGACATTAAAATCATAAACACCACAAAAGAAGAAATAAGGACAATCGCTACAATTACAAGAGATAAAATTATATAAATCAATGTGTTGGTAAGTTTTGAGCCGTCCCTTGCTTTAAGATAAGCTCTAATTTTTTTATCGACAATTCCAACTCCGACAAGCAATAAAATCGGAATTCCCCATAAAAGTATTGTAAAAAATAAATCGCCCATTTTAAAACTTTCCTAAATTTACATATGAAAAATTGGCTTTTGGAATATTAAATTCGTAATATATAAATCAATTGTAATAACTGCACAAATGCAGGTTATAATGGCAAATTTTAAGACTACTTTTTTAAATTTTGATAATCCAAATTTTCTTTATCGCTTCTTTTTAGCTCAATAAAACCATATAATGAAATGATTAACAAAATTATTGTTATACTAATTGGGATAAATAAAAAATACGAAAGTATCCAAAAAAATCCAAAAATCCCAAATAATATATCCATACGCTACAATATGCCTTTTGTGCTTGGCGTTCCCGTTCTTTTATTTTCTGCGACGGCTCGTCTGAAAGCTACGGCAAACGCTTTAAAAGTAGCTTCTGCGATATGATGAGCGTTTTCGCCACGCAAATTTATGAGATGTAGCGTGATACCAGCGTTAAACGCAAGGGCTCTAAAAAACTCAGCGATTAACTCAGCGTCAAATTCGCCGATTTTGCCAGTTTTTAAGCCTTCATAAACTAAAAATGCTCTGTTTGAGAGATCTATCGCACAGCTAGTCGCTGCTTCGTCCATGACAACCACGCTATCGCCGTATCTCTCGACATTTTGAATCGGATAAATCGCTTCTTTTATAGCTTCGCCAAGCACGATACCGCAGTCTTCGACGCTGTGGTGAAAATCCACTTCCAAATCGCCCTTGCAAACAAGCTTTATATCCATTAGCGAGTGTTTGCAAAGTGCGGTAAGCATGTGGTCGAAAAAGCCAATGCCTGTGCTAATCTCAGCCTTGCCTGAGCCGTAAATTTCAAGCTCTAAGCTTATGTCGGTTTCTTTTGTTTTTCTAGTTTTGCTTATCATTTCATCTCCTTTAAAAGGCTAAATTCAGACCAATGCGATTTTTAGCACATCTTCTATGTGATCGACTGGCGTGATTTGCATGGCGTTTTTGACTTCATCTGGAATCTCGTCCAAATCGCGCTCGAAATTTTTGCGCGGGATTAGGGCGTGTGTGATTTTGGCCTTGTGCGCGGCGATTAGCTTTTCCTTTAACCCGCCGATTGCAAGCACGGCCCCACTTAGCGTAATCTCGCCCGTCATCGCCACATCGAAGCGCACCTTTTTCTCGCTTAAAATCGACGCAATCGCCGTTGCTAGCGTGATTCCAGCACTTGGGCCGTCTTTTGGCGTAGCGCCCTCTGGGACATGGATATGCAGGTCAAATTTGTTATAAATTTGCTCATCTTTCGCCAAATTTGCGCTTTTTTCAAATTTTAATTTTCCATTGTCTATTAGGACTTTTACCACGCTAAATGCGATTTGAGCGGATTCCTTCATCACATCGCCAAGCTGACCGGTAATCGTCATCGCACCCTTGCCCTTGATTTTAATCGCTTCGATTTTTAGGACATCGCCGCCCACGCTCGTCCAAGCTAGACCATTTACAATGCCGATTTGGTTCGTTTTTTTCACGGCGTCGATTTCAAAAACCTTTTTATCCAAAAATTCTTCTAAATTTTTGGTTGTTATGGCAAGTTTTTTAAATTCACTATCTTTTAGAATTCTAACGGCGATTTTACGGCAAATCGCTGCGATTTGGCGGCGC
The DNA here is from genome assembly GCF_027737785.1 of Campylobacter sp. JMF_06 NA1. Classification (NCBI taxonomy): domain Bacteria; kingdom Pseudomonadati; phylum Campylobacterota; class Epsilonproteobacteria; order Campylobacterales; family Campylobacteraceae; genus Campylobacter; species Campylobacter sp. JMF_06 NA1. The sequence goes on from NZ_JAOVUA010000001.1 coordinate 102,244, forward strand.
AGGTTACGCACGCCTGACTCTCTGGTGTATTCGGCGATGATTTTTTCAAGCGCAGTAGAGTGAAAGCTGATATCGGCTGGTTTGAGCCCATGTCGCTCTAATTCCTGCGGGATTAGATAGTTTTTTGCGATTTGAAATTTCTCTTGCGGGGTGTATGAGCTAAGCCCGATAAACTCCATTCTGTCGCGAAGTGGGGCAGGTATTTGAGAAATATCGTTCGCTGTGGCGATAAAAATAATCTTGCTTAAATCAATATCAAAATTTAGGTAATAATCCCTAAATGCTGAATTTTGCTCTGGATCTAGAATTTCGAGCAAAACAGCGGTCGGATCGCCTTTATACGAGGTGGATACCTTGTCGATTTCATCTAGTACGACGACAGGATTCATCTGTTTTGCGCTGATAAGACCTTGCACCAAACGCCCTGGCATGGCGCCTACATAGGTGCGGCGGTGGCCACGAAGCTCATTGACATCTTCTAATCCGCCAAGCGCGATACGGATTAATTTGCGTTTTAGCGCAGTGGCGATTGAGTTTGCTAGGCTGGTTTTACCCACACCCGGAGGTCCGTAAAAGCACAAAATCGCGCCGTTATTCACGCGTTTGCCCTCTTTATCCACGCTTCCGCGAAGCTCTAAAAGCTCTTTTAGCGCGAAATACTCTTCGATACGCTCTTTTGGCTTTTCTAGGGAATAATGGTCTTTGTTTAGCTGTTTGCTTACGCTTTGGATTGAGAGTTTTTCCTTTGCCATTTGTTCAAATGGGATTTCCAAAACCCAGTCTAGATAGCTTTGCGAAAGCCCTGCGTCTGCGCTGTCTGGGTGAAGGCGCGCAAATTTGTCGATTTGCTTTTTTATCTCTTTGTAGGCTTCATCGCTGATAAATGGCTTTTTTAGGTCTAGCTTTTTTCTGTATTCTTCGATTTCGACCTCTCTATCGCTATCTGAGCCAAGCTCTTTTTGGATCTGTTTTAACTGCTCTTTTAAAAAATACTCTTTGTTGGTTTGATCGATTTTGCTATGAACCTTGCTTTTGATCTCTTTTTCGAGGCGATAAGATTCGATTTCATCGGCAATGTAGGCGATGAGATCGAAAATTCTTTTTTCTAAATTTAACTGCGAAAAAAACGAATACGCTATCTCTTTTTTGACTCTGAGCGCGCTTAGTGTTAAGTCGCAAATTCGCGATGCGTCTGTGTTTTCCTCGATAGTTTTAAGCAGATCGTTTGGGAAAAAGTGCGTTAGGCTACTTAGGGCTTTGACTCTTTCTTTTAAAACATTGATTGATGCGTCGATTTTCGCTTCGTCGCCTCGCTCATCATGGACGATACCGATAGTGGCAAATAGCGGGTTTTGCGAAATTTCGTGCAGAATTTTGCCCTTTGCAGAGCCTTGGAATAAAATTTTAACCCTGCCATCAGGAAGTGGCACTGTGCGCATGATAGTGCCGATTACGCCGATATGATAAATCCCGCCGAAGCTCCTGTCGCCGTTAAATTCGGGCGTCGAGCTTACTACCATTATCATGGATTCGTTTTTTATGGCAAGATCAATGGCTCTTTTGTTTTTTTCATCGCTTATGAAAAGCGGAGTTATCATAAACGGGTATAAAAACAGCTCGTCCTCGACCAAAATCGGCAAATCTGTGGGAAATTTTTTATTTTGTGATAACTGCATTAGAAATTTCCTACTCAAATATCGCGCGATACCATGGGGATTGCGGTTTGATAATCTCGGTGCTGTTCATCGGCGAATTTTCGATTCTACTTTCATAAATTTTGGCTGATTCGTCCTTGCCAGTGCGCTCGTAAAGGTCTTTTATGTCTTTATTGAGCTGGTGTTCGGCTAAGCGAAGTTTGGTCATCATAGTCTCTAATAGCGGTCTGTATTCGCTTTGTGGATATTCGATGATAAATTTACGAATTTCATCTATGCTATTTAGCATTAATCGCTGATTGCGACCTGGACGTGAAAATGAGTCGAAATTTGCTCTGATTTTTAGGTATCTTGCATACTCGATTTTTTTCGCGGTGCCGTATCTGCGTATGTATTCGTCTAGATATTTGTTTGCTTTTTCGTAATTTTCGTCATCGACGAAAGCTTGTGCCATAATCAGCGTCATTTCTTCCAAAAGCGGTGAAGCGATGTGCTCGCTAGCAAAGCTCGTGTAGTGCGTCTCAGCATCATCGTATGAAAGCGAGTTTAAATCGTCTAGGATTTGCGCATACCATGCTTCTTGGCTGAGGTTAAAAAGTGTGCCATCGCCTTTCGAGCTACAACCGCTGATAAATGCGACAAATAAGGCACAAAGTAGAAATTTGATTAAATTTTGCATATTTTTTCCTTGTGAAATTTTAACCCGCAATTCTATAATATTTAGGTAAATATACACCAAAATTTCACTCAAATTTTAAAAATTTCATTTTGTATGCGTAAAAATAGCAAATTTAAGGTTTTGCGTTGTATAATTATGCGTCTAGCAGTGGATATTGAGTATCCATGAGTAAAATTTAAGGAAGGCGAGATGAAAAAGGGTTTCACTCTGATCGAGTTGGTCTTTACCATCGTAATCTTGGCTATTACTACAATGGCCATACCGCGTATAGTCGCTCAGACGGTAAATTTAAATATGTTTGCCGTGCAACAGGAGCTTGTTTATAATGCTAAATCTATGATGAGCCGTATCCAGCCGGCGAAGTGGGATAGTGCATATAGTACTTCTGCTGGTTGTACTGGCGGTTGTTCAAATGCTAATGTTATTCATAGTGTGAATATAGCTGCTGGTGCGACAAAAGAAAGTAGAGTCGGGATTTTGGATTCGGAAGGCAAGGATAAAAAAGATAGTATTAGCGATGTGGGTCCGACACCGTATGGGAATTTTGGCATAGGGGTTGGTTCTATTCGATACGCAGGAAAAGATAAATCTATTAGCGCAAATCAACCTTATTGGGATTTAGATGATTATCAGGGTTTTAAACATAAGATAAAAAGTTCAGATTTGGTTACAGGCGATTTTGTTCTTAATACAGAAACTGTTGTTAGCGTAGATTATGTAGCTGATCCATTAGTAACGGGAAATTATAGAAATAGTGCTACTTTGGGAGCTAATTTCGGCATTACTCCTGCAAATGCAACTCCTACAAATGTTAAAATGGTAAATGTAGTCACGAGAAATGAAGATGGATCCAGGAGCTAGCGTTGCGCTTAGATATTATGGTTTTAATATAGGCTCTGGTTCTATGAAAATAGATAAGCAACAGTATTAGGAATATGACATGAAAAAGGGTTTTACTTTAATAGAATTAGTAATGGTCATAGTGATTTTGGGTATAATCTCTATGTTTGGTGCCGATTTGTATTCTCAAATATATAAATCATACTTGCATACCCGTGCGCTAAATCAGTTAGAATCAAGGACGCAAAACGCGATTACTTTAATATCAAATCGATTGGAGTATCGTATTTATGGAAGTGTAATTGGTAGAGAAGCAGGTAAGCCTATAACAGATTTTATCAATCTTGCTGGTATTAGTAAAGATCACGATATTATCGAGTGGATTGGTCAAAGTATAGAAACTAAGAATATAAATAATTCAAATCCTGGTTGGAGTGGTTTTGTGGATATGAGCTCTATCTCAAATCCTTTTAATGATGCGGATAATAAGGCAAATTCTATACTTTCTCAGGGTAGTAGTTTGAATAGTGTGAGTAATATAATTGATAAACTGACATGTGTTAATAAATCTAATTGCGCAACAGGTAGATATAATGATTTTGTTATTATATTTACTTATTTGGCTAATGACTATGATGGTGTGAATATCGATGGTGCATATGGATACAACGGCACAGGCAATAATAGCGATAGAGTTTATGTAGCTAGTGCAACAGTAGGCAACAATGATGATGAGAATTTGACTATCACAAATTATCCAACTCGTTTGGACAATGTTGGTGCTACTGTTCGAGAGTTCTCAGATCAATACTATTTGGCGCATTCAGCATATGCTATTTATCCTACTGGAACACAAGTGGTTAATTATGGAGGTAAAGCTGGTAAAAATTTTAATCTTACCTTGGCTTACAATTATAGACCATGGGCAGGTGAAAGATATAGTGACGCAACAACACAAAAAGTTTTGTTAGCAGAAGATGTGTTTATGTTTAGATTTAGAGATGATAATGGTGCTGTCGAAATGAAACTATGTATGAGAGATAATGGTAGAAATTTTGACCCTAATCAATTAGATATGATTATGTGTAAATCTCAGGTGGTGTACTAATGAAAAAGATGAGAAGAGCTTTTGGCTTGATAGCCGCAATATTTTTTATCGTTTTAGTTGCCACTACGGCTATTACTGCGCTTTCTATCGCTACGATGACAGCCCGCGATACAAATAATGCTCACAACCGCGAGCAGGCTGTGCTTTTAGCGCAAAGTGCGACAGAGTATGCTGTTTTGGCTATGCAACAACATGTGTATCCAACCACAACTACTGACAATGCGGAGTGTCTAAATCAAATTGATATTACTTATCCGAGTCGCAACGATTCTCTTTTTGATATAAATGTTACAATTAATTATTTAGATGCAAATATGCCTGCTAGGTGCAACAGGGCATCAACAACTGCATTTAGCAAGACGACTGGGAATGCTGTAACTAGCCACGCAGCCATTATTGATGTTGTCGTTACTTCGACACCGGCTCTTGATTCACCGAGAATTAGATACCATAGAAGAACAATACAAAAACCTTAATTTCAATGGAGGAAAGAATGAATTTAAGTATAGTAGGAAAACAGTTTGAACTAACAGACGCTATTAAGGATTATATCACACAAGCGTTTGATAGTCTAAAAAAATACAACCTTGACATTATATCAGGTCGTGCTGTCGTATCAGCAGATGAAAAACAAGGTCGCAAGGGCTTCGTCATGGATTTTTCGCTAAATTTAGCTCACCAAGACACAATCGTAGTGCGTGAAAAAGACAAAGACCTATATGCAGCGGTAGATAACGCAACAAATCGCCTTGCAAAAGTGCTTCGTCGCTACCACGACAAGGTAAATTCGCACAAAAATCGCGATGATATGAAACAAAGCGCAGTAGATGAAATCATCAAGGCTAGTGAGCCGAATTTAGATGATAATGTCGATGAAATCGTCCCAACAGAGCTAGATCTTTACAAGCCGCTAGAAATCGACGAGGCGCTAAATAAATTAAAAGAAAGCAGCGATCAATTCCTAGTTTTCAACGATATGGACGCTAAAATGCGCGTTTTATACAAGCGCAAAGACGGCAAATTTGGATTATTCTAGGATTTGATTTTCTAAATTTTGCCAAATTTCACGGACAGGTTCGCCTGTCCGTTTTTTTATGCCAAATTTTTGCAAAATTTGCCATTGCAAACCATTAAATAAACGCGGAAAACCATAAATTTAAAAATCAAAATTTATAAATTCCACAAATTTAAAGAATTCCAAATTTTGCCAAATTTAACCTTTCTAAATTTCATTTTTACCCAAATTTTTAAAATTTTAGCTAAAATTGCGAAATGAAAAATTTAAAGATATTTTTGGACGAATTTAAAATTTTTATCAAATCCTGGCGCAAGATTTACGACCCGCACCTCATGCACTACGCCTCGTCGCTTAGTTTTCACACGATTTTGGCATTGCTCCCTGTGCTTATGGTCTCACTTAGCGTGTTTATGCAGCTGCCTAGTTTCCACGATTATTACGCCAAAATCAAGGCATTTATCTTTTCAAACCTGCTTCCAGCCAACCAAGAAAGTCTGATTCCGTATTTGGAAGAGTTTATGGCAAACGGCCTAAGCCTTGGCGCACTGGGATTTTTGGCGGTGCTTGTAACTTCGATTTTGTTTTTTGATGATTTTGAGGAGATTATCGCGCAGATTTCGCACTCGCCAAAGCGCGGATTTTTCAAAGGCCTTAGCACATACTGGACGCTTATGACACTGGCTCCCGTGGGGCTTGGCGCGTCGTTTTTCATCAGCTCAGAACTTCAAAATTTACTCGATAAAACCGAATTTTCTAGGTGGATAAATTTGCTCTCAGTTTTGCCATTTGTTATCATTTGGGCTATTTTTGCTATCACTTACGCTACGGCGATAAACCGCGAAATTCGCCCCAAAGCCGTGCTTATATCCTCTCTCGTAGCCTCCACATTATGGTGGATTTCTAAGATTATTTTCGCGCAGTATGTGTTTTATAACAAAACCTATCTTAGCATTTACGGCTCGTTTTCGGTAGCGCTATTTTTCTTTTTGTGGATTTACATAAGCTGGATTTTTTATCTAAATGGCGTGAAATTTTGCGTTTATTTGGATAATTGCTTTAAAAATTTAAAGCGCAATTAAATTTCATAAAAAACACATTTTAATCTTTTTTGAGTTATAATCTTAAAATTTTTAATCCAAAAAAAAGGAAATAAAATGGAGCAACAAAGCAAATTTTTAAATAGAGAGTTGAGTTGGCTTCGCTTTAATTCGCGCGTTTTAACTCAGTGTCAAAAGCAAATTCCACCGATTGAAAAATTGAAATTTGTAGCGATTTATAGCACAAATTTAGATGAGTTTTATATGATTCGTGTGGCTGGGCTTAAACAGCTTTTCACAGCTGGTGTAACAGCTAGTGGCGATGATGAGATGACGCCATTGGAGCAGTTGCGCGAGATTCGCTCATATCTCAAACACGAGCAAAACGAGCTAGAAGCGCACTATATCGCTATCAAAGAGGAGCTTAGCAAAAACGGCCTTTTTATCAAAAACTACGACGAGCTAACCCCTGATTTAAAGCTAAGTGCTGATGAGTTTTTCTTCAACCAAATCATGCCGGTGATTATCCCGATCGCCGTAGATGCGACGCACCCGTTTCCGCACCTAAACAACCTTAGCTTTTCGATTGCAGTCAAACTCTGCGACGCAAATGCGCCAGAGGCGATTCATTTTGGTATGATTAGGATTCCTCGTGTGCTTCCTCGCTTCGTGCAGGTCGCAAAAAACACCTATGTAACGATTGATTCAATCGTAAATCGCCACGCCGAGGAGATTTTCCCGGGTTATAAGCTAATTAGCTCGGCTGCGTTTAGGGTTACAAGAAACGCCGATATCGTAATCGAAGAAGAGGAAGCAGATGATTTTATGATGATACTCGAAGCCGGTCTTAAACTGCGCCGTAAAGGGGCTTTTGTGCGACTTCAAATCGCTAAAAACGCAGACCCTGATTTGCTAAATTTCTTAAACGAACATCTTAAAATTTTCTACAAAGACATTTTCGAGTGCTCGATCCCGCTCACACTTGACGGGCTTTGGGAGATAGCTGGCAACAAGGATTTTTCCTATCTAGCTCACCCGCAATACCTTCCAAAAACACTGCCTCCCTTTAACGAAAACACCTCAGTAATGAGCGCAATGGAAAAAGATGATATTTTGATTTTTCACCCTTATGAGAGCTTCGATCCAGTCCAAAAACTCATAAAAGAAGCTAGCAAAGACCCCAAAGTCATCTCAATCCGTATGACGCTATACCGCGTGGAGAAAAACTCGCCAATCGTCCAAAGCCTAATCGAGGCTGCAAGCGATGGCAAACAAGTAACCGTAATGGTCGAGCTAAAAGCTAGGTTTGATGAGGAAAACAACCTGCACTGGGCAAAGGCGCTAGAAGACGCTGGCGCGCATGTGATTTATGGAATCGCAGGTTTTAAGGTCCATGCCAAAGTCACTCAAATCATCAAAAAAGAAGACGGCAAGCTCAAATTTTATATCCACCTAGGCACGGGCAATTACAACGGAAGCAGTGCGAAAATCTACACCGATGTGAGCTTTTTTACTTGCGGGGATACTTTCGATAAGGATACGACAAATTTTTTCCACATACTCTCAGGTTATAACAAAAACCGCAAACTAGGCAATCTCTCAATGTCGCCAATGCAGATAAAAGAGAGAATTTTAAAGATGATTAAGGTCGAAGAGAGCAAGGGAAGTGACGGCAGAATCATCGCTAAAATGAACGCCCTCGTCGATAGCGATATGATAAAGGCGCTTTACAAAGCGAGCCAAGCAGGGGTTAAGATCGATCTCATAATCCGTGGAATTTGCTGTTTGCGCCCGGGTGTAGCAGGACTTAGCGAAAATATCAAAGTCCGCTCAATCATCGGCAAATACCTAGAACACGCTAGAATTTTTTATTTCAAACACGCAGAGCCGTGCCTATATATCGCAAGCGCGGATTGGATGCCACGAAATTTAGAGCGCAGATTGGAGCTTATGACGCCGATTTATAGCGAGGCTTTGCAAAATAAATTAAAAGAAATTTTAAAATTACAGCTTAGCGATACCGAGCTTGCTTACGAGCTTGGAAGCGACGGCGAATATAGCGCAATTAGCGTGGCAAATGAAGCAGAGCGCATTAATAACCACGAGTATTTGGAAATTTTCTTTAACAAAATTTACAAATCTGCGCGCAAACACGATGACGGCGCGATTTTAGCGACGAAACTTCTAAAAGAGAGTTAAATTTATCTGGGCTAAATTTACACGCTAAATTTAGCCCAAATTTAGCCAAATTTTCAAATTTACAGCCTAATACTTATCGTTTTGTAATTGTCTTTGTTTCTAAAAGTTAGCAAATTTTGCAAAATTCCAAACAAAATCATAAATGTGATAAAACTACTTCCCCCGTAGCTAAAAAACGGCAGCGGCACGCCCACGACAGGGGCAAATCCGATGACCATGGAGATATTAACCCCAGCGTAGATAAAAATCAGCGTCGCCAGAGCCGAGGTAAAAACCCGTATGAGATAATCGCTACCAAAGTCGTAATTTAGGCTAAGCAGGTGCATGATTAAAAGCGCGTAAAAGCCGATGAGCGCGAGTGCACCGACAAATCCGAAGCGCTCGACCATATAGGCAAAGATAAAATCGCTCGTGGCAATTGGCAAAAATTTAAAGTGAGTTTGGGTGGCTTCTTCTAAATTTTTGCCGTAAATTCCGCCATTTCCGATAGCGATGACGGCTTGTTTGACCTGATAGTTGTGCTCTTCGCTCAAAAAATCCGTAATGCGCTTTTTTTGGTAATCGTGCAGGTTGTTATAAAGCACGGGCGAGCTGACGCTAAACGCTAGCACCAGCGCAATCCAAATTTTTTTATTCACGCCGATGATAAAAAGCGTCGCAAACCCCATTAAAAAAAGAATTAGCGCGGTTCCAAGGTCTGGTTCTTTGGCGATTAGCGCAAATGGCAAAAGTATATAAAAGCTAAATTTAGCGAAATCCTTCACGCCATAACCCTCGGGCGGTGGCGGATTTTTGTGGATTAGATACATTAGCATTAGCATGCACGCTGGCTTCATAATCTCGCTTGGTTGGAGGGTAAAATGCACAAACGGCAACTCCAACCAACGCTTCGCGCCAAGCTTGCTAATGCCGAAAAATTCCACGCTTAAAAGCAGGGCGATATTTACCCAGTAAAACAGCGGAATCAAATACAAAAATTTGCGAATCGGAAACAAAAAAAAGACCATAAAAACAACAAAACCAACCCCAAAATAAACAAGCTGTTTGTTGCCAAGTGCGGTGTTTGCCTCGCTGATTAAAAGGTATGAAAAAATAATAATTGGCAAAATCAGCAAAGGTTGAATATAATCAAAATATGATAAAATCTTTTTGTCAAATTTCAAAGTAAGTCCTAATAAATTTTGGGCGATAATAACAAAAAAAGGTATAAATTTGGATAATTTTACAGCAGATTGCGTGGCGAGAATAGATGTTTTTTTAAGCGAAAATTTGGGCATTTCGCGCAATCAAATTTCGAATTTAATCAAATCAGGCAGTGTTTTTATAAACCAAAAAATCATAACCAAATCATCGCAAAAGCTAAATTTAGGCGATGAGGTGAGTGTCGCTTACCCTGCGCCTACTCATAGCGATGAGGCGAAATTTAGCTTTGAGGGTGAGATTGAAATTTTATACGAAGATGATGATTTGCTAGTGCTAAATAAGCCAGCTGGCGTGGTCGTTCATCCAGCCCCAAGTGTCAAAGAAGCCACGATTGTAGAGTGGCTTAGGCAAAAAGGCTTTATGCTCTCTACGATAAATGGTCAAATCCGCGCAGGTATTGTTCATCGCCTAGATAAGGGCACTAGCGGAGCTTTGGTCGTGGCTAAAAACAACGCCACGCACCAAGCCCTAAGCGCGCAATTAAGCGACAAAAGCATGGGGCGAATTTATCTTGCCTTAACAGATTTGCCCCTAAAAGAGCCATGCGTGATAGATCGCCCGATTGATCGCAACCCAAATAACCGCCTAAAAAAGGCGATAATTCCGGGCGGTCGCGAGGCAAAAAGCGCGTTTTATACGATTTTTAGCGATGATTGGGGGCAGGCGAAATTTAGCCAGAGCAGTAGCGACAAATTTGGCAAAATCAACCTAATCGCAGCCAAGCTTTTTACTGGGCGCACGCACCAAATCCGCGTGCATTTGGGCTCGATTAATCGCCATATTATCGGCGATTATTTATACGGATTTAAGAGCGAAAAAGATAAAATAGCAAGAATTTTACTTCACGCTTATGTGCTGTATTTCACGCACCCACGAAGTGGCGAGCGTATGCAGATTACGGCGCCTTTGCCGGTGGAGTTTGAGAATTTGATACAAAATCACGATAAAAAGGATGAAATTTATGAAAAAATTTTACCAAGTAGCATTTTGCGCGAGTTTAGCGATACTAGCGGCTGGTTGCTCCTCTCATAGTGTGCCGGGCGGAAATGACGCAAGCTTGCCACGCGTCGAGGGTATTAAAAGTATCTCTGGCACGAACGAAATCGGCTTAGAGTGGCCAAATTACGGCTCATATCCTAATCTTTTAGGATTTGTGGTTTATCGCGCTGATATGGGCGGTGGCGAAGCGAAAAAAATCGCAACCCTAGCCGATCCATACACTACGCATTTTGCCGATACTCGCTTGGAGCCAAACACATCGTATAAATACACTGTGCGCGCTTATGGTATAAATGGCGTGGGCGAAAGCTCGCCTGCTGCGATCGTAAGCACGACAAAGACGATTGATTCTGTGCCGTTTGCGCAGGCTTACGCACTGCCAGATCGCGTGAAAATCATCTGGCGTCCGCACCCTGATTTGCGCGTGGCAAGCTACACTATCGAGCGCAGGGTAAAAGGCGCTGATTCGTGGAGTGGCGTCAAAGATATCGCAGGCAGACTTAGCGCAGAGTATATTGATTATGTAAATTACACCGCAGGATACGAATACCGCATAATCGCAAAATCGCAAACAGGCATGCTCTCGCTTCCAAGCGCGCCAATCCAAGTAAGTCAAATGGCGGAATAAATTGCCAAATTTTATTGCAAAAAGCGTAGAACTACCGCGCCTTCCATTTAGCAAGGAGGGCGTGGAGCTTTTGGAGTCTGCTAGCGATGAGAGTTGCACTCTTGTGCGCACAAGGTGCTTTGATAACGAATTTTTCGTCACTATTAAATACGCCAAAGACAAAGTCGTAGTCAAAGGCGAAAAAACCACCAAACCAGCCAAAATTGGTATTTTGCAACGCGCACTTGAAATTTACGAGAGAGAATTCGCAAGCGGTGTGATTTTTAGCGCATTTGCCTTTAAAAGCAAATCCCTAACCCAAAAAACACCGCTCGTGCTAGATGAAGATGAAATGCTAAATTTACTCAAAACCACGAAATTTAGCCAAATTTTCGTCGAAATCGGCTTTGGTTCGGGCAGACATTTGCTCTATCAGGCTCGCACAAATCCGCAAACGCTGGTGATTGGAATCGAAATTTACAAGCCTAGTATCGAGCAGGTCGCAAAACTAGCGATTAAAGAGGGTTTGGAAAATGTCGCTTTGATAAACACTGACGCGCGAATTTTGCTCTCATTAATGCCAGCAAATTTGCTCTCTCGCATATTTTTGCACTTTCCTGTTCCTTGGGACGATGCCCCGCACCGCAGAGTCATTAGCGATGAGTTTGTTCATCAATGCGTGCGAACTCTCAAAAAAGGGGCGAAATTTGAGCTTCGCACAGATAGCGATATGTATTTTGAATATGCGCTGGATAAATTTGGCGTAGCGCAAAATGCAGGGCGTGGCGCGATAGAGCACTTTAAAAACAGAGATTTAAGCGTTAGCTCGAAATACGAGGATCGCTGGCGCAAAATGGATAAAAATATCTTTGATTTGATTTTTACTAATAGCGATGAAAACGGCGAAGAACCAGCGATTTTTGATATGAATTTCTCAAATTTTAACCCGCAAAAAATAGAGGCAAATTTCAAAAATTTGACTATCAAAGGCGAGGGATATTTCGTGCATTTTGAGAGAATTTATAAATTTGATGATAGTGATGAGGTTTTGATTTTGACCTCGTTTGGGGCGTTTGACTTCCCGCAACAATGCTTTATTCGCATCGGGGCAAAGACGGAGTATTTTTTAAAAACTCCGCTAGCTACAAGCGAAAATTACAAAGCACACAAAAAAATAATGGAGATTTTTGAGTTATGGCAGGCATAGGAGCTGATAATAACATAATCACCGCCGAGGGGCTTACACTGGGATATGATAGCGGTGAGGTCATAAAAAATGCTAGCTTTGGCATAGGCGCAAGGGATTTTGTCGTAATCACTGGCAAAAGCGGAAGCGGCAAAAGCACGCTTTTGAAGTCGTTTTACGGCGATATGGATATCAAAAGTGGCGAACTTAATGTTTGCCTGTGCGATTTAAACGGCATTAGTCGCAGTGATTTGCGCACACTGCGCCAAAGAATCGGCATAATTTTTCAAGATTACAGGCTGATTAATGAATGGACGATCGAGCGAAATATCATGCTGCCGCTGATGATTATGGGATATAATGAGCAAGTTTGTCAAGATCAGGCCAAAAAACTGCTCCGCCATATCGAGCTTGGACACAAAATGGGCAAATATCCACTAGAACTAAGCGGTGGCGAACAGCAACGCGTCGCCCTAGCGCGCGCTATGGCGCACAATCCGCGCTTGCTGCTATGCGACGAGCCTACTGGAAACTTGGACGATTATTCAAGCGATATTATTTGGAATTTATTGCGCTCAGCATGCGAGGCGTGGAACGCTTGCGTGGTCATCGTAACGCACAAAATGCCTAGCACTTTGCGTTTTGCGCATAGACATTTCGAGATAAAGGACTCCCATGTCACTGAGATCGATTAAAACGCATTTTGGGGTTATTTTTTCGCTTGTGGCGCTTTTGTTTTCGGTGCAGTTTGGAATTTTTGTAAATAATTTAGCCAAAAGTTACGAAAAATCTATCCAAAACGAATACAACATCGTCCTTGTCTCAAAAAAGGCGCTAAGCCTAGAAGAGGTGCAAGATAAGGTCAGCGATATCAGCCAAATCATCGAAATTCCAGCTGATAATATCACAGATAGATTAAAGGGTAAAATTTCAGAAGCGGCCTTTGGCGAGCTTAGCAAAAATTTGCCTAAATTTTACAGCATTAAGCTCGAAAATTTCCCAGACAGCGCGCGTTTAGAGGACATAGAAAGCGCGCTAAAAAGCATGGGTTCGCTTAGCAGGGTTGAAATTTTCAAAAAAACCCACGATGATATTTTTAAAATTTTGCTTTTGATTAAAAGTTTGGTTTATGGATTTGCGCTTTTAATCGTGGTTTTGGGACTTATGCTAATTCACCGCCAAATGCGAATTTGGGTCTATGAGCACAAAGAGCGAATCGAGATTATGGAGCTATTCGGTGCTAGTTTTATGATAAAAAGTGGCAGACTATACCGCATGGCACTAGCCGATAGCGTGCTAGCTACGCTAATTGTGGTGGCGTTTTATCTAGCGCTTCCAAACTGGCCGATTTTCATGCAAACCGTGAGCCAAATCACAAATTTAAGCGAGACGATTGTTTTGCCGTATGAACCGCTCATTTTGTTTGGTATCGCTGTGGGGTTGACATTTATCGCAGTTACATTTGTAATGCTAGAAGTAAGTGGTAAAAAATCACAATGAAGCGTTTGATGATACTGTGCGCGTTTGCGTTTTTCGCATACGGCGCACCGACTACGAAGGAAAAAATCGCCCAAAGCAATAAAGAGCTAAAAACCTCTAAACAAGAGGAGATGAGGCTGTCTAAAAAAATCGATGAAATCGCTGATTTAATCGTGCAAGAACAAAACGATTTTAAAAAGCGTGAAAACGAGATAAAAGAGCTTAGCCAAAATATCGAGGAGCTAAAAGAAAAATATGCAAACGAAGAGCAAGAGCTAGAAAATCTCAAAAAACAAAACGCAACCTTGCTTAGCGTGCAAAGCGAGCTAGAAAACAAAATCGTCCAAATCATCTCCCAAGAGCTTTCTTTTGATCTCATCAGCGACACAAATTCCAGCGTTACGCCCGATTCTATCGTGGCTAGCGAGGTTTTAGGCGGATTAGAGAGCGTGATGAATAGCGAGCTAAATAAGCTAATGAAGGATTATGAAAATAACAAAAATTTCATCGACGAACAAAACAAAAAAATCGCTCAAATTAACGAAAATATGGAAAGTTATAGCCAAAAAAAGATAAATTTGAGCGAAAAGCAAAACGCACAAAAAGAAAAAGTAGCTAGCCTGCAAAAAAACAAAGATAGCTATATCGCCCAGCTCGAAAAGCTAAACGCCGAGCAAGACGCGATTGCCAAGACCTTGGCTGAGCTTAAAATCATTGATGATAAAGAAGAGCGCGAAAAGGCTGAGCGCGAGGAGAGGGAGCGCATAGCCAAACTAGAAGCGCAAAAGAAAAAAGAAAAAGAAGCCAAACAAAAAGAGCTTGAAGCCAAGAAAAAAGAGTATGAAAAGCAAAAAGCCGCCGCCAAAAAAGCTGGCAAAGAAGCTCCGCCTGCGCCTAAATTTGAGCCAGAGCCTGAATCTGAGCCTAGCGAGCCAGCCGATGAGAGAGTTAGCAAAATCAACACCAAGGTCAAACAATACGGATCTAGCTACCAATCCTCTCGCGTGAAAAAATACACCGGCGCGAAAACCTCTGCACCGCTTGACGGGGCGTATGTGAAGCGTAAATTTGGCAATTACAGCGATCCTGTGTATAATATCAAGCTTTTTAACGAAAATATCGTGTTAGGCTCGAAAAGTGGCGACACTCAGGTAAAAGCTGTGCTAGCTGGCAAGGTCGTATTCGCCAAAGAAACAGCCGTGCTAGATAAGGTCGTCATCATCGAGCATGCGGGCGGAATCCACACGATTTATGCGCATTTAAATCAGATCCCAAATACTGTGCGCGTGGGCTCTTCGGTCAAAAAGGGCTACACAATCGGCAGAATTAGCTCGGATTTAACCTTTGAAGTAACGCAACAAAACTACCACATAAACCCACTGGATTTGATTTCGCTTAAATAGATTTTCTTGCAATGTCTAAATTTGGCATTGCAAGAATTTTATAAAAAATCGAAGCTGTAACAAAAAATTAATTTTTATTAAAATTTAATAAATAACAAAATTTTGTTTTTTGTTTTTTGCAATTCCACAACTATTTACTTTTATGTAGTTGTGATGAAAATTCTCGTAAGAATTATTTGATTTTGCTCCATTTTTTAGGCAGTCTTCTAAATAGTATTGCAAATCTAAATTTATTCTTTTTTTTAAATCATCTATTCCAACACTTTCATACTTTTCCATATTACGATTTGTTATCATATACCGAATATAGTTTGAATAATACGGGACATAAAATTTATATCTTTTTATTTCTATTGATGAATTTTCTTTATGAAAAGTAAAAGCGTCTGAGCCATAAATAGAAATTGCACCTTCCCCGTCTTCTATATGCGTATCATAATTGCCAACAGCTATTGCCAAATTAAGTGGAACATCACTTACAACCCAACGCCACTTTTCTGTTGAAAATGAAACAATATTTTCGCTAATGTTTTTTAAAGTATAATGCTTATTTAAAGCCTGTAAAATATTTAAATGCTCACTAATAATAAATTTTTTTGTTGCATCTGTATATTTGTATTCTTCTATTATTTGGGTTTTATTGGTATCATTTTCCACAATATATTTTAGTTTTTGCAAAATTTCTTGTGTTGTTGGATTTTCACCGATTAAATAAAATTGTGGTTTAGCACTTTTTTCCTTTGTTTTTTGTAAAAACGAATCTTTAAGAAAATTTTGCACTATTTCTTCATCGCTTAAATTATAGCAGTATATATCGGCTATATTTACTTTTAAATTTAATAAATACAATAAGCATAAATGTATTAACAAAATCACAAATAAAACACTTGATAAAATTTTAACTTTCTTTTTCATTTTTTATTTCCTTTAATAAAAATTTCCTTGTAAATTTAAATTCAGGTCATATCGTTTATCCACGATACGAAATTTTGTTTTTAAATTTATGATTTTGTAAATTTCATTGTCATTGCGAGATGATGAAGTCATCGAAGCAATCCAGAGAAATTCCGATAAATTTTAATCCACAAATGAATTTTGTTGAATTTTAAATTTTCTCTAAATTTTACTGGATTGCCACGCTCGTTGCACTCGCTCGCAATGACAGCAAATTTGCAAAATTTAAATTTTAAAGTCGTAGATTGCCACGAATTTTGCTACGCAAAATTCTCGCAATGACAAACCTGGCGTAAATTTTGCCTAATAATTTGTCATTGCGAGGAGCGAAGCGACGAAGCAATCTACGAGTAAGAAATTTAAAATTTCTAAATTTGCAAAAATTTCGGCGCAGTGTTTAAAGGGCTAAATTTGCCACATACTCTTTGAATAAATTTCCCCGTTGGGCGTAGCTTTTGAACTGATCTAGGCTAGCGCAGGCTGGGCTTAGAAGCGCGACTTCGCCCACACCAGAGAAATTTTCATCTATTTTGGCGACTGCGTTTTTCAAAAATTCGCACCTAATGCAAGGAATTTTAAATTTTTCGCATAAATTTACGAGTTTATCTGTATTTGAGCCAATCGCATAAATTTTTAAATCATACGGCGCAAAGCTCACAAATAGTGGCTCCAAATCCACGCCCTTATCATCGCCACCCAAGATTAGGTGGATTTTTTTGTCCTTGTAGCGTTTAAGGGCTTGCGCGCAAGCATCGATATTTGTGGCTTTTGTGTCATTTACCCACATGCGTTTTTTTACATCAAAAAATTCTTCTAGTTTGTTTGCCTCGATTACAAATTCGTTCAAAACCTCCACGCTAGCGCGATCTGTGAGGATTTTTTCGATACAAAGGGCTAAGATAGCGTCTAGCAAAAACGGCGTTTTAAATGAAATTTTTTCAATTTCGATTTCAAATTTGGCTGCCAAATCATTTTCGTCTTCGTAGCAAATCACCCTTGCGCGCGAGTTTTTCACAGCCTCGCTACTGGCATACGCAGCCGGTATTAGTGCGACTGAACCCTCGCTCATAGCGAGAAGTGGCGAGAGTTTGACGCGCTCGTATTCGGCGAAACTGCCATGCCAGCTAAGATGATCTGGGGTGATTGGCAAAAGCGCGTAAATTCCGGGGTGCGCGGTGCGTGTGTAGTGAATCGTAAATGAGCTAGTCTCTAATATCCAAATTTTCGCACTCTTGTCCAAAAGCGCGAGTGGCGTGCCTACATTTCCGCCCATAAGCGAGCCGTGGCGGGCTAGGAGGTGCTGTGTCATCTGCGTGGTTGTGGTTTTGCCATTTGTCCCGCTAATCCAAATTTTAAGCGGGGCAGTATCCTTAAAATAATCATATTCGCTGATTAAATTCCTAGCGGATTTTATTAGATTATGCTCTTTGGGAAATCCCGGGCTTGGGATTTCTAGTTCGCTTTTTGCGGGGTCAAAAAGGCAAGGGGCCAAAAGCGTATTGCCAAATTCGTCAAATTTCGCAACGCCCTCTTTGAAATTATCATCGTAAATGTCCCAACCACCGCTTTTTGCTAACGCTTTTGTAGTGGTGCCGTGTCCAAAGAGTGATTTTTTCATTTTTTTTCCTTATCTTAATTTTATCGAAGTTAGCGCGATCAAATTTGCCATTAGCGCGATTATCCAAAAGCGAATTATGATTTTGTTTTCGCTCCAACCTTTCAGCTCGAAATGGTGATGAATAGGCGCCATGAGGAAAATTCGCCTTTTAAACATTTTAAAGCTTCCGACCTGCAAAATCACGCTTAGTGTCTCCATTACAAAGACAAATCCGATTATAATTAGCAAAAATTCATTTTTTGTCACAATCGCGCAGTATCCCAAAAACGCCCCTACGCTAAGACTTCCGCTATCGCCCATGAAAACTTCGGCTGGGTAGCAATTAAACCACAAAAACCCAAAAAGCGCGCCGATAAGGGCTGCGATGATGATACTTAGCTCGCCAACACCTGCGATTTTTGGCAAAAACAGGTATTGCGCATAAATCGCGTGTCCGCACAAATAGGCAAAAATACCAAGGCTAGCTAGCGAAAACACCGAAGGAATCGTGGCTAGCCCGTCAAGGCCGTCGGTTAAATTTACAGCGTTTGAGCTCGCGCTGAAAACTATCATCCAAAACACAATGGCGAAAAATTCTAAATTTATTATGTGATTTTTCACGAAAGGCAAATACAGCTCACCACCAAGCGGACTGAAAATATACAGCGTAAATGAAATCCCCAAAGCTAGGGCGTTTTGGAGTAAAAGTTTGGTTTGCGGGCTAAGCCCTGCGTGGTTAGAGGCACCCAAAATTTTAGACAAATCGTCCTTAAATCCTATCGCGCAAAACCCAGCTAGTGTGATTAAACCGCAGATTGTGAAAATGCTAAATTTCACGCACAAAGCACTCGCCACAATCGCTGAAAAAACAAAGACAAGTCCGCCCATTGTGGGGGTTTTGGACTTTTTTTGGTGCGTTTGCGGGGCTAGGTCGTAGATAGGCTGGGAGGCGTTTTTGGCTCTGGCCCAAGATATGAATCGTGGCATTAGATACACGCTTAAAATAAAAGCTATGAAAAATGCGATTCCAGCGCGCGCTGTGGTGTATTGAAAGAAATTTATATTTGTGATTTGGTAGATATAATATAACAAAATTTGCCTTTTAAATTTGATTTTTTAAAACCGATTATTTTAATACTTTCTTTGTAAAATTTAGCTTTTAAATTTTAAATTTTGTGATATTTGCTAAAAAAAAGTATAATGCGAAATTTCAATGTCCGCATTGAATTTAGGAGAAAAATATGAAACAAAAAACAATCCTTGTCATAACTGACGGCATAGGTTGCAACCAAAGTAGCGAATTCAACGCCTTTGCCGCAGCCAAAAAGCCGACTTACGATATGTTATTTAAATCCGTGCCAAACACGCTACTTCGCACTTCTGGGCTTGCGGTGGGCTTGCCTGAGGGGCAAATGGGAAACTCTGAGGTCGGGCACATGACGATTGGAAGCGGCCGCGTGCTGTATCAAAATCTAGTCAAAATTGATAAAATGATCGAAAATGACACCCTAAAAACTGCGCCCGAAATCGTAAATTTGCTAAAAATTTGCCCTAGGGTGCATGTCATAGGGCTATACAGCGACGGTGGCGTGCATTCGCATTTGCGCCATTTCGACGCGCTTTGCCAGATAGCAAAAGACGCTGGCGTGCAGGTTTTTGCCCACGCTATCACCGATGGACGCGATGTAAGTCCCACAAGCGGGGCAGGGTTTTTGCAGGCTTTGGAAGCGAAATTTAGCGTAGGAAGCGTTTGTGGGCGGTTTTATGCTATGGATAGGGACAATCGCTGGGAAAGGGTGCAAAAGGCTTATGCTGCGCTAATGGGCGAGGGCGAGAAGCAAAAAATCTCCCCAAGCGAGTATGCTCGCAAAAGCTATGAGAATGGCATTACGGACGAATTTATCGAGCCAGCGATTTTTGGGGAATTTGACGGGATTAAAGAAAATGACGGAATTATTTTTGTAAATTTCCGAAATGATAGGGCGCGTGAGATTTGCCAAGCTTTGAGTATGGAGGATTTCGCGGGATTTGAGCGTAAATTTTGCGTGCGAAATTTAATCACCATGACAGAATACGACGCGAAATTTCCATTTCCAATCATCGTCAAAAAGGACATTTTGCAAAATACTCTTGCCGAGGTCATCGCAGACGCGGGACTTAGACAGCTCCACACCGCCGAGACCGAAAAATACGCCCATGTTACATTTTTTTTCAACGGCGGCAGCGAAGAGTGCGTGCAGAACGAAACTCGCATTTTAATCGATAGCCCAAAGGTCGCGACCTATGATTTGTGCCCTACTATGAGCGCACATGCTGTGTGCGAGGCTGTGATAAAGGGTATCGAGGGGGGCGAAGATTTTATCGTGGTAAATTTCGCTAATGGCGATATGGTTGGCCACACGGGCAACTTCGACGCTGCGGTTAAGGCGGTCGAGGCGGTAGATGAGTGTCTGGGTAAAATTTACGCTAAGGCAAAGGAATTTGATTACGCTTATGTGCAAATTTCAGATCACGGCAACTGCGAGCAAATGCGAGGGGCACAGGGCGAATTGCTTACTAATCACACCACTTTTGATGTGTTTTGCTTCGTAAGCGCGCAGGGCGTGAGTGAGTTAAAGAGGGATTTTGGGCTTAGCAATGTCGCACCAACTATCTTAAAGCTAATGGGGCTTGAAATTCCAGCGCAAATGGACGAGGCTTTGTTTTAAGATTGTAAAAGGGTAAAAATGCAAAATTTGATTGACAACTTCATATCTGGCTTGGAGGCGAAATTTTGGGATATTCATATACCTTATGAAAACTGGGGCAATTTTTTAGGCTATGATATGAGCAATATATTTGCCGTAATTGTGATTTTTGCATTTTTATACATAATCTGGCGCTGAAATTTTTCAAATAAAGAGCGAAAATGCTTTATTTACGATAACCCGCTATAATGCGCAAATTTTTCAAAAAAGGATAAAAAATGAAATTTAGTGGAAAAAATGTCTTAATCACAGGCGCAAGTAGAGGAATCGGCGCAGATATCGCCAGAGTGCTAGCTAGCATGGGGCTTAAAGTGTGGATTAACTACCGCTCAAAGCCTGAGCTAGCCGACGCGCTTTTAGAAGAAATTCGAGCTGGTGGCGGCGAGGGCGCTGTGGTGAAATTTGACGCGACAAACGAGGCTGAGTTTATCGAAGCGATAAATGCGATAATTCAGAGCGACGGCGAGCTAAGCTACCTCGTCAATAACGCAGGTATCACAAACGACAAACTAGCCCTTCGTATGAAGCTCGAAGACTTCACTGGCGTAATCAACGCAAATCTCACTTCGGCTTTCATCGGCTCACGCGAGGCGCTAAAAGTGATGAGCAAAAAACGCTTTGGCGCAGTCGTAAATATCGCCTCAATCGTCGGCGAAATGGGAAATGCAGGGCAGGTGAATTATAGCGCGAGCAAGGGCGGTATGATAGCGATGAGTAAGAGTTTCGCCAAAGAGGGCGCGAGTCGCGGAGTGCGCTTTAACTGCGTAACGCCGGGCTTTATAGCTACTGATATGACAGACGCCCTAAGCGATGAGGTCAGGGCGAGCTATGAGGCAAATATCCCGCTTAAACGCTTCGGAAATGCTAGCGATGTGGCGCACGGCGTGGCGTTTTTACTTAGCGATTATGCTAGCTATATCACCGGCGATGTGCTCAAAATCAACGGCGGACTTTATATGTAATTAAATTTTGCCGAATTTTCGGCAAAATTTTAAATTTTCTTCTTAAAATTCTACATTTTTATTTTTTGACACAATATGACAAAAAATCCATGTAAAATTGCTCCAAATCAAAAACAAGGAGCAAAAAATGGAAATTTCAATCACAAGAGCGTTGGCTGAGATTAAGTTGATTGATAAAAAGTTGCAAGGCGGGGATTATAAATTAGCCAAAGTCGCAATAAACGGCGTTTTGGTAAATGCTAGCAACCAAACTCCGCAAGATTTCTTAAAATACGCTAATGGCGTGCTGGATAGCAGGGCGGATTTGCGCAAGAAAAAACGCGCGCTCAAAGGCGCAGTTGCCAAGGCAAATGTGCAAAATACCATTAAAATCGGCAAAGAAGAGCTATCTATCATCGAGGCTATCGAATACAAGGGTATTGTAAGCGCATGGATCGATGAATTATCTATGATGATTGCTTACCTTGATGAGGCGGCGAAAATCAAGGAAAAAGAGGAAGCCAAAACCGAGGAAAAGGCGCAAAAAACGCTAGAATCTATCTATGGCACAGCCAAAAACACCTTGCCAAAAGATACGATCGAACAAACTCTAAAAAGCTTCCGCGATGCCTATAAAATCGAGATTATCTCGCCACTTACTTTGGAAAAAGCGATCGCGCAAAAAGACGAGCTAGTCACGCTTTTAAGCGAGATTGATTTGAGCCTGTCTGAAATCAACGCCAAAACGATGATTGAAATCTAACCTCGCGCAGGTTTGCGAAATAGGGCGAAATTTGAGATTTGATACCGCCCTAGCGAGCATATTGAAAACGAGCGAAAAAGGAGACCAAGAAAGCGCCACTTGGCAAAAACGGCGCGCTAACAAACTATAAAGATCTGCTAAATCTTTTAGAGACTGAGTATCTCATCTGGCTCATAACCAGAATCAGGCTTGTTGCCTGAGCCGCTTAAAGTGCAAAATTTATAGTTTAAAATGCAAAGATTAAATTTCAAATTTAGTTTTCGCAAAGTTGAAATTTTATGACGCGTGCTAGTTTTGCGCGCCTTAAAGTTATTTAAAATCCTAGGTAAGGTTTTATAAGTTTTTTTCCTTGATCTTGCTTGTTTGGACTAGGCTGATATGCTCGCTAGGGCGGTAGTTTGGGGCAGAAATGAAACAGAATTTCGCCTATTTGCGTAGGGAATTTAGCCTGAATTTGCCATCAAATTTGGCTAGGAATTTGGCTTTTGTGGCGGTAAATTTGGCGGTAAATTTCCGTGCGTGTTTGCGTAAAAATCCCTAGCTATGCCCTTTACGATACCTTCTAGTTTGCGCGGGGTTAGGACTTTTATGCGCGGAAGCCACTGCTTGATGATATTTAAAATTTCGGCGAAATTTGTCACGCTAAATTCGACATTTATGCTCCCGTCGTCGTTTTCGCAAATGATTTCTTGGGTGGGGTAGAATTTTTTGAGCCTAAAATACTTGGCGTGCTCTTGCGGGATTTGCAAAATTACTTTGATTAAATTCGCCCTGAAATTCGGCGAATAGCTCGCCCATGGCGAGTTTATGAAATGCAAAAAATCTAGGTAATTTTGGTCGCGCTTAAACTCGCGTCCGCTAAATTTGACCTCGCTCATCATCGCGATTCGAAAAATCACATGCGCGTGCTTGTGTGGGCGTTTTTGCAGTCCTGCGAGATAGAAATTTTGCTCCATAAACATTATTTTATACGGCTGGATTGTAAAGTGCGAAATTTTGCCCGCGTTTGTGTATTTAAACGAAATTTCTTTTTTATAAGCGATCGCGCGCTCTAAAATTTTAAACACTTCCCGCCTAGCAAAAATTTCCTCGTAAGGCTTGTGTTTAAAGATATATGGGCTCTCATCTAGGTTTTTTAAAATTTTATCTTGCATGGATTTGCTTAAATTTTTCGAAATTTCTAGGCTGGATTTGTGAGAGAGTTTTATGATTTCTTTAAGCATAAAAAATTCGCTCGAATTTAGCATATTTTCAAAAATCGCCTTTTGCGAGCTTTGGTAATTTCCGCCCCCTAAATGCACGAAAATATCGCCAAAAATTTCTTTAATGACCTCCAAATCTCGCCTTAGCGTGCGCTCGCTGACGCTGTATTTATCCGCTAAATTCGCCAGATTTAGCACACTGCCTTTTTGCAAATCATATATGATTTCGATCACGCGTTTGACCGAGCTATCTTTACTCAAAATTTAACTCCAAATTTTATAATGTCAGGGCGCGTATTATAGTAAAAATGTTTAAATTTCGATACTTTAAGCAAACTTATTATAATATAACGAGTTATTTTTTTAAAGGAGTTCCAAATGGCAGCATTTGAAGATGTAAGAGATGTAGTTGTGGAGCAACTTAGCGTTGCACCTGATCAAGTAAAACCAGAAGCAAAAATTATCGAAGATTTGGGCGCTGATTCATTAGATGTAGTTGAGCTAGTAATGGCTTTGGAAGAGAAATTTGGCATCGAAATTCCAGATAGCGAATCAGAGAAATTAGTAACAATCGGCGATGTCGTAAGCTATGTAGAAAGCTTAAATAAATAATTTAAATTTTAAATTTTAAGGAATTGATCTTGAAAAGAGTCGTAGTAACCGGAATTGGCATGATTACAGCCCTTGGCCTTGATAAAAAAAGTAGTTTCGAAAACATTTGCAGCGGAAAAACCGGAGTAGGCAAGATTACACTTTTTGATGCGAGCGAATTTCCAGTTAGCATAGCAGCCGAAGTTAAGGATTTCGATCCTAGCGTGGTTGTCGAAGACGGCAAAGAGATCAAGAAAATGGATAGATTTATTCAACTAGGACTAAAAGCTGCCGCAGAGGCTATGAGCGATGCTAAATTTAGCGAATTTGACGCTGATGAGTTTGGTATCAGCTCAGCCGCTGGAATCGGTGGTTTGCCGAATATTGAGATCAACTCAAATGTCTGTTTGCAGCGTGGTCCTAGGAGAATTTCTCCATTTTTTATCCCGTCTGCACTAGTAAATATGCTAGGCGGATTTATTTCTATTTATCACAATCTCAAAGGTCCGAATTTAGCCAGTGTTACAGCTTGTGCGGCATCTACTCACGCTATCATCGAGGCAGCGAAAACTATCCAAGTCGGTGAAGCGAAAAAAATGTTAGTCGTTGGCGCTGAGGCTGCGATTTGCCCTGTCGGTATCGGTGGATTTGCCGCTATGAAGGCACTTTCTACCAGAAATGACGATCCTGAGCATGCAAGCAGACCGTTTGACGGGGAGAGAAATGGCTTTGTTATGGGAGAGGGCGCAGCTGCGCTTGTTTTAGAGACTTACGAGGACGCAGTTGCAAGAGGGGCTAAAATTTATGGCGAGCTTATCGGATATGGTTCTAGCGGTGATGCGTATCATATCACTTCGCCTACGCTTGATGGCCCGCTTCGCGCTATGAAAAAGGCCTATAAAATGGCTGGCGAACCAAAGGTTGATTATATCAACGCTCACGGCACATCTACTGCGGTAAATGACAGAAACGAAACAGCAGCTCTAAAAGAGCTATTTGGCGCAAATGTCCCAGCTGTAAGCTCTACAAAGGGTCAAATCGGGCATTGTCTTGGCGCAGCTGGTGCGATCGAGGCAGCGGTTACCCTACTAGCTATGGAAAGTGGAATTATCCCTCCTACAATCAATCAAATTTCAAAAGATCCAGAGTGTGATTTGGACTATGTCCCAAATACTGCGCGCAAAGCACAGATTGATTGCGTTATGAGCAACAATTTCGGCTTTGGTGGCACAAACGGATCTGTAATCTTCAAAAGAGTGAAATAATGGCAAGTTATCTTGATTTTGAAAAATCTATTAAACAAATAGATGATGATATCGCCAACGCAAAAATTCGTGGCGATGAGGACGCGGTTGAGATTTTAAACAAAAATTTAGAAAAAGAGGTTGCTAAAATTTACAAAAATCTTAGTGAATACCAACGCTTGCAACTAGCCCGCCACCCAGATCGTCCTTATGCGATTGATTATATCAGAGCGCTTTTAAAAGACGCTCACGAAATCCACGGCGATCGTGCGTATCGCGATGACGCGTCGATTGTGTGCTACCTAGGTATCATCGGCACACGCAAAATTGTCGTAATCGCAGAACAAAAGGGTCGTGGCACAAAAAATAAATTAAAGCGAAATTTCGGTATGCCTCACCCAGAAGGTTATCGCAAGGCTCTAAGAGTGGCGAAATTAGCCGAAAAATTTAATCTGCCTATTTTATTTTTAATCGACACTCCGGGTGCATATCCTGGAATTGGCGCCGAAGAGCGCGGACAAAGCGAGGCAATCGCGCGAAATTTATACGAACTTAGCAATCTACGCACTCCAACAATCGCCGTAGTTATTGGCGAAGGTGGAAGCGGTGGCGCGCTAGCTATCGGCGTAGCTGATAAATTAGCAATGCTACAAAACTCAATCTTTTCAGTTATTTCGCCAGAGGGCTGTGCGGCGATTTTGTGGAACGATCCAGAAAAAAGCGAAGCAGCGACAAAAGCGTTAAAGATTACCGCTGAGGAGTTAAAAGAGCTTGATTTAATCGACGATGTCATCGAAGAGCCTAAAATGGGCGCTCACAGAGACAGAGACGGTACAGCGAAACTGCTAGGAAACTATGTTTTAGCCGAGCTTGACAAGCTAGCAAATCTCTCAATCGATGAGATTATCACTCGCAGACAACAAAAAATTCTAAAATTTGGTGCGTTTAAGGAATAAAATTTTATAATTACAGCTACCTTTTACCGCCAAATTTTAAATCTTCAAATTTCAAAGAGGAACAATGGAAAACACTAAGGAAAATTCAACCCAACAAACCCAAACCGCCCCACAAGCACCAAATCACACGAAAAAAGTTCATGCTAAAACTCATGTCCCAGTAGAGGGATATCAAATCGAAGAGCTTCGCGCTATGGATTTAGAAAATCTTGTCGCAATCGCTGATGAGCTAGGTGTGGAAAATTCGCGAGAATTTCGCCGCCAAGAGCTCGTGTTTGAGATACTTCGCATGCAGACAAAACAGGGCGGATTTATTTTATTTACCGGAATTTTAGAGGTTACACCTGAGGGATACGGCTTTTTGCGAGGAATCGACTCAAACCTTAGCGACAGCGCAAATGACGCTTATGTCAGCCTAAGCCAAATTCGCAAATTTGCCCTTCGTGTGGGCGATATCGTCACAGGACAGGTCAGAGAACCAAAAGATCAAGAGAAATATTACGCGCTTTTAAAAATCGAAGCGATTAATTACAAATCAATCCAAGAAGCCAGAGAAAGACCACTTTTTGACAACCTTACTCCGCTTTTTCCGACTGAAAAATTACAGCTCGAATACGATCCGATGAAGCTAACTGGTCGCGTGCTAGACCTTTTTACGCCGATTGGCAAGGGTCAAAGAGCGCTTATCACAGCTCCGCCTCGCACAGGTAAAACTGAGCTTATGAAGGAGCTGGCAAACGGAATTACGAGAAATCACCCAGAGGTCGAGCTTTTGGTGCTTTTGGTAGATGAAAGACCAGAAGAGGTTACCGATATGGAGCGCAGTGTGCGTGGAGAGGTGTTTAGTTCGACTTTCGATCAGCCTGCGTTTAACCATGTGCGCGTGGCTGAACTCGTTATCGAAAAGGCAAAACGCGCCGTCGAAATTGGCAAAGATGTGGTGATTTTGCTCGATAGCATTACCCGCCTTGCGCGCGCTTACAACACAGTAACCCCAGCTAGTGGTAAGGTGCTAAGCGGTGGTGTCGATGCCAACGCACTTCACAAGCCAAAACGCTTTTTTGGAGCGGCGCGAAATATCGAAAACGGCGGATCGCTTACTATCGTGGCGACTGCGCTAATCGAGACGGGATCTCGTATGGACGATGTGATTTTCGAGGAGTTCAAAGGCACTGGAAATAGCGAGATTATCCTAGATAGAAATATCAGCGATCGCCGAATTTACCCTGCGATTAATATCACAAAATCAGGCACGAGAAAAGAAGAGTTGCTCCAAGGTGCGCAAAATTTGCAGAAAATTTGGGCTATTCGCTCTGTGGTTTCTACGATGGACGATGTCGAGGCACTGAAATTTTTATACCCAAAAATCCTAAAAACCAAAAACAACGCAGAACTTTTATCAATTATGAACGAGCAGTAGAAATTTTGCTTTTGCTTCTATGCAAAAGCAAAATTTTTATTTTATCTTCTACAATTTTAATTTATTTCAAAAGTTTTTAGTTTTTTATAGAGTTCGGCATTATGTAGTTCTCTGCAAATGTCTTTATTTTCATTTATATTTTTTGTTTCTATAATGTATTTACTGTCGCTTTCTTTCAAAACCATCTGAGCGCAAAAATCTATTTGCCCCTTTGATTTCAAGCCTATACTATATTCTATTAGTTTGCCTTTTGTTTTAATGCTTCATCTTTAAAATGTCTAACCGTGGTCATAGATTGTAAATCCCTAAATTCTCCACGCAAAGAAAAATCATCTCTTATCTGTTTTAGTGCAGTTTCAAACTCTTGCGAGTAAGCAAGTCCAATTGGTGTTGTTTTTACTTCTTGTCTAGTCATCCCAATGCTAAGCATACCTAGTAGCATTGGTGAAGTAGCAAAGGCGATAATGATTAATATCCAAGAAATAATCGCAACTAATTTTGAAGCAACTCCTTTAACCGCCTTAATCGTAGCGATAATCGCACAAACAAGAGCAAGCGGAACAAATAAAATTCCTAAAAAGAAAATTCCTAAAATAGCAAATACGATAGCTAAAATTCCAGCCGTATTGCCACTACCTTGATTGATAACTATGATTTTCATCTGCCATAAAAACTCCTTAGAAAAAATAAAGAGTGATTATAGCTCCCCCCCCCGTTAAAATTTGCTGAATTTAAGCTTAATACATAAATTTTACGCGTAGTACTTGGAATTTGGAAAATTATATTAAATTTTTATGGACGAGTGAAACTCGCCCATAAATTTTATTTCGCATTTTTTGCTTTATAAATTTGCAAATTTAAAGTGAAATTTCTTATTCAAAAAGTCCATCGACTAGGGTATCGACAAACTCATCTGGGTTAAATTTGATCAAATCGTCCATACTTTCGCCCACGCCGACATACAAAATCGGGATTTCTAGCTCGCGCGCAATCCCAAAAAGCGCGCCACCTTTTGGCGTGCCGTCAAGTTTGGTAATGATTATGCCATCAAGTTTTGTGATTTCATTAAACGCTTTTGCCTGAATTACGCTGTTGTTTCCCTGCGTCGCATCAAGCACGATGATTTTGCGATGTGGCGCACCCTCGCAGGCTCTGGCTGAGATACGCACGATTTTTTCTAGCTCGTTTGCTAGGTTTTTTTGGTTTTGAAGTCTGCCGGCTGTATCGATTAGCACGCGATCTAGCCCCTTAGCGACGGCTGAGCTAATGGTATCGTAAGCCACAGCCGCAGGGTCGTGGCCTTGCGCGGTAGCGATGATAGGGACATTTATGATTTGCGACCAGCGTTTTATCTGCTCGACTGCGCCCGCCCTAAATGTATCGCACGCGCCCAAAATCACGCTATTTCCAGCTTTTTTGTATAAATTTGCCAGCTTTGCGACAGAGGTTGTCTTGCCTGCGCCATTTACGCCAAGGATTAGCTCGACATAAGGTTTAGCAGGGGTGAAATTTTCGTGTTCATACATAAAATATGTCTTCATTACACGCTTTAAATCGGCCTTTTCGACGAATTCGTTAGGCGGGAGATAAAATATAATTTCCTCGATGATTTCATAATCCACATCGGCTTCTAAAAGCATTTCTTCAAGCACATCTTTTGAAATTTTGCTTTTGCCGCGGGCCTCCTTCATAGCCTCGATCGTCTTGCTAAGACCTTTTTTAAAAAAATTAAACATTATAAAATTTTCTCCATTTCGAGTGTTAAAATTTCTTCGGGAATCAAACCGAAATATTGAGCGCTAAACTCGCCTTTTTTGTCATAAACCACCAAATACGGGATTTCTGAAATCCCTCCAAGCGTGCCCATGAAAAAATCATTTGCCTCGCCATAGGCTATTTTAAATTTGGCTTTTACCTTTTTTTCATACTCTTTTAGCTCGTCTAATGAAATCTCATCAGCTATCAAAACAGCCACTACATCGAGCTTATCGCCGTATTTTTCCACGAGCGCATTAAGCGCACTTGCCTGAATCGTGCAGGCATCACACCACGAAGCAAAAAAGGCAAAAAGCGTGGTTTTGCCGCCATTTTCTATGCTAAAACCATTTTTGTTTTTTTGCATATTTAAAATTTGATTATTTGTAAATGTGAGCGAAAACGGCGCAGTGTAATTGGTGCCAATACTGCTTTCTGTGGGGATATTTTCATTTTCGGCGCTTTGGGTTATCTCTGGCTCGCTATTTGCGCTTTGCTCGTCCTTTTTCTCGCACCCAGCAAGGACGAAAAAACCCATAAGCAGAGCTAGTAAAATTTTAAATTTCATTTGTTGCCTTGTAAATTTTGATGTGGAATTATACTTAAACTTGCTAAAATAGCCGTTAAAATTTAATACAAAGTTAAAATCGTGGAAAAAAATGAATTTAGGAAAATTTGCAAATTTAGGCTTAAATTTCGTGCCAAAATTTCAGCCAAATGCACTTCGTATATCATTTCTAGGCGCATTGCGAATTTAATCCGCGCTCTTGGTGCGCGCAAAATTTTAATTTTTTTGCCACTAAAATACGAGCCCGAAATTTTGTTTTTGAAAAATTTAATGGGTAAAAAATGCGAATTTTATCTTCCGCGTATAACGGATATTAATTTAAAAATGGTAAAATTGCGACTTCCTTTTGTCAAATCGCATTTTGGGTTGCGTGAAACACTGCCCCAAAACGGCTATTTTGGCAAGGTGGATTTAGCGGTTATTCCAGTGGTTGGAGTAGATGGAAGGCTCGCTAGAATAGGACATGGTAAAGGATATTATGATATGTTTTTTTCAGGTCTAAAACACAAACCTACCGTGGTTTTTGTGAGCTTAGAGGATTGTTTCACAAATGAAATTTTATCTTTGAGCCACGATGTGGTAGGTGATTTTTACATTACTCCGAGCAAAAATTACTTTAAAAGAGGAAAATATGATAGAGATCTTAATCGCCTTGTGCGCTCTTGCGGTGGGCGCTGGCATAGGGTATGGGGTAGCTAGAAAAATCAATAACGCAAATTACGATGTATTGATTGAACAAGCAAAAGCAAAGGCAAAAGCCATAGAATTCGAAGCCGAGGGCGTGCTTAGGGATTCTAAAATTTCAGTCCAAGAGGCTGAATTGGAAGCCAAAAAGAAATACGAGGAAAAGTCAAATCATCTCCAAAAAGATTACAACCAAAAATTCAACGAACTGAACAAAAAAGAACAAGCTCTTTTAACCGAACAAGAGGTGCTTAAAAACAGCAAAGCAGAGGTAGAAAATGTTAGAAATGAAGCTAAATTTCTCTACGATGAGGGCGTAAATTTAAAGAAAAATTACGAGGAAAAACTAGCCGAATCACTGAAAGTTTTAGAGCGCGTGGCTGGATTTACGCAAAGTGAGGCAAGAGATGAAATTTTGCGTAAGGTCGAGGAACAATCACGCATAGATATCGCTCATATCGTGCGCAAACACGAGGAAGAGGCGAAAAAAGAGGCTAGAAAAAAGGCAAATTATATCATCGCTCAGGCGACTTCGCGTTTTGCTGGCGAGTTTGCGGCTGAACGCCTAATAAATGTCGTAAATATCAAAAACGATGAGCTAAAAGGCCGAATTATCGGTAAAGAGGGTCGCAATATCAAAAGCTTGGAAATGACGCTGGGCGTAGATGTCATCATCGATGATACGCCAAATGCGATTATCGTTAGCTCGCACAATCTTTACCGCAGGGCTATCGCTGTGCGCGTAATCGAGCTTTTGATTGAAGATGGTAGAATTCAGCCAGCTAGAATCGAGGATATTTATAAAAGAGTTTGCGATGAGTTCGAATCAAGCATTTTAGAAGAGGGCGAAAATATCGTTATGGATCTAGGCATTGGCAAACTACACCCAGAAATTTTAAAACTTATCGGAAAGTTAAAATTCCGTGCAAGCTATGGTCAAAACGCCCTTGCGCACTCGCTTGAAGTAGCGCATTTAGCAGGAATTATCGCAGCTGAGACGGGTGGCGATCCAAAACTAGCCAAAAGAGCCGGACTTTTGCACGATATCGGCAAGGCTCTTACGCACGAATACGAGGGCTCGCATGTGGATTTGGGCGCAGAGGTTTGTCGCAGATATAAAGAGCACCCAGTCGTGATTAATGCGATTTTCGCTCACCACGGACACGAGGAAGCTACAAGCGTGGAAAGTGCCGCTGTGTGCGCAGCTGACGCGCTAAGTGCGGCTAGACCTGGGGCAAGGCGCGAAGTATTGGAGAGCTTCCTAAAAAGGGTTAATGATATAGAGACAATCGCACTTGGCAAAAACGGCGTAAAACAAGCTTATGCAATCAACGCTGGACGCGAAATTCGCGTCATTGCCAATGCAAAATTAATCAACGATGATGAGGCTGTGCTAATCGCAAAAGAGATCGCCGAGGAAATCCAAGACAAGGTGCAATTCCCGGGCGAAATCAAGGTAAATGTCATACGCGAACTGCGCGCAGTCGAAATCGCTAAATAAATTTAACTAAGGATAAAAAATGAAAAAAATCATACTTTCACTTTTGCTTTTTGTGGGCGCACTTTTTGGAGAGGACGAGCTTTTGATAAATAGCGCAGGCGCGTATTCGTCTGTGATGAAAAGCAACTCTGCGTATAAATACCTAGCTAATGAGGCCGAGGCTGTGCTGATTTTCCCAAGTGTGAAAAAGCTAGGCTTTATCATAGGCGGAATGTATGGCGAGGGCGTCATCGTCTATAAGGGCGGTCAGGTAAGCGCTGTGGATATTTCAAACGCTAGTATCGGGCTACAAATAGGCTATGAGGATAATTATTTGGTAATTTTCGTGATGAGTGAGGCTATGATAAATAAAATGCGCAAATCCCAAATCACCCTTTCAGGCGATGCGACAGCCGTGGTTGGCAATTACAGCGCGGATTCTGGCAGACTTGATATGATAAATAAAGATATGTATGTTTTCACAAGCAAGGGTGGATTTTTCGCCGGAGTAAGCCTAGGTGGCTCTGTCATAGAGACCAAAAATAGCGTGGCTTTCGATACTTCCACACAAGAATACAGGCTTTTAATGCAGGTTTTAGGGCGAAATTTTTAGGCTAGATTAAGCGGGTAAATTTCATGGATTCTATGTTTGAAAACCTCCATACTTGGGGATATTTACTACTTTTTTTATACACTTTGGGCGGTGGATTTATCGCCTTGGTGGCTGCTGGAATTTTAAGCTTTACAGGCGAACTTAATATTTGGGTTTGCATAGCCGTAGCCTGCGTGTCGAATTTCTTGGGCGATACAGGGCTGTTTTGGGTCAGCCGCTACAACAAAAAAGATATCATGCCATACCTAAAAAAACAGCGCCGAAATTTGGCTTTGTCGCAAATTTTATTCAAACGATACGGCGATAGGATAATTTTAATCCAAAAATTCATCTATGGGCTAAAAACCTTAGTTCCAATCGCCATTGGTATCACAAAATACTCGTTTTTGAAATTTAGCATTTTAAACGCGGTTAGTTCGCTTGTGTGGGCACTTATCATCGGACTTTTGAGCTTTTATGCTGGGGATTTCGTCCAAGAAATCTACTCTCATATCAAAGAAAAACCTTATATCGCGCCACTAATCCTAGCTTTGGTTGTAGCAGCGATAATTTGCTATTTTAAATTTGCAACCAAAAAAAGAATCAAAAGTGAGTAAAAAATTTCTAAATTTTGCCCTGATTTTCGGGGTTTTAGCATTAGTTTTATTTTTATTTTATGGCAAAAATTCTATTTCGCAAAGCGCGCAAGATAATGGCGCACAAACGCCAGCAAGCGAGCTTTGCATTAGCAAAGAGTGCGTGAGCGAGCATATCAAAGCGCACGGAAAACTGCCTTCAAATTTCATCACTAAAAAGCAGGCAAACGCCCTTGGTTGGAGCGGTGGCGATCTGCACGCATACGCGAAGGATAAATCGATCGGTGGCGATAGATTTGGAAATTACGAGCGCGCGCTTCCTGCTAAAAAGGGCAGAATTTACACAGAGGCTGATATTGATTACAAGGGTGGAGCTAGGGGTAAAAAACGGCTAGTGTTTTCAAACGACGGCTTGATTTTTTACACAAAAGACCATTACAAGAGCTTTGAGAGGGTGCAATAATGAAAATAATCACAATCGACGCAGCCAAAGTAAAAAGCAAAGCCGGGCTTTATAAATTCATCGCCAAACGCCTAAATTTCGAGCCTGATTACATTACAAACCTAGACGCACTTTATGACGCGCTAACCGAGAGAAACGACGCTGAATTTATCATAGAAAATGGCCAAATTTTAAAAGATAAATTTGGCGAATTTTATGAAATTTTGCTAAGCGTTTTTATTGATAGTGGCGTGAAATTTAGCGTCAAAAACAGCTAAAATTTAATCCATTTTACCGTTAATTAACCCAAATTTTTGTAATATTATAAGATTTTTAAAATTTCATTTTAAGGAAAAATTATGGCAACAAAAATTGCAATTAACGGCTTTGGACGCATCGGCAGATGTGCAGCCAGAATCGCGCTAAATCGCGATGATGTAGAGCTAGTGGCTATCAACGATACCGCTAAACGCGACCTTACTAGATACTTGCTTCAATACGACACAGTTCATGGGGAATTTAATAAAAAAGTTGAAATCATAAACGACGATTACATCGCAGTAGATGGCAAAAAAATCAGAGTTTATAGCACCAGAGACGCTAGCGAGCTAGATTTCGCGGGGCTTGGTGCCCAGGTCGTGCTAGAATGCACGGGAGCATTTTTAACCACAGAAAAATGCAAACCATTTTTGGATAACGGCATTAAACTTGTCGTTATGAGCGCCCCTGCTAAGGACGATACTCCGACTTATGTAATCGGCGTAAATCACGAAAGCTATGCAGGCGAGAGCGTGATTTCAAACGCTAGCTGCACCACAAACGGACTTGGCCCTGTGGCTAAAATTTTAGACGATGAGCTAGGTATCGAAAAGGGCTTGATGACTACAATCCACGCTTATACAAACGGCCAAAGCCTAGTCGATGTCAAAAGCCGTGATTTCCGCAGAAGTCGTGCGGCAGCGTGCAATATCATACCGACTACGACAGGCGCAGCCAAGGCGATCAGTCTGATTTTGCCACAGCTTAAAGGCAAAATGCACGGACAAGCTGTGCGCGTGCCAGTAGCAAATGTCTCAATGGTAGATTTGACTGTATCGACCAAAAAAGAGACCACAGCTGACGAGCTAAATGAAATTTTTAGAAAATACGCTAATGGCGCAATGAAGGGAATTTTGGTCGTCGATGATGACAAACGCGTATCAAGCGATTTTTGCACTTCGACATTTTCGACAGCTGTGGCGAGCGATTGCACGCAGGTGATTGGTGGAAATTTAATCAAAGTGCTAAGCTGGTATGATAACGAGTGGGGTTATAGTAACAGATTGGTTGATTTAGCGGTTTTCGCAGCGTCAAAAAGGGGTTAAAATGAGCCAAATTTTAGATATTAAGGATTTGAATTTTACAGACGGTGCGAAAGTTTTTATTAGATGCGATTTTAATGTGCCTATGGACGAGTTTGGCAATATCACAGACGATCGCAGAATCCGCTCATCAATCCCTACGATTCGCTACTGTTTGGATAATGGTGGTTGCGTGATTTTAGCAAGTCACCTTGGTCGCCCAAAAAACGGCTACGAGGAGAAATTTAGCCTTCGCCCTGTGGCGAAAAGACTTGGCAGATTGCTTGATCGCGAGGTCAAATTTGTCGATGATATCGTAGGAGAGCGCGCTAGCAAGGCAGTTAGCGAGCTAAAAAAGGGCGAGCTTTTATTATTAGATAATTTGCGTTTCGAAAAGGGCGAAACCAAAAACGATACTGAATTAGCCAAAAAATTAGCTAGTTATGGTGAATTTTATGTCAATGACGCATTTGGCGTATGCCACAGAGCACACGCAAGCGTCGAGGCTGTGACGAAGTTTTTCGACAACGAGCACAAAGCGGCTGGATTTTTGCTACAAAAAGAGATTAAATTCGCCGCTGATTTGATTAAACGCCCAGCCCGTCCTTTCGTCGCTGTAACTGGCGGTAGCAAGGTCAGTGGCAAGCTCCAAGCCTTGCATAATTTGCTTCCAAAAGTCGATAAACTCATTATTGGTGGCGGTATGGCTTTTACATTTTTAAAAGCCGTTGGATACGATATCGGAAATTCGCTTTTAGAAGAGGATTTGATCGAAGAGGCCAAAAATATCTTGCGCAAAGGCAAGGAATTAGGGGTTAAAATTTATATCCCAGTCGATACTATCGCAGCCCCTGCTTGCTCGCAAGATTCTGTTATGAAGCGCGTAACGGTCCAAGAAATCCCAGCTGGCTGGATGGGGTTAGATATCGGACCTGCGACCGTAGCGCTTTTCAAAGAGGCACTTGATGATGCGCAAACTATCTGGTGGAACGGCCCTATGGGCGTGTTTGAGATCGATAAATTTGCGCGCGGAAGTATGCGTATATCGCACTTCATCGCCGATAGCGACGCTACGACCGTCGTGGGCGGTGGCGATACAGCCGATGTGGTCGAAAGAGCCGGAAACGCCGATGATATGACATTTATCTCCACAGGTGGTGGGGCTAGCTTGGAGCTAATCGAGGGTAAAGAGCTTCCTGGCGTAAAAGTCCTAACTATCGAGGATAGCGAGCAATGATACTAGCCGCAAATTTAAAATGCAATCACACTAGGGCTAGTTTCGAGCGTTATTGCGAAATTTTAAATGCAAATTTAGGCGATGAAATTTTATCAAAACACGAAATTTTGGTATTTCCGCCAAGTGTGGCTTTAAATTTGGGAAATCACAAATTTATCCAAGGCACACAAAATTTCTATCCATGCCAAAACGGCAGTTTCACAGGCGAAATCGGCAAGGAAATGCTGGGCGAGTTTGGCATAAACTGCGTTTTAATCGGACATAGCGAAAGGCGTGAAATTTTGGGCGAAAGCGATGAGCTAATCGCGCGAAAATTTGAATTCGCAAAGGCAGAGGGCTACAAAATCATCTTTTGTATCGGCGAAAACGAGGCTGTGTATAAAGAGGGCAAAACCAAGGATTTTCTAGCCTCTCAGCTTGAAAAAATCGATTTAGATTACCAAAATTTGGTTATCGCTTATGAGCCGATTTGGGCGATAGGCACGGGAAATACCGCAACTAGCGAAATCATAGATGAAATTTTAAGCTTTTTGCGAACTAAAACAAAGGCTCCTTTGCTATATGGGGGAAGCGTAAATTTAAAAAATATCGCCGAAATTTCGCAAATTCCAAGTTGCGACGGCGTTTTAGTGGGAACGGCTAGTTGGAACGCAGAAAATTTCATAAATTTAATCAAGGAAGCAAAATGATACTAAAAGGTAAAAAAGGGCTAATCGTCGGCGTTGCAAACAACAAATCTATCGCTTATGGCATTGCGAAAATTTGCCACGAACAGGGAGCGGAGTTAGCTTTTACATTTTTAAATGACGCTTTGAAAAAGCGCGTCGAGCCGATTGCAGCGGAGCTTGGAAGCGATAAAATTTATGAGTTAGATATCAACAACGACGAGCATTTGGCGAATTTGCGCGCGAGTTTAGAAAAAGATTTTGGCAAATTTGACTTCGTGCTTCACGCTGTGGCATTTGCCCCACGCGAGGCGCTTGATGGCAAATTTATCGACACTACAAAAGATGCTTTTAATATCGCTATGCAAACCTCGGTTTATTCGCTGATTGCGCTTACAAACGCAGTCGAGCCTTTGCTAAATGATAATGGAGCGATTTTAACTCTTAGCTATCTTGGTGGCGTGAAATTTGTGCCACATTACAATGTCATGGGCGTAGCAAAAGCAGCGTTAGAGAGCTCAGTTCGCTACCTAGCGCACGATTTGGGTGAGCGCGGAATTCGCGTAAATGCGATTTCAGCGGGTCCGATTAAAACTCTCGCAGCTAGTGGAATCGGCGATTTCCGCCTAATCCTAAAATACAACGAAAAAAATGCCCCACTCAAACGAAATGTCGATATTTTCGAAGTCGGCAAATCTGGTGCATATTTGCTTAGCGACTTTGCCAGCGCAGTTACGGGCGAGATTCACTATGTCGATTGCGGTTATAACATAATGGGCATGGGCGACATCGCCACCGATGACGAGGGCAACACAATCCTAGCGATTGATAAAAACTAATCCTTTTATCCGCCGTTTTGGCGGATAAACTAGCTTGATTTTATGGAAAATTTATGAATAAAAAACAATCTTACATCTGCGTTTTTGACTGCGAAACTGTGCCTGATACTACGGCTTTGCTTCGAATTTTAGACAAAGAAATCATTGATGAGTGCTATGATGAATTTGACAAAAAAAAATATGCCAAAATTTTGCTTGCTGGAATTGATGCGAAAATTCAGAGCAAAAATGATAGCATCTCAAACACTCTGCCTAAAATTTACGGCGATGAGCCGATTTTTAACGATGATAAAAGCAAAATTTTAAACCACAAAAAGCTCTCAATCGCGGCAATGGCGCATTTCAAGGAAAAAACAGGAAGCGAGTTTTTGCCTATAAATTTCCACAAAGTCGTAAGTATCAGCGCGGTTTTGGCTGATGAATTTGGCAAATTTGTGCGCGTAAGCACCCTGCAAGCAGACGATGAAAAGGGCAAAATCAAAAAATTTATTGATTTTATCAACTCGCACAATCCGCGCCTTGTAAGCTTCAACGGGCGCGGCTTTGATTTGCCGATGATTATGGTGCGCGCAATGGTGCATAATATCAGCGCCAGCGAGTATTTTTGCACCGATGATAAGCTTGCGAACAAGGATAAATGGACGAATTATCGCTCGCGATATGACGGGGTTTTTCACCTCGATTTGCTCGATCATATTTGCGATTTTGGCTCTGTTAGGGGGCTCAAACTCGACTTTTTGTGCGCGTCTTTGGGACTGCCTGGCAAATACGATGTGCATGGCGATCAGGTTTTGGAACTGTTTTATGACGAAAAGGGCGATAAAATCGACGAATATTGCCAGAGCGACACGCTAAATACATACTGGCTTTTCCTAAAATACGAGCTTTTGCGTGGCAAAATTTTGCTAAATGATTATTTGGATAATCTAAATTTGATGAGCGAGTATCTGCAAAAACACTGCGCCGATATGGGGTATAGCGAGGTTTTTTGCGAATTTATCGCGCGCGAGATTGAGAAATTTAAAAATGAATAAATTTGCAAAAACGCTTTTTTGTATTTTTTTATTTTTCGCAAATTTGGCTTTTGGCGATGAATTTCGCCCAATGCTACTTAAAGAGTATAAAAAAGGTATGGATATCACTGGCTGGGTCGTAAGCGAAAAACTCGACGGAATCCGCGCCGTATGGGACGGCAAGACGCTTCGCTCACGCAAGGGCAAAATCATAAATGCGCCTGAATCTTGGACAAAAGGATTTCCAAATTTTATGATCGAAGGCGAGCTTTGGAGCAGGCGAGGCGAGTTTGAAAAAATCGCTTCGATTGTGAGCAAAGCCACGCCAGATGAGCGTTGGAGCGAGATTAAATTTTATATTTTTGATTTGCCAAATGAGAGAAAAAATTTGTTTGAAAAAATGAATATATTGTCAAATTTTATTGAAAAAAACGGCGTGCAAAATTTAGTCGTAATCCCGCAAACTCCGGTTAGTTCGCATGAACAAATCGAAGAAATGCTAAATTTAGTCGTAGAAAATGGCGGTGAGGGGCTGGTGATCCGAAATCCATACGCGCTGTATGAGAGCGGACGCAGTGCAAATATCCTAAAATACAAAAAAATGCGCGATAGCGAGTGTAAAATTACACGAATTAATCCGGGATACGGCAAAAACAAGGGCAAAATGGGCTCTGTAACTTGCGTGGATATAAAAAGTGGAGTGAAGTTTAAAATAGGGTCTGGTTGGAGCGATGAGTGGCGCGCAAAACCCCCTAAAATCGGCACTATTATCACTTATCAATACCAAAATTTAACAAGTGAAAAAAAGCCTAGATTTCCTACATTTTTGCGCCTGAAACCCGCAATTTAACAAATTTGGGTATAATCAAAAAATTTTTTTAAAAGGAAAATGATATGAAAATTTTAGTTACAGGTGGCGCTGGATACATCGGCTCACATGTTTTAAAGCAACTTTTAGAATCAAATCGCCATGAAATCGTGGTTGTCGATAATCTTTGCAAAGGCTCGATGAAGGCAATCGACGCGCTTAAAAGCGTGGGCGAGTTTGAATTTATCAAAGAAAATTTGGAAAATTTACCGGTAATCGAGGAAATTTTTAAAAGAGGAAAATTTGACGCGATTATCCATTTTGCGGCGTTTATCGAGGTTGCCGAGAGTGTGAAAAACCCGATAAAATACTATCTAAACAACACCGCAAACGCGATAAATTTAATCGCGCTTTGCCAAAAATACGGCGTGAAAAATTTCATTTTTAGTTCAACTGCTGCGACTTACGGCGAGCCAGAAAACGGCAAAGTAACCGAGGAAAGCCCGCAAGCTCCGATAAATCCGTATGGCAAAAGCAAGCTTATGGTCGAGTGGATACTAAAAGATACAGCCGCTGCGAACAAGGATTTTAAATTTGGAATTTTGCGCTATTTCAATGTCGCAGGCGCTTCAAGCGACGGACTTATCGGACAAAACTATCCAAACGCAACACACTTGATCAAAATCGCAACACAAACAATCACTGGCAAACGCGATAAAATGTATATTTTCGGCGATGATTACGATACCAAAGACGGCACTTGTATCAGGGACTATATCCATGTCGAGGATCTCGCGAGCGCGCATTTAGCGGTGCTAGAATACTTGCAAACCAACGACAGCAATGTCTTTAATGTGGGTTATGGCACTGGATTTAGCGTCAAAGAGGTCATCAGCGAGGCTAAAAAGGTAAGTGGAGTGGATTTTGCGGTCGAAATTGCGCCGCGTCGCGAGGGCGATCCAGCTTGTCTAATCTCAAATGCTTCAAAAATTCGCTTCCAAACAACATGGGTCCCATGCCACGAGGATTTAGACGAGATAATCCAAAGTGCGCTAAATTGGGAAAAGAAAAATTAATGAGCTTTAAGCATAAAATTTTAGCTTTAATACCGCTTAGTGTAAAAAAAAACGCAATTTTTAATAGATTAGTTAAGTATTACGAAGTCTTTAAATATCGCAAAATTTTAAAAGAAAGCCCAAAGCACTACGAAAGCGTCATACGCGAATTTAAAAGCAAAAATTCTAAAATTCGCTTTGGCGTATATATCGCTTACGATAGTATGTTTGGCGGAAAAAAACTTTGCGAAATCATAAAAAACGATGATGCATTTGAATATGTCAAATTTGTCATCGTGCCAAACACTATGCGAAATAAAGAGCAGATGATAGCGACTTATAATGCTACAAAAGATTTTTTTATCAAACATTACGGAAATGAAAGCGTTATAGACGGATACGATGAAAAAAGTGGCGAATTTTTGGATAGAAGTTCGCTATTTGATGCTGTTTATATCGCTTCGCCGTATGAGTTAGATAAACATAAATTTCACTCGTTGTCGTATCTTTCTAAACAAAATTTATTGCCGTTTTACTTGCAATATGCCTTTTCGCATTTCAAATATGGTGATCACGTAATCGCCGCTGTTCCTGGCGTTAGTTTTTTATGGCGAGTATTTTTAAATAATAAATTTGAATATGACGGCTTTAAAAAATTTTCCCTTTCAAGTGGTAAAAATGCCAAAATCAGCGGATATGCGAAGATGGATGACTTTGCAAATTCACAAATAAAAAATAGAGATAAAAAGCGAATTATCATCGCCCCACATCACTCTGTAAAATCGCAACAATTAAAAATCGCAAATTTTTTATATTATTATGATTTGATTTTGCGTCTTCCGAAAATTTTCCCAAATGTAGAATTTATCTTCCGCCCACATCCACATCTTTTTATAAATTTAGAAAATTACGGTTTTTGGGATAAAGAAAAAATCCAGAATTATCAAAATGAAATAAAATCATGCATGGAATACTCTGTTGGCGGAGACTATTTAGAAATTTTTGCAAATGCTGATGGCATAATACACGATTGTGGTTCGTTTATTTCAGAGTGGCTATTTAGCGGCAAAAAGGGCTGTTTTGTGTCATTTGACGGTGCTGTTTTTAACCAGCTTTCTAAATTTGGCAAAGAGGCGCTGAAATTTTATGATATCGCGAAAAACCAAAATGACATCATCGAGTATGTAAAAAATGTGGAAAATGAAAAATTTACAAATTTAAACTTACAAGATGTCGGAAAAAATATTACAATAAACTATCCAAATGCTTCAAAATTCATTGTTGATGAGATTAAGAAAACTTTAAAAAGCGAATAAATTAATGCAAAAAAACATAATTCAAAAAACCAAATTTGGTATTTTATGGAACGCTTTTGAGAAATTTGGCGTTCAAGGACTTGGATTTATTTTTAATGTTATTTTGGCACGAATTCTTTCGCCAAATGATTATGGATTATTTGCACTTTTGATTGTATTTGTTAGCTTTTGTCATGTTTTTGTGGAGGGCGGATTTACAAGGGCGCTAATTCAAAAACAAGACAGAAGCGAGATAGATTTTTCAACTGCATTTATTTTCAATATCGCAGTTGCGGTGGTTGCGTATATTATTTTATTTATCGCTTCACCTTTTATTGCTGATTTTTATGATAAACCTGAGCTTGAAAATTTAGCAAAAGTTCTATTTTTGCTAGTGGTTTTATACTCTCTTAATATCGTGCAAATCGCTAAATTTCAAATCGATGTAAATTTTAAAAAGATTGCTTTGATAAATTTGGTAGCACTTATTATTAGTGGAGTTGTAGGAATTGCACTAGCGATGAGCGGTTTTGGGGTTTGGGCACTTGTTTTACAGCTTTTGCTAAAACAATGTATCGTCATAGCGATGAGTTGGTATTATAGCCAGTGGCGACCAAGGGCTGAATTTAGCAAAGTTTCGTTTGATCGACTTTTTGGTTTTGGCATAAAGCTTAGTTTAGTTGGGTTTATCGCTATGGTGCTAGCTAATATTTACAATCTTTTTATTGCAAAAATTTATGACACGCATCAATTAGGACTTTATCATCAAAGCGAAGTTGTTCCTACGGCTGTTTTTGGGGCTGTAACAAGTGCCATTGCGACGGCGACTTTCCCACTTTTGAGTGCATTGCAAAATGATAAAAGTGAGCTTGTGAGAATTTTTAAACGCCTTATTAAAATCACTTCGCTTTTAACAA
This sequence comes from Campylobacter sp. JMF_06 NA1, assembly GCF_027737785.1. Lineage (NCBI taxonomy): Bacteria > Pseudomonadati > Campylobacterota > Epsilonproteobacteria > Campylobacterales > Campylobacteraceae > Campylobacter > Campylobacter sp. JMF_06 NA1. The sequence continues at coordinate 145,358 of NZ_JAOVUA010000001.1, forward strand.
TCCCTGTTATGGTGGGTTTAGCAGTGATTAGCGAAAATTTTATTTTAGTTTTTTTGACAGATAAATGGATCGCAGCAGCTCCGCTTTTGTTTTGGTTTTGTCTGTGCTATATTTTTACGCCGATTAGCACTGTAAATTTAAATATTTTACCAGCCATAGGCAGAAGTGATCTGTTTTTAAAAATCGCTCTAATCAAGCTTCCGCTAACTTTAACGATGATGGCGATAACCTTTCCGATTAGCCTAAAAGCTATCATTATGGGTCAGGCTTTGCTTGGATTTATCGCATTTTTTATAAATACATATTTGATTAAAAAATACTATAATTTCGGTGCATTTGAACAACTAGCCTATATTTGGCAAAGTTTTGCGGCGTCTTTAATCATGGCAGTGGTTATGTTTTTTACAGATAAATTTATACAAAGTCCGCTTTTAAGTTTGATTGTTTGCGTTATCGTTGGAGCGATAACATATATTTTCTCGCTTTGGGTTTTAAAAGAAGAAGAGCTTTTTATTTTTATAAAAAAATTAAAAAATAAATTTGGAATAGAAAAATGAAAATTTTATTCGTAATTTCAGCACTTGGCAAGGGTGGGGCAGAGCGAGTTTTGCAGGTTTTGGCAAATAAACTTTGCAATAAGCATGAAGTTGAGATTTTAAAATTTGATAGCGATGAGCCTTTTTATGAATTTTCGCAAAAAATAAAGATCAAAAATTTAAATCTAGGCGTTGGAAATTTAGGATTTTTTGGCAACATAAAAAAACGATTTGGCAAAATTTTCGCCCTAAGAAATGAGCTTAAAAACAGCGATGCAGACATCGTAATATCGTTTTTGGATAATACAAATATTTTAACACTACTTGCAAATTTTGGCGTTGGTAAAAAAATCATCATAACAGAACACATAAATTATAATTTTTTGCAAGGGTTTTGGCGAGTGCTAAGACGGCTAACTTACCCTTTTGCGGACGGCTTAACGGTGCTTACGAAGTATGATTATGAGCGATACCCTTATGTCAAAAATCGCACCATTATGCCAAATCCTATGTTTGAAATACCAGAAATTTCTGGGTTTAAAAAAGAAAATTTAATTTTAAGTGCAGGGCGTTTGATACCGCATAAAGATTTTAAAACATTTTTAAAAGCCCTAAATTTGGTGGATAGTAAGCTTTTAAAAGGCTGGAAAATCGTCATTGCAGGAGACGGAAGCGAGAGAGAAAATTTGCAAAATTTAGCTAACAAGCTAAATTTAAATATCGATTTTGTTGGCTTTGTAAGTAACCTGCACGAATATTACGCCAAAGCAAAGATTATCGCGGTAACTAGCACACAAGAGGGATTTTGCAATATCTTAATGGAAAGCATTTATTTTGATATTGCTAGGATTTCCACAGACTGCATAGCTGGTCCAAGTGAGTTAATAAATGACGAAAAAGATGGCTTTTTATGCGAAGTCGGCGATGAAAAAGGCGTGGCAGAAAAATTAGAAATTTTAATGTGTGATGAAAATTTGCGAGAAGAATTTATAAAAAATGCAAATTTAAGGCGAAATGATTTTTTGGCTGAAAATATTTGTAAAAAATGGGTAGATTTTATTAATTTAACTTTGGAGAAAAAATGAACGAAAATCCCTTAATTTCAATAATAATCCCCGTTTATAATGTTGAAAATTTTTTGCATGATTGCCTAAATTCTGTAATTTCGCAAACTTATACAAATTTAGAAATTATTTTAGTCGATGACGGAAGCACAGATAAAAGCGGGAAAATCTGCGATGAATTTGCATTGCGTGATAGTCGCATAAAGGTAATGCACCAAAAAAACGCAGGTCAAGCCGTCGCACGAAATAATGCTCTTGAAATTTGCAAAGGCGAATTTATAACTTTTATCGATAGTGACGATATTGTGGGTGAAAATTTAATTAAAATTTTGCACGATTTAACACAAAAATTTAATACAAAAATCGCAATGTGCGGTTATAAAGAATTTTATCAAAACGCTGAAATTGCTAAAATTTTAGAGCAAAATAAAAACGCAAAAGAGTGCGAAAAATTAGATCAAGAAGAGCTTTTTAGCCGTGCTTTGCATAGAAATCCATATTTTATGAGTGGGGTTCCAAGGGCTTTATATTCCAAAGAAATTTGGCAAAATTTGCGCTTTCCTGCGGGTGAGATTTATGAAGATGTGGCGATTTGGTTTGATATTTTTAATCAAAGCGAAACAGCACTAACCTATGAAAATCTATATTTTTACAGAACTCGCACAAGTTCAACCGTAAATTCGTTTGAAAAAAGGCATTTAATTATTATCAAAAATGTGCGAAAATTTGGCGACAGCATTATAAATGCTTATCCAAGTCTAGCTAAAAAAGCTATTTCAATGAAGTGCAACAATGCCTTAAATACGGCATTTAACATTATTCGCTCAGGCAGTAGTGAGTTTGAAAATGAGATAAACGAGCTACACGCTTTTGTGCGAAAAAATTTAAATTTAACATATTTTTTGATACCGAATAAAGCCTATAAAATCGTTATGATGATACTTTTTTATATTTCGCCAAAGCTTTTAAAAGCGTTTTATAAAGCAGTCAAGGCTGTGCGATGAATCCACTAATTTCAGTAATAATCCCTGTTTATAATGTCGAAAATTTTTTATATGATTGCCTAAAATCGGTAATTTCGCAAACTTATACAAATTTAGAAATTATTTTAGTCGATGACGGAAGCACAGATAAAAGTGGCGAAATTTGCGACGAATTCTCACTGCGTGATAGTCGCATAAAGGTAATGCACCAAAAAAACGCAGGTCAAGCCGTCGCACGAAATAATGCTCTTGAAATTTGCAAAGGCGAATTTATTACTTTCATTGATAGCGATGATATTGTAAACGAAAATTTAATTGCAATACTATACGATTTAACACAAAAATTTAATACAAAAATCGCAATGTGCGGTTATAAAGAATTTTATCAAAACGCTGAAATTGCTAAAATTTTAGAGCAAAATAAAAATGACAAAAATGGTGAAGTAATAGACGCAAAAGAGATTTTTAAGGGGTGTTGCGTTGGAGATAGTTACTTTATGAGTGGTGTTTGTAGATTTCTTTTTGCAAAAGAAATTTGGGCGAATTTGCGCTTTCCTGTGGGCGAACTTCACGAAGATGTGGCGATTTTTGGTGAAATTTTTCAAGATGAAAATGTCGCTATAACAAGAGATAATCTCTATTTTTATAGAGTTAGACATAGCTCTTCTATGCATACTTTAAGCGAAAAATATTTTAGTATTTTTAAAAATACAGAGAAATTTATAAGCTCAGTTTTGCAAAAGTTTCCAGATTTAAAGGAATTTTGCGATTACAAGCGTTGTCTTACGATTTTAATTGTTGCTGAAAAACTTATCGAACCACAAAACCATATTTTTGTTCAAAAAGGTAAAAATTTTCACAAAATAGTAAAAGAAAATTTAAATATAAAATTTGCACTCAAACAAGGCAATTTTGGGAAAAAACTGATTTTATACTATATTCACCCAAAACTGTTTGAAGTGGTTTATAAAATTTATAAAAAGATTTAAGGTGAAGCGATGAAAAAACTAAGCGTATTTATTTATTCTATGGCTGGTGGTGGGGCTGAGCGGGTTGTGAGCAACCTTTTACCCGAGCTTTGCAAGGCTTACGAAGTGCATTTGATTTTGATGAACGATAGAATTTTTTATGAAATTCCAAATTCGGTGCAGGTGCATTTCATAGAAAAATCAGCTCCGTTTGAAAATGGCTTAAAAAAGCTAATCAAACTGCCATTTTTAGGGCTAAAATATAAAAATTTATGCAAAAGATTAGGCGTTGATATTCACTTTGTCTGGATGAATCGACCTTGTTATGTGGCTGGTTTTGCGCGAATTTTTGGAGATAAAAAACCTTTGATAATCAATGAGTGTTCGACGCCAAGCGTGCTTTACAAAGAGCCAAATTTAAAATCAAAAATCAGCAAATTTTTGCTGAAACGGCTCTATCCGAAAGCCGATTTTATCTATCCAAATTCGCTTGGCAATTTGGCAGATTTGCGTGATAATTTTGGCATAAATCCAGCCAAAATGGGAGTTTTATACAATGCGCTAAATTTAGACGAAATCGCGCAAAAATCACAAGAAGCAATTGGCCAAGAAAAGCCGTTTTTTCTAAGCGTTGGCAGACTTGATGCCGGGAAAAATCACGAGCTTTTGATTCGTGCTTATGCAAAGCTTAAAAATTGTGATAAAGATTTGCTGATTTTAGGCGATGGTATGTTGCGTGAGCATTTGCAAAATTTAATAAATGAGCTTGGGCTAAAAGATAGGGTAAAACTACTTGGTTTTGATAATAATCCTTATAAATATATGTCAAAATGCTATGCTTTCGTTTTCGTTAGCCTTTTTGAGGGCTTTTCAAATGCGCTAATTGAAGCTTTGGCATGTGGAAAACTCGTCATTTCAAGCGATCATCAAAGTGGCGCAAGAGAGCTTTTAGGGGAAAATGAGTGGGGTGTTTTAGTTGGCGTAAATGACGAAGAGGGCACGATAAAAGCTATGCAAAAAGCGATTGATGAGCCTGAATTTGTAAAAATTTATGAAAAAAAGGCTAAAATAAGAGCCACTTTTTTTGACAAAAAAAAGATAAGCAAAGATTTAATCTTAAAAATTGAAGAAATCGACAAAGGATATAGGGGTGAATAATAGCGCGCAAAACACGCAAAATGGGGCAAATTTGCCACAACAAAAAGGTGGCATTTTTAAATTTATTAAAAATTTTGAACTCTCCAAACATTTGTTAATTTTGATTGTTTTAGCTTACGGCGTGAGCGTGATTTTTAGGCTGTATTGGGTGTATTGGGCGAGTGGATACTCTCACATACTTGCGTGGAATAATCAAATCATGATCAACACAAACGACGGCTATGCGTTTGCTGAGGGGACAAGGGACTATTTGGCTGGATTTCATCAGCAAAATGATTTAAGTTACATTGATTTTCCCCTAGCCAAGCTAACTGCATTATTAGCGCAGATTACGCCATTTTCGCTAGAAACCCTATTTTTGTATATGCCGGTTGTTTTTTCATCGCTTATCGTCGTGCCGATTTTGCTCATTTCGGCTGAATTTCGCGCCCTTAGGGCTGGATTTATCGGCGCGCTAGTTGCTTGCGTGGCAAACAGCTACTACAACCGCACAATGGCTGGGTATTATGATACCGATATGCTAAATATCGTCTTGCCGATGTTTATCTTGTGGGCGTTTATCAGGGTTTGCACCAAGGGCGATGCTAGGGCGCTATTTTTTACAGGCGCATTTGGGATTTTTTATTTGTGGTGGTATCCGTCTAGCTTTTCGCTAAATGCGATGATGCTAGGCGCGCTCGTGCTTTATACGCTTGTTTTTGCGCGCAAAAATTTGGTGAATTATGAAGCGATAATTATATTTTTGCTAGCGATTTGTATGTTTAATTTATATGCTAAAATTTTGCTTTTTTTAGCGATTTTTTATCTTTTTGCATACAAAAAAGAGCTTGTAAATTTTAGAATTTTGCTTGGCGTGGGAATTTTGGTCTTTGCGATTTTTGTCTATTGTGGCGGATTAAATCCGATTATTTTCCAGGCTAAATTTTACATTTTCCGCTCACTTGCGGACAATCCTGACACGATTTTTCACTTTTTTAATGTCAATCAAACTATCCAAGAAAGCGGTCTGGTGCCAAAAGAAGTTTTCATGCGCCGAATCAGTTCGAGCGTGATTGTCTTTGTGGTGGCGTGCGTAGGATATGTGGTGCTGTGTTTTAGGCACAAAGAGTTTTTGCTCTCACTGCCACTTTTGCTTTTGGGCTTTGCAGCAAACAAAGCTGGGCTTAGATTTACCATTTATGCTGTGGGCGTAATGGGGCTAAGCTTTGGGTATATTTTGTATTTTTCGGTAAAACGGCTAAATCTGCCAAAATTCGCTGGTCGCATTATCTTGCTAGCCTTAACTATTTTGGCGCTTTATCCAGCGTGGCAACACATCAAGGCCTACACCGTCGAGACTGTGTTTTTCAAAAGCGAGGTTGAGGTTTTAGACAAGCTCAAAACTATCGCCGATCGCGAGGATTACGCGCTTGCGTGGTGGGATTATGGCTATGTCATAAGGTATTATTCCGATGTCAAAACCCTAATTGACGGTGGCAAGCACCTAGGCAACGACAACTACCCGGTAAGTTTCGCGCTTTTGGCTGATCAATACAGCTCAGCGCACATGGCGCGCGTAGATGTCGAATACACAGAGCGAAATTTCACCGAGAAATTTCCAAATAAAATAAAGCAAATTTTAGCTGATTACAAGCTCGATGATTTCAATGCGTTTTTGCTAAATTTAAGCCTGCCAGATTTCAAAACACCAGCTAAGACGCGCGATATTTATTATGTCTTGCCAGATCGCATGATGAGCATACTCTCGACCGTGTCACAGTTTTCGAACATCGACATAACCACAGGCAAAATGAAAAAAGATAAAATTTTCATTGCTAGTGAGAGGTTTTGGCAAGATGAGAGCGGTATAACTATGGATAATGGTATCAAAATCGCAAATAACTTGCTTAGCATAGAGGCCGAGGGCAATAAATTTCCGATAAATACATTTTTCGAAACCAGCCACAACGCTAGTGGCAAACTCGAAGTCAAAGAGATCAAAGTCGATAGCTCGGCGCAATTTTCGATAATTTATATGAAGGATTATGGCAGATTTTTGCTGCTTGACCCTGAAATGCTAAATTCGACCTATATTCAGCTTTTTGTGCTAGAACGCTATAAAAGCGATCTTTTCGAGCCTGTGGTCATAAGCCCAGCTGTGAAAGTTTATAGATTAAAGAAATAAAATGGCGAAATTTGGTTTCCTTTCACACTCTGATATGAGTATTTATTTTTTCAGAGCGCCCATTATGCGGGAGTTACAGCGTCTTGGTCACGAGGTTTTTGCGATAGCGCCACACGGAAATTATACGGCGAATTTGGAAAAAGAATTTATTAGCGTTAATTATGATTTAGACAAAGCTAGTCTAAATCCGCTTAAAGTATCCCAAAATACGGCAAATTTGGCCGGAATTTTAAAAGAGCTAAATTTGGATTTTTTGCAAACTTCGGCGCACAAATCAAATGTTTTTGGCACATTTGCGGCCAAAAAGGCTGGAATTTCGCGTGTGTTAAATTTAGTCGAGGGTCTGGGAAGCTTTTATATTGACACTGACATTAAATCTCGCATGGTCAAATTTAGCATTGAAATGCTCTATAAAAGGGCGTTTGCGCAAAGTCAGGGTTGCATTTTTGTAAATGATAGCGACCCTGATTATATGCTCTCTCGCGGACTTATTAGCGAGAATAAAATTTTTCGCATTAAAAGTGTCGGCGTAAACAGCGAAATTTTCGACGAAAACGCTCACGAGCGCGCGAGTCTGCCTGAGATTACAAAGGGCAAAAAAATCGTGCTAATGAGCGGTCGTGCGCTCTGGCATAAAGGAATAGCCGAATTTTACAAAGCCGCTGAAATTTTAAAAGAGCGAAAAGACGCTTGTTTTGTCTTCGCAGGCGATGTTTTTGCAGGGAATAAAAGCTCGGCTGATGAGGCGTTTTTGCGCTCGGGAAATGTCGTTTGGCTAGGGTGGAGAGATGATGTAGCGGCTCTTTACAAGGCGTGTGATATTTTCGTGCTTCCAAGCTACAAAGAGGGCTTTCCGCGCACCGTTTTGGAGGCTATGAGTATGAGTAGGCCTTGCGTGGTAAGCGATGTGAGTGGCTGTATCGAGGCTGTGAGCGATGGCGTAAATGGGCTAATCTGCAAGGCTAGAAACGCAGGCGATTTGGCTAGAAAGATTGAAACGCTACTTGATGATGAGAGTTTGGCGCGCAAAATGGGGCAAGCTGGGCGCAAAATGGTGGTCGAAAACTACGATGAGAAAATTATAGCGAAAAAATATATTGAAATTTATAGGAAATTTATCGATGTATAGGGCATTTTTCAAACGATTTTTGGATTTTTTTGGCGCACTTTTTTTGATAATTTTGACTTCGCCACTTATGATTGTAACATATTGTCTAATCCGCAAAAACATAAGCAAAAGCGCGATTTTCACGCAATCCAGGCCGGGATTAAATGAAAAAATTTTTAAAATTTACAAATTTAAAACTATGAGCGATGAGCGGGACGAGGGCGGAGAACTTTTAAGCGACGAACTGCGCCTGAACGAATACGGCAAAAAAATCCGCGCCCTAAGCCTTGATGAGCTTCCGCAACTTTTCAATGTCCTAAAAGGCGATATGAGCTTTATCGGACCTAGACCTTTGCTCGTAGAATACCTGCCGCTTTACAACGAAGAGCAAAAACTTCGCCACAGCGTTCGCCCCGGAATTACGGGTTTAGCGCAAGTAAATGGGCGAAATGCGATTAGCTGGGCGAAAAAGTTTGAATTTGACAGCTTTTACGCTAAAAATTTAAGCTTTTTGCTCGATCTTAAAATCGCGCTTTTAACCATAAAAAAAGTTATCAAAAAAGACGGCGTTAATAAAGACGGCATGGCGACAACGGAGAAATTCAATGGAAAAAACTAAACTCTACATTTACGGCGCGAGTGGTCATGGCAAGGTCGTAGCAGATGTCGCAAAAAGCGCAGGTTATAAAGAAATCATTTTTTTAGACGACAACGGCGAGTTAAAATTTAGTCCTGATTTGCCGAAATTTCCCGTTATAATCGCAATCGGTGATTGCAAAATCAGAGCAAATTTGCAAAAAAAAGTCAGCGAAGCAGGTTTTGAAATAGCCACACTTATCCATGAAACTGCCGTGATTTCGCCCACAGCTAAAATCGGGCGTGGCGTGGTTATCATGCCAAATGTCGTGGTAAATGCAGATGCGATTATCGGCGACGGGGTAATTTTAAATTCAGCTTGTATAATCGAGCATGATTGTGTGATTGGCGAATTTTCGCATATTAGCCCAAATTCTGCCCTTGCAGGTGGCGTGGAAGTGGGCGAATTTAGCCATATCGGTTTGGGTTCTAGCGTAATTCAAAAGGTCAAAATCGGCAAAAATTGCGTTATCGGTGCAGGTAGCGCAGTGATAAAGGACATCGACGAAAATTGCGTAGCCGTCGGTGTCCCAGCAAAAATAATCAAAAGATTTAACATTTAACGAATAAAGAAAGGATATATAATGTTTTATAGTTGTAGTGAAGTGGTAGAAAACATTCCTTTTACCCGTGAAATTGCAAAAAAATATATAGTGGAAGCCGGTATTTTTAATTTGGCAAAAATAGATTTGCTTATAGATTGTATAGTTATTGGCGAACCTAATTTTAACACAGAATTATTTCTGACTACTGATGAAAAAAGAAATTTAGGCTTAAATACTAGATTAAAAATTGAAAAAGAATTAATTGATTTTTTTGAAATAGATAAAATAAAAGGTTTAAACCCAAAAGATGAAATACATAAAATATATTTTAGATTATTTCATTATTTTTCGATATTAAGAAATGTTAAAAAATTTAAACAAATGGGAGCAAAAAAAGCGCTTTTTTTGTGTTGTGATGATGAAAGAACCTGCTCTTTTTGTAAAAATAACAATAACAAAAAAATCGATATTTCCGATGATTTAGCCGAGTATATTGATAAAAATTGTAGTTGTTATAAAAATAAGCGAATTGGTGGCAATATAGCTTTTGAATATGAGTATGAATAAACAAAGTATTGTAGTATCATAAAGTGGCATACCGCCACTTTATAGCTAAGCAAATTTAAATTTTGTTTTCTTGGATTATAAGATATTAAAGATTATAGTTAAGAATTATCTAATTTAAGAGGAAGTTGATGACAACTTGTTATTTATGTAAAAAAAATAATGTCAAAATGTCATTAGAACATTCTATTCCTAAATTTTTGTATGGAATAAAAAGCGATGATAAATTTAAAAAAATGAATTTATGCGAAAAATGCAATAATGAACTAGGAAAATTTGTTGATGGCAGGTTTGCTCATTCTTTCTTTGTATCTACTAAATTAAATGAATTTAAAAACGATACTTTATACAAATTTACCGCATTGAATTTTGATGACAATGATAGCATATTGCAACTAATCGATAACAATCAATATATAGACGCAATGGTTAATGAAAAATTTAATGTCTATTGGCTCAAAAATAATGACAAAAACTTTTTATGCTTAGTTGGAGGAGAGCCTTATTTAAGCAAGATGAAACCATCGAAACTTTTTATTTTACCAACCGCAGAATTATCAGAAAACGAACTAAAAAACATACTTTTGGAAATAAATAAAGAATTTAAAAAATATTCGAAATTAGAAATTCTACTATGTGTAGATTTTGTAAGCAGCGTAGAAGAAATTAATGATAGCAATTTAAATCTTTTTTACGAAAAAATAAAAAAAATTTTTGATATAAATAAAGTGAAATTTATTTGGGAATTTACGGAAAATGAACTAAAAATCAAAGAAGAATTAGAAAAAAATAGAATAAATATTTCTAGAATAGTAATAGATTACAATGATATTACTCGTTTTTTATCAAAATTATTTTTGGGTATTTTATGTGGTTATTTAGGTAATGATTTTATAAATAGTAATATCGGTAAAAAATTAATAGAAACAATTTTAACATACAAAACAAAAAGCAATGTAAAAAAAATAGCAAACCAAATGTTGGACAATGAATTAAATTTAAATTTCTTAGCAGATATAAATTCAATAAATATTTCAATTTTTAAAACAGCAAATAAAATTTACGGTTGGCTCAGCATAAGTGATTTAGCTTTTTCATTACATATCTGCGATGAAAATGAACTATCGCTAGAACAAAAAGAAAAATTAAATATCGATATGCAAACACCAAGCTATATACCAACTGGAATAATATTAAAATTAGAACACAAAAAAGAAAAATATTCAGAAAATGATGTAGCAAAATATTTTTTTCAAAAATGTTTAAACAAGATACCGCGAGAATATATAAATCTAGCACCGTAGAGTGGGTAACCTTACCCATCTAATGAGTAAGTAAGTGGTTAAAATGATAAAATTTAATCCTTATTTTATCCATTAAGCCTAAAATTTAATAAATGCAAAAATTTGGTGGGCGAAAATGCCCACCCTACGATACTATCAAAAATTTTAAGTCAAATTTTGTTAAAATCACAAGGTAAATTGCACTTAAAGGAGCAAGTATGAAAAAAGCCATTATCGCTATTTTGGTATTATTGGTTGGTTATTGGATATTTTCTGGTAGCGGAGAAGATTATTTTGAACAAGGAATGAAAGCCCGTTATGATGAAAAAAATCATGAAAAAGCCAATGAACTGTTTGAGAAATCTTGCGATGCCGGTTACGCTAGGGGTTGCAATGCTCTTGGATATTCGTATGAGTATGGATATGGTGTAGAGCGAGATTATAAAAAAGCCTATAAACTTTACGAAGAAGCTTGCGATGATGATGAAGCTCGTGGTTGTATGAATATTGGGATTATGTATGAAGACGGAAACGGAGTAGAGCAAGATTATAAAAAAGCTATCAAATTTTATGAAGAAGGTTGCGATCTTAATCCATTATATGGTTGCAACAATCTTGGGGTTATGTATGAAATTGGAAAAGGTGTAAAGCAGGATTACAATAAAGCTTATAATTTTTACGGAAAAGCTTGCAAAAATGGCGACCCTGTGGGGTGTAATAATTATGCACTTATGTTTGAAGAGGGAAAAGGGGTAGAGAAAAATCCTTCAATGGCTATCGCATTTTACCAGATGTCTTGTAATCTAAAAAATAAACTCTCAATCGGAGATAGTAATCAAGATTTCTCAGTAGCAGAGAGCGCCTGCAATCAGGTAAGAGTATTGCGAAGAATGGGGTATTAAATTTAAGACAATATTATCATAGGGTGGGCTTTTGCCCGCCTAATGATTAAAATGATAAAATTAAATCCTCGTTTTATCCATTAAGCCTAAAATTTAATAAATGCAAAAATTTGGTGAGCGAGGGCTCACCATACGACTAACTCTTAGAGAATTTTTACAAATTGCTGGTTTAAAAAAGCAAAATTTATAAATTTGCAAATTTTATAAAACAGCAAAAATAAAAATCATAAATTTATTTAAAAGTGGTAAAATAACGGCTTTTAAATTTTTAAATTTGCAATTTTTTGGTTGCAAATCGCCTAAAAATCAGGCTAAATTTATAAATTTCATCGAAAGAGAGAAAATGGCAAGAATATTTTTAAGCCCCCCAAATATGGGCGGAAACGAATTAGAATACATAAAAAAAGTTTTTGAAAGTAACTACATCGCGCCACTTGGCGAGTATGTTAATAGATTTGAAAAATCAGTTTGCGATTACACTGGCGCGAAATCAGCTCTCGCGCTAAATGCTGGTTCAGCCGCACTTCATCTAGCATTGCGAACGCTAGGCATAAAAGACGGCGATGTGGTGCTGGGATCGACTTTTACCTTTATGGCGAGCCTTAATCCAATCTTTTATGAGCGTTGCGTCCCTGTGCTAATCGACAGCGACGAAAGCTGGAATCTAAGCCCCGAGCTTCTAAAAAAGGCAATCAAACTAGCACCCAAAAAACCAAAAGCCCTAATCCCAACCCACCTTTACGGACAGGCAGCGAAAATGGACGAGATAATGGAGATTTGCGAAAATGAAAATATCGCCGTTATCGAGGACGCAGCTGAGGCACTTGGCGGATTTTACAAGGGCAAAGCCCTTGGCACGATTGGCGCGTGTGGTGCGCTAAGCTTTAATGGCAACAAAATCATCACCACAAGTGGCGGTGGAATGCTAATTTCGGACGACGAAGCCTTAATCGCCAAAGCAAGGTATTATAGCACGCAAGCCAGAGAGCCACTTTTGCATTATGAGCATTTGGATTATGGCTATAACTACCGATTAAGCAATGTTTTAGGCGCGATTGGCGTGGGACAAATGGAAGTTTTGGAAAAACGCGTCGAGCGAAAAAGAGAAATTTTCGCACTTTATAGCGAGCTTTTAAAAGACTGCGCCGAATTTATGCCAGAAATCGAAAATTCACGCGGAAACAGGTGGCTTACAACCTTAGTTTTCAAAGAAAAAAATGCTCACTTACGCGTAATCGACGCTTTAAATAAAGCCGATATCGAAAGCCGTCCGCTGTGGAAACCAATGCACATGCAGCCAGTTTTCAAAGGCGCATTAAGCGTGGTCGATGGCACGAGCGAGGATCTATTTAGTCGCGGAATTTGTCTGCCAAGTGGAAGTGATATGAGCGACGAGCAGGTCGCAAAAGTCGCCGAAATTGTAAAGAAAAGCTTATGATTTTTAGACCGACCAAGCTTAAACGCTTCGCATTTTTTCTGATTTTAGATATTTTAATCTCGATTTTTAGCGTCGCAATCGCCTTTGTTTTGCGTTTTAGTGGCGATATTCCAAACGAATTTTACAAAGGCTTGCTACTAAGCGCGACCCTAATTACCGCTATTCGCATTGCGTATTTGTGGTTTATGAAAATTTACCTTGTGCCGTGGCGATTTTTCGGGCTTTACGAAGCGCGCAAAATTTTCTACACGCACATTTTCACGGCTTTGACATTTTTGGCGATTTTCTTTTTAATGGAGAAGATTTTCAACCCCTTCCCACGCTCTGTGATTGCCATAGATGCGGCGATTTGCTTTATTTTAATCAGTGGCGTAAGAATCTCAAAACGCATGTTTTTATTGCACGAAAAGTCAAATTCTAGCGCCAACGAACCCTGCGTCGTCGTGGGAGCGACTAGCAAAACCGTGCATGTGCTAAAAGGTATGCGCCAACACCACATAAACTACTATCCTGTGGGCGTCGTCGATGGCAGAAAAGAGCTAGTTGGCACATACTGCGAAAATTTCGTCGTGCGCGCAAAAAGCACAATCCCAGAAATGATAAAAGAAAGTGGCGCCAAAACCGCTATCGTGGCACTTTCACTGCACCCAGAAGATCTCAAAGAGCTCTACGACGAGCTAATCGCGTATGGGCTAAAAGATATCAAGCTATTTTCGCTACTAGAAAACGAGCAGAAAAAAATCCGCGACATTTCGATCGAAGACCTGCTTGCGCGCAAACCAAAGGATTTGGATAAAGAGGCGATTAAAAATTTCATCGACGGCAAGGTCGTTTTAGTAACTGGCGCAGGTGGCACGATAGGAAGCGAGATTTGCAAACAATGCTTGAATTTCGGTGCAAAACGACTGATTATGGTCGAGCATAGCGAATTTAACCTTTATCAAATCAATGAAGCCACGAACACAGATTCTCGCAACGAATTAAAAATGATAAATATCGTTTATCGCGATGAATTCGATGAAATTTTTGCCGAATTTAAGCCTGATGTCGTGGTGCATGCAGCAGCGTATAAACATGTGCCACTTTGCGAATTTAACCCGCATTTAGCGGTAAAAAACAATGTTCTTGGCACGAAAAATGTCGTGGATTTATCCAAAAAACATGGCGTTAAAAAGGTCGTTTTGATCTCCACCGACAAGGCCGTGCGCCCTACAAATATCATGGGCACGACAAAGCGAATTTGCGAGCTTTACAGCCTAAATTCGAGTGATGAAGCCACTCAAATCGTGGCTGTGAGATTTGGAAATGTGCTAGGAAGTAGCGGAAGCGTAATCCCGAAATTTAAACGCCAAATCGAAGCAAATGAGCCACTCACCGTTACGCACCCTGATATCGTGCGGTATTTTATGCTAGTGAGCGAAGCTTGTCAGCTAGTGCTTCAAGCAGCCTCAATCGCCAAAGGTGGGGAGCTTTTCGTGCTTGATATGGGCGAACCTGTCAAAATCGCAGACCTTGCCAAACGCATGTTGCAGTTAGCTGGTAAAGAGGAGCTTGGGATTAAATTTGTAGGACTTCGCCCTGGCGAGAAGCTTTACGAAGAGCTTTTGATCAACGAAAACGATAAAAGCACAAAGTATCAATCGATCTTTGTTTCAAGCTTTACAAAATACGATTTAGAAAAGCTAAATTTGCAAATTTCAGAGCTTGTAAATGCCGAAAATGACGAAGTCGCAAGCAAACTCAAAGAGATTGTACCGGAATTTGACCATAAATTAAATAAGGATTGATTTTGATAGGAATTGTTGATTATGGTGCTGGAAATATACGAAGCGTGAAAAACGCCCTTAGTTTTTGTGGGGCGAAATTTGAGCTAGTGAGCGAGCCTGAAAAACTTTTAAGAAGCGACAAAATTTTACTACCCGGAGTAGGAGCTTTCGGCGAAGCAATGGCTAAGCTAAAATCGGCAAATTTAGACGAAGCAATAAGAGAATTTGTCGCAAGTGGGCGGTATTTTTTGGGAATTTGCCTTGGTATGCAACTTCTCTTTGACAAAAGCGCAGAATTTGGTTCGAGCGAGGGGCTTGGGATAATTAGTGGCGAAGTGGTGAAATTTGATGAGAGCAAATTTAGCGAGAGTTTAAAAGTCCCGCACATGGGCTGGAATACGCTAGAATTCACGCGCGAGGCGCCCATAAATTCGGGGCTTGAAAGCTCGGTTTATGCGTATTTCGTGCATTCTTATCACGCGCTTTGCGATGAAGAGTTTATCTTAGCAAAGACGGCGTATGGGTATGAATTTCCTAGCGCAGTTTGCAAGGAAAATGTCTTTGGCTTTCAGCCACACCCCGAAAAAAGCCACGAAAATGGCATAAAAATAATTAAAAATTTCACGGAGTTATAATGGAAATTTTACCTGCGATTGATTTAAAAGAGGGCCTTGCTGTGCGCCTTAGCAAGGGCGAAATGGGAAGTGCTAAAATTTATTCAAAGACCCCTTGGGAATTAGCTAAAAAATTCGAAGACATGGGGGCAAAATACCTGCATTTAGTAGATTTAGACGGAGCGTTTGCAGGAGAGCCGATAAATTTCAAAACGATTGAAAAAATCGTAAATTCGACAAATTTAAAGGTCGAAGTGGGTGGTGGAATTCGCGATGAAAAGCGCATAAAAGACTACCAAAATTTGGGCGTTTATAGATTTATTTTAGGCTCAGTTGCGCTAAAAAATCCAAATTTTGTCAAAGAAATGTCGCCAAAATACAATATCGTCGTAGGAATCGACGCGCTTGATGGCATGGTCGCAACCGAGGGCTGGGCAGATGTGAGTAGCATTAAGGCGACTGATTTGGCTAAGCTTTACGCAGGAGCGGGAGTTGGCGCGATAATCTGCACTGATATCGGCAAAGATGGCATGCTATGTGGCGTAAATGTGGAATTCACAGAAGCAATCGCCGAAGCTAGCGGGATTGATACAATCGCAAGTGGCGGCGTGAAGGACATTAGCGACATTTTGGCGTGCAAAAACAGCGGCAAAATCGCAGGCGTGATTGTCGGCAAGGCATATTACGAGGGCAGTATAGATTTAGAAAAAGCGTTTAAAATTTTGTGATATCGTAATGGCTTTTAAGGTTTTGAGATGAAAGAATTTTATAATGAAATGAGTGTAAAGAGCCAAAACGGCTTGGAATTTTTCAAAGATTTTGTCTTTGAGCTTGGGATTTCGTGCATTGAAGAGCGTGAGGGCGAGTTTATCGTGCGCGATGAGGATAGCCTAGAAATGGTGAAATTCGCGCTAATCGAATTTAAAGAAGCCTTGCAAAAATCCACAGGGGCGCAAATTTCGCTAGAAATCGAAATTTCGCAAAAGAAAAATCAAGATTGGATAAACGAGTATAAAAAGGGCGTTGAGCCGATTGAGGTGGGTAAATTTTATGTCCGCCCTAGCTGGTGCGAGAGCAGGGCAGGGCTAATCGATATTTTAATCGATCCAGCACTCGCCTTTGGCTCAGGGCACCACGAGAGCACAAATATGTGTTTGCAAATTTTAAGCGAGATTACCAAAGAGGGTGCAAAAGCCCTTGATGTGGGCTGTGGAAGTGGAATTTTGAGTATCGCGATGAAAAAGCTTGGCGCAAATGTCAGCGCTTGTGATACTGACGAGCAAGCCACTGATGCTAGCGTGCAAAATGCGCAAAAAAACGGCGTGAGCTTGGATAAAATTTGGACAGGAAGTATCGCAGGAGCGGGCGAAAAATACGATTTAGTCGTAGCAAACATAATCGCTGATGTGATTTTGATACTAGCTAGCGATTTGAAAAACGCGCTAAATCCTGGCGCACATCTTGTGCTTTCTGGAATTTTAGAAAATTACAAAGATAGAATAAAATCTGCATTTTCGGATTTGCGCTTCGTGAAAATGGAGCAAAAAAACGAGTGGTGTAGCTTTGTTTATGAGAAAGGTGAAAATGAATAATCAAAATAACAAAAATCAACAAAACGGCGGAGGAAATTTTTTCAACAAAAATCCTATTGGTATGTTTGTGGTTTTTGCGCTGATTTTAATTGTGATTTTTAGGGCAATTAGCCCAAATGGTGGCGGTTTTGGCGAGGGTGCGACCCTTGGAAATTTAGGCGTGGGACAGACTAGAAATGTCAGCTATTCAGAGCTAAAATCACAGCTTAAAACAGCTCAAATTTCAATGGTTTCTATCGGCAAAACCACGATAAAAGCCCAAAGTGGCGATACAATGTATGTAGCTCAAAGGGTCGATGATAACGAGCTTGTGAGTATTTTGGAGAGCAGAAATATCCCTTATGGCGCATATAACGAAACAAATTTACTCACAGATTTGCTTTTTAGCTGGGTTTTACCGCTTGTGATTTTCTTTGGAATTTGGATGTTTTTGGCCAATCGTATGCAAAAAAATATGGGTAGCGGTATGCTAGGAATCGGCAGTTCGAAAAATTTAATGAGCGCAGAGAAGCCAAATGTCAAATTTAGCGATGTCGCCGGTGTCGAAGAGGCCAAAGAAGAGGTCAAAGAGATAGTCGATTTCCTCAAAAACCCTGAGCGATACATAAGCTTAGGAGCGAAAATCCCAAAAGGCGTCTTGCTTGTAGGCCCTCCTGGTACGGGTAAGACACTGCTTGCAAAGGCTGTCGCAGGCGAGGCTGATGTGCCGTTTTTTTCGATTTCGGCTTCTAGCTTTATAGAGATGTTTGTAGGCGTGGGCGCAAGTAGGGTTAGAGATTTGTTTGAAACAGCCAAAAAACAAGCACCTGCGATTGTTTTTATCGATGAGATTGACGCGATCGGAAAAAGTAGAAATTCAGGTGGAATCGGCGGTGGAAACGATGAGAGGGAGCAGACCCTAAATCAACTTTTGGCAGAAATGGACGGCTTTGGCACAGAGTCTAGCCCAGTCATCGTCCTAGCAGCGACAAACCGCCCAGAGACGCTTGACGCTGCGCTTTTGCGTCCGGGTAGATTTGATAGGCAGGTTTTGGTCGATAGACCTGATTATGACGGCAGAATCGCGATTTTAAAGGTGCATATGAGAGATGTCAAATTTGCCCGTGATATTGATATCGAGGATATTGCGCGCCTTACCGTGGGCTTTGCGGGAGCGGATTTGGCAAATATCATAAACGAAGCCGCGCTTTTGGCAGGTCGAGAGGCGAAAAAAGAGGTCGAGCAAAAAGATCTGCTCGAAGCAATCGAACGCGTGGCGATAGGATTAGAAAAAAAATCGCGCCGCGTAAATCCTGTGGAGAAAAAAATCGTCGCTTACCACGAGAGCGGTCATGCGCTCATCGCCGAGCTTACCAAAGGCGCAATGCCAGTTAGCAAGGTTACGATTGTTCCGCGCGGGCTTGGCGCAGCTGGATATACGCTAAATTCGCCGTTTGAAAATAGATTTTTGCACCAAAGATATGAAATTTTCGCTGAAATCGATGTTTTACTCTCTGGTAGGGCGGCCGAGGAAGTCTTTTTGGGCGAGATTACAGACGGGGCTAGCAACGATTTACAGCGCGCGACTGATTGGCTAAAATTTATGGCAGCCAAGGTCGGTATGACAGACGAGCTAGGCTTAATTGTGCTTGAAAAACAGCAATATTCGTTTTTAAACGGCGGTCAGAGCATTAAGGATTATAGCGAGGAAACAGCGGTAAAAATCGACAACTATGTCCGCACAAAGCTCGATGAGCGCTACAAAGCTGTGAAAGAGACCTTGCGAGTTTATGCGCCTGCAATCGAGGAAATGGTAAAAACTCTGTATGAAAAAGAGACCGTCGCTGGCGAGGTTATCGTGGAGATTATCGATAAATTTGAAAAAGAAAACAATTTGCCGACGCGTTTGGTGCGAAATTTAGCCAAAGAAAATCCAGAAGAAGAGGCGTAAAATGGAAGAAGAAAGAGGAAAATTAGTATATATTTTGCCAAATCTTTTCACCGCGGCTAGTATATTTTTGGCTATGCTTAGCATTTTTGCCTCGATAAACGGCCATTATGCTAGCGCGATTGCGTATATAATTTTTTCTTTGATTTTTGACGGACTTGACGGGCGCGTGGCAAGGCTCACGCACACGACGAGCAAATTTGGCGTAGAATTTGACAGCCTTGCCGATATAGTGGCGTTTGGCGTGGCGCCAGCGGTGCTGTTTTATTTCGTAATCGGCAAGGATTATGGGCAGGTTGGCACGCTAATTAGCGCGCTGTATGTGATTTTCGGCGCTGTGAGGCTAGCGAGATTTAATGTCACTGTGGGCACCTACGAGCCAAATGTTTTCATCGGTCTGCCGATCCCAACTGCGGCTATTACGATTGCTGTGTGGATTGGGATTTACCTTAAATACGAGGTTTCATCTGTGTGGGGTGGCGTATTTATCATCGGCATGGCAATTTTGTCGTTTTTAATGGTTAGTAATATCCGCTTCCCAAGCTTTAAAAAGATAAATTTAAAACGGCCAAATGCTATTAAAATTTTGGTTTTGCTTATTGTGGTGTTTTTTTCGTGTCTGTATCTTTTCAAGCTCGAATTCCCTGCATTTATCATTTTGCTATACATAGGATATGGGCTTGTGCGCGCGGGGCTAACGCTTATCGGGGTTAAATTTAACAAACAAAGCAAAGAGAACTAAATAATAAAATTTATCAATTCCAACTAAATTTAAGCCTAAAATTGCTATAATCGCCAAATTTTATCAAATGAAAGGGTAGGTTATGGATAAAAATAAAATTATTATTTTTGATACGACATTGCGCGACGGCGAGCAAAGCCCGGGCGCTTCGATGAATACAGAAGAAAAAATCCGCCTTGCACTCCAATTAGAAAAACTCGGCGTCGATGTTATCGAGGCTGGGTTTGCAGCGGCTAGTCCGGGGGATTTCGACGCGATTAATCAAATCGCAAAGGCTACTAGCAAGATTAGGGTTTGTTCGCTTTCTCGCGCGCTTGAAAACGATATCAAGGCCGCGGCGCAGGCTATCGCGCCGGCGAAATTTCAGCGCATACACACCTTCATCGCCACTAGCCCGATTCACATGGAATTTAAGCTAAAAATGAAGCCTGATGAGGTCATCAAACGCGCAGTTGCGGCTGTGCAATATGCGAAGACTTTCACAGATGATGTGGAGTTTAGCTGCGAGGATGCGTGCAGAAGCGATGTTGGCTTTATGAAGGAAATTTGCGAGGCGGTTATCGGCGTGGGCGCAACTACGATAAATTTACCAGACACCGTGGGATATCGCTTGCCAAATGAAATTTACGCTATTTTTAAACAAATGGTCGAATTTATAGATGGTAGAGCGATAGTATCAGCTCACAATCACAACGATTTAGGGCTTGCCACAGCAAACACACTAGCGTGCATTGAAGCTGGTGCGCGCCAAGTCGAATGCACTATAAATGGCCTTGGCGAGAGGGCTGGAAATACTGCGCTCGAAGAGATTGCAATGGTCGTAAAAACCAGAAATGACCATTTCTCGCCACTTTATACGGATATAAATTTCAAAGAAATTTATCCTTCAAGCCGTATAGTCGCAAGTATCACAGGTATCGAACCACAGCCAAATAAGGCAATCGTGGGCAAAAATGCCTTCGCGCACGAAAGCGGAATCCACCAAGACGGCGTTTTAAAACACCGCGAAACTTACGAGATTATGAAGGCCGATGATATCGGGCTGGATAAAAACTCTCTCGTGCTTGGCAAACACAGCGGACGCCACGCTTTCAAGGACAAATTAATCGCCCTTGGCTACGAGCTAGACGACGAACAATTGCAAGTGGCGTTTGAGAAATTTAAAATTTTAGCCGATAGTAAAAAAGATGTCTATGACGAGGATTTAAGAGAGCTT
The DNA here is from genome assembly GCF_027737785.1 of Campylobacter sp. JMF_06 NA1. Taxonomy (NCBI): domain Bacteria; kingdom Pseudomonadati; phylum Campylobacterota; class Epsilonproteobacteria; order Campylobacterales; family Campylobacteraceae; genus Campylobacter; species Campylobacter sp. JMF_06 NA1. The sequence goes on from NZ_JAOVUA010000001.1 coordinate 166,564, forward strand.
GTAAATGACGAATTTATGGGTGCGAAAACCAAAGCTTACGAGATTGCGCTTCTTAGCTCAAATGGTTGCAACAAAGGCCATGCAAGCGCGGCTGTCACGCTAAATCACGATGAAATTTTGCTAAGCGATAGCGCGCTTGGAAATGGTGGGGTCGATGCGATTTTTAAAGCGATTGATCGCATAAGCAAGGTTAGCGGTGAGCTGAAAGATTATCAAGTCAAGGCCGTATCCAAAGGCAAAGATGCTCTGGCCAAAGTAACCGTTAAGGTCGAATTTGAGGGCACTGGCGCGATTATGGGGCATGGGCTTGATGTCGATACAATGCTAGCCTCAGCTAAGGCTTATGTCGGCGCACTAAATACATATTTAGCTTCGAAAAAATAAAATTCATAAAGTGGCGAAATTTGGGCGATTTTTGCCACTTTTTTAAACTAATTAAAAGCAAAATTTCACTAGAATACCGCACTCAAAATGTTCTTAGTAGGGGACAGATCCGAAAGGCGTTTTGAAATTTTATTTTGGAGACTTTTATGAAAAAAGTTTTGGTTTTACTTTTCGCGCTTTGTGGCGCAGCATTCGCAGGTGAGGAGCTTAGCGCTTATACTCAAATCGTATCATACTCAGCAATCGCTGTTGGTATCGTTCTTGGTTTTGCCGCTCTTGGTGGCGCTGTTGGTATGGGTAATGCAGCTAATGCAACAATCCTTGGTATCGCTCGCAACCCAAGCGTAGCTAGCAAACTATCAACTACAATGTATATTTCGCTAGCGATGATCGAAGCACAAGTTATTTATGCGCTTGTTATCGCATTTATCTTGCTTTTCGCTAATCCTTTTGTTACAGACGCTCTTACAAAAGCAGCTGCGTAATCACTCGCCCGCGCCTTTGCGGGCTCTTTCATGCGACCATGGTGGAATTGGTAGACACGCTATCTTGAGGGGGTAGTGCGCTCCGCGTGTGCGAGTTCAAATCTCGCTGGTCGCACCATAAATTTTATCCAAATTTACTATTTCAAATTCACCCATTAACAAAATTAAACAAAAATCACATTTCTATCCTATGTCAAAAAACAATAATGTAAATATAATTTATGTGTTTTAATTTTTAAATCTAATTTAAGGGGGGGGTATAATGGCTGAATTTTTTAAAAAAGGCCATGTTGTGTATGAAATAAAAAATAAAAAATCATTTCAAACGATAAAACCTAAGCAAACTTCAAAGATAGATGAATTTTATAAAATTAAAAAAGATTTTTTAGTTGCTAATGCGATTTTGATTTTCGGCTTGGTTCTTAAAGTGTTTTTTGAAAATTCAGATGATACGAGTATAGGTAAATTTTTTCTATTCATTGGGGGGTTATGTAGAATTTATGTGATTTATATGATTGGCAAATTTGCAAGTAGCAAAAAACTATTTGCATTTTTCATAGCATCAGGCATAGGGTCTAACTTGCTAGGAGGCGCAATTTTAGTAACGCAAGAATCAGCCTTATCTATTTCTATCGTCGCTGGAATATGCGGTGTTACTTGCTTTCTTTTTTACAAAGAAATGGTTGAAATTCTTCTTCAAAAGCTATTTTATATCCCATTTTTCGCTATTGCTTTGGGTATTGTGAGTGAGGAGTATATGGGGTATCTGCTAATTTTAGCTTTTGCGAGCGAGTTTGTCGTTATGATTTTTACAAAAGCAGGTGCGCAAAAACAAGAGAATTTTAAAGAAAATGATACAAATTACTCAGCGAAATATATCAATGTCGCCGACACTCAAAAAGAAGAAAATTTTAAAATTTTAGATAAAACACAAAAATTTAAGCAGAAAATTTCAAATTTACAACTTAATGAAAATTTCGTGATAAATATTTTTAGGATTTTATATTTTGTTGTGTTTGTATGTTTCTGCTATTTTCTTATCCGTTGGTCTTTGACAGAATATAGAGGAAGTGCTAGGTATTATTTGGGTAGAGTAAAAACATCTGCGATAGTGTTTGGTATAGTATATGTCCTTCAAATAGTAGTTTTGGGGCAAAAAAATATAGTTTATTGTTTTAAAAATTTATTTTCTAGTATTATTAAAAAATAAAATTTGGAGAAAAAATGAAAAATTTATTTAGTATTGTTATATTATTTATGGCTTTTATGCTGGGAAAATTCGGATATATACAGTTTAAACAAAAATTTATGAGTGATGAGGAAATTTGCAGATTGCAAAATGAAATAAAGACAAAATTGCCAACTAGACTAGATGATGCAACCACTTTAACAAATATAGAGTGCAATCCGAAAACAAAGAAAGTAAGTTATTTTTATGATTTAAACGATGTGCAAAATATGCAAAATATCTCTTGGCGGGATTTCGTGGAGCAAGATTTTGATTTGTTTAAACAAAATTTTAAAAACGGCGTAAAAGAACAATATTGTAATTCAGATATTAAAAATAAAAATTTCAAGGCTACATTTACTTATAATTTTGATAATGAATATTTCATGGATTTTACACTAGGTCTCTCTGATTGTCGCTAAATTTTAAAAGGCCAAATTCTGCCAAATTCAGCCTTTGAAAAGAGGTAAATTTAGATATTTAAACTACCGCCGTATTTGATTTTTTTGATTTCTGGTTCTTCGTCGATTTTTTGCATAATCTCTTCTATATTGTTGCTGTTCGCGGCGTCGATTTGTTCATCTAGGTCTTGGTATGAGTATATCATAGCTACATCGCTTACGCCTTTTAGGGCTTGCATGGCCTTAAACGCGCCCAGTTCTTGATCTAGGCTTTCGGTTTGGATAGTCGCTACGATTTTGCCATCTTGTGCAGCCACGACTTCGCAAAACTTTATCTTTGCCACGAGAGCGCTAAGCTCGTCCAAATTTGTCTTATTATCTGTGTAGATTATCACACTTGAAATGTTCATTTGTAGCTCCAAAAATGAATTGTTTTGTCGTATCCTGCGCCAACTAAGTGATCGCCATAAAATGTCATGTTGTTTATGATTTCGCCATCATAAGGGATTTTTTTGATGACGCTTCCGGCTTTGTTTATGATATTTATGCCATCAAGTGTCGTAAATGCGCCAAAATCCTCGCTTAATGCCACGCTATACACGATAAAGCCAGTTTCGAAAAGTTTAGACTCTCTTGCGTTTTCGTAGTAGCAGGTTTTGTCGTTTGAGCCAGTTATCACCCTCTCGCCTACAAAGGCTACATTGAAGACATTGTCTTTGTGGATACTTTTTTCGCGTAAGAATTTTTTCTCTTTTGTGTCAAAAAAGTAAATCATACCGCCTTCGTTTGAAAGAAGCAATAAATTTTTCTCGCGGTCAAAGCTCACGCCACCAAAAGGTGAATCTGAAATTTTGTGCTCAAATTTCACAGATTTTGAGGCTATGTCGTAGTACAAAATTTCGCTTCCCACGCCTAGTAAAACGATAGTATTGCTATCTAGCAAAAATAGTCTTTTGATACCAGTTATCGGTAAATCAAAGGTGTCAAGCGTGCCATTCTCATACACGGCGAGTTTTTTGTGCATATAATCGCCATTTATCAAAAGGGCAAATTTTTCACCTAGTTTATCGACATCGATGACCTTAGAATCGATATCTCCATCGACATAGCTTTTGATTTGCGGAAGAGCTAAAACAAGAGTAGCGTTCTCATCGCTCCCGCTTATACTAAAAAGCTTTCCGGTGTCCGTGCCAGCATAGATTTTTTCATCCATTTGCTTTAAAATCGCGATGTTGCCATCTACTATGACTTTGTCATTTGCAAAAAGAAAGGTTGCTAAAAAGATAAAAGCAACGAATAATTTTTTCATTTTTTACCTCGTAAATTTTGTGTGAGTTTGGAGATCCAAACTCACAACAAAATGGTTATTTGATATCAGCACCCTGATTTAAAATGTCAAGCAAATTTGAGCTAGTATTTGAGTCTGCAAAGCGACTAAAATCTGCTTCAAATTTGTTTTGAACTAGCTGGGTTGCGTTTGTTTGAATAACATGGCAAGAAACGCAGTCGTATCTAGCCATAGAAAGTGCGCCATTAAGGCTCTTTTGATTCTCATCACGCAAATCTGCTAAGTGGCTTTGTGGGACTGATTTGATCTGCATAGCCTGTGCAGCTTCTGGAAGGTGGCATGTGGTGCACATGTTGTTTTCGGCTGTGATAGGTAGCATATCGTCCAAAGTGTGTGGGATTAGCGGAGGAGCGTTCTCGAAGCTTCTCTCAAATACCATATTTTCGCCTGGTGCGCCACCTTTTACCTCATAAGTAGGCAAGGTTAGGTTTTCGTTAGTGTAATCCTCTCTAAATTTAGGACTTTGCGCAAGCTCTAAATTTGGTATATCTTCCTTTTTCTCGACAACCGGCGCTGGTGCGGCTGGCTCTTGTGGTGCAGCAGCTGGCGCTACCTCTGCCTTAGGCGCTTCTGCTTTTACTTCGTTAGTAGCAGCAGGTGCTGAGGCGGGTTGTGTTTGCGCTACTGGTTGGTTTGTATTTGAGCTCGCTTTGCCTTTTTCATCTTGGCAACCGCTCAAACCCAAACAACAAATTGTAGCTGCAACAAGGCTTAAAAAAGCAAATTTCTTTTTCATTTTTTTACTCCTAGTATGCTAAAATTTAACGCATCATCATCGCAAATTTGGACACATCTACCGCAACTTATGCACTCAGAATCGATTTTAAAACTCTCTTTTGAGACCATTTTTAGCACCTGAACCTCAGGGCAAACGCTCTTACATTTGTTGCATTTGGTGCATTTGTTTGCATTATGATAAATGCGAATTAAGCTAAATTTACTTGCTATCGCCCAAAATCCCCCTAGTGGGCATATATGGGAACATATTATTCTATTTCCTGCGAAAATTTCAAATATCACAATTATTGCGGCTATACTAAATGCGCTAACGCTAAGGCTAACGACCGCTCTTGTGAAAAATCCGACGAAATTTAGTATCTCAAAGGCTGCTATACTAAACAATCCGCTACAAAGTAGGACTAAAACTAACAAATAGTATCTAGCATTTTTGCTGACGCTAAACATTTTGGTTTGGATATTTAAAACTTTTCTTATCCAAGCTGCCAAATCTGTTAGGATATTGATAGGACATACCCAACCGCAAAAAGCTCGTGGCGCAATCAAAGCGTAAAACGCAAATATGATTAACGCGCCAACTATGCTAAGCGCACCTAGGCTAAAACTTGCCAAAAATAGTTGAAGCACGGCAAAAGGATCGCTTAAATTTATAACTCCAAAAAGCACTGACGAACTTAAATTTCCTTGCAAAATTTTAAATCCATAGCAGTTTCCAGCTATGAAAAGGCCAAGGATTAGGAATTGAACTAATCTTCTTAAAAGTGTGTATTTCATAGCTCGCCTCCGTTTAAGTAATCAATACCTTTTTTCAAATTTAAGTTGATTTGGCTATCAGCGTCTTTTAGCTTCGCGTCATCGCCTTCGATCCAACCTTTGACATAGTTGTCATTTACCTTGCCTAAAACCGAATTTCGTGGTAGCACTGTAATGGCTGCTTTTTCGGTTATACAGGCTTTTTCGCATTTTCCACACCCTGTGCAGTAATCGCTATCTACAACAGGTAGTAAAAATGCGTGTTTTTCTGTCCTTGTGTTGCGTTTGTATTCGATAAATAGTGCCTTATCCATGACAGGGCAGGCTCTATAACATGCGTCGCATTGAATTCCAAAGTATGCAACGCAGTTTTTCTGATCTACTACCGCAACGCCCATTTGAGCTTTGTTGATATTTAATTTGTCATTTTCGCTAACTTTTTGTTTATCTAACGCGCTAGTCGGGCACGCTACTGTGCAAGGGATATCCTGGCACATATAGCATGGAGTTAGTCTTGGCTGGAAAAACGGAGTTCCGTTTGGCACTCCGCTATCGCCAAATTCTGCTAGTTTTAGCGTATCAAATGGACATGCCTCGACGCACAGCCCGCAACGAATACATTTGCTCATAAATTCTTTTTCATCAAGGGCACCTGGCGGTCTTAGACGGATTTTATCCTCTGCTCTGGCAAATTCACAAAATCCACTTCCGCCTGCTACAAGCAGTCCTAATAAACCTAAAACTTCGCGTCTTTCCATAATTATGCCTTATAAATTTTTACTGCGCATTTTTTATAGTCTGTCTCTTTTGAAAGAGGGCAGGTCGCGTCTAGACAAACTTTGTTGATAAATACATTTTCATCAAACCAAGGAACATAAACAAGACCCACAGGCGGAACATTTCTACCTCTGAAATCTACTCTTGCTTTTACTTTTCCTCTTCTTGATTCTACCCATACAATATCATTTTGAGCTATGCCCATTTTATCGCCGTCTGCTTTGTTCATAAAGCATAGAGCTTCTGGAACAGCGCGGTAAAGCTCAGGAACACGCATTGTCATAGAGCCTGAGTGCCAGTGTTCTAGGACGCGTCCTGTGCATAGCCAGAACGGATACTCTTCGCTTGGCATTTCGCATGGATCCATGTAAGGGCGGAAGAAAATTTTACCTTTATTTTTAAATGAAGTTTTCTCATCGCCTGAGGTTGCGCTTTTCATATCGCCTGTCGGAAGTGCGCCTTGGTTACCATAAAATGCGAAATCGCCGTCTGGATTAGCTTTTTTAGCGTAAGTGTCGTATTTGGTATTAAATCTCCATTGAGTCTCTTTACCATCGACAACTGGCCATCTAAGACCTCTAACTCTGTGATATGTATCAAAATCAGCTAAATCGTGTCCGTGTCCGTCGCCGAAAATTCTATACTCTTCGAATAGATATTTATGCACGAAGAATCCATAGCCTTTAAATACCTCTCCGTCGCTTCCTACGACATTTCTGCTATCGCCGAAAACTTCGGTGCAGTCAAAGCCTGCGATGATTGGATCATCTGCTTTGTATTCAAGTGCGCGTTTGTTAGCGAACAATACATCAAATAGAGTATCTTCTGGATCGTAACCCATTTTTTTCGCTTCTTCTAAAACATCTGGCAAAGTTAGTTTATCATCGATTTTTCTCTCGCCCCAGAAATCTTTAATCTTAAAGCGTTTTGAGAATTCTAAAATTTGCCATGTATCGCTCATCGCTTCGCCTACTGGCAATACTTGTTGTCGCCAGTGTTGAGTTCTACGCTCAGCATTACCATAAGCTCCCCATTTCTCATAAATCATAGCAGTTGGCAAAATCAAATCCGCTACTTTTGCAGATACGCCCGGATATGGATCGCTTACTACGATGAAGTTATCCATCTCTCTTGCTGCTTTGATCCAGTGGTTAGCATTTGCAGTGTTGTGCCATGGGTTATTTACATGAACCCAAGCAAATTTAACCGCTCCGTCTTCAATATCTCTCATTAGTTTTACATAAGGGAAGCCTGGGCGCGGATTGATTGTGCCAGCAGGGATTTGCCATACTTTTTCTGTCATTTCTCTGTGTTTTGGATTTGCTACGACCATGTCAGCTGGCAATCTGTGGCAGAAAGTTCCTACCTCGCGAGCAGTTCCACAAGCGCTTGGTTGTCCTGTTAGTGAGAACGCGCCTTCGCCTGGTTTAGCTTGTTTGCCTAGCAAGAAATGCACCATATAGCTTTGCTCATTTACCCAAGTTCCTCTTTGGTGTTGATTCATACCCATTGTCCAGAAGCTTACTACTTTTCTGCCTTTTTCGACATATAAATCAACTAAGCCTTGAAGTTTTTTCTTGAAAGTTTCTAAATCCTCGTTGTCATCGCCTTTGGCAAGTTGGGCAACGAAATCTAGTGTATAAGGCTCTAATGCTTTTTTGAAATCTTCAAAACCGATTAGCCAGTGAGCGTCGGCTTTGCCATTGCTTTTATTTTCTAGCGTGTCGCCAGCTTTCATACCAAGGTATGATAGTGTTACGCCTTCGTTTTCGCTAAGAACTTTTGATAGCTCTTTTTCTACTGTATCGACCTCTTTTGGATCAAATTTAGGGTGTTTTGGATTTGGTCTCATACCATAACCGATATCAACTGGACCTGTTGCAAACACGCAGTGCTCTTTGACGAAATTTTCATCAAATGCTTCTGGGTGGTTATATACAATCTCGTGAGCGATTAAATTCCAAATCGCAAGGTCAGTATGAGGTTTAAAAATAATCTCAATATCAGCTATGCTAGAAGTTCTGCTTGAAAAAGTTGATAAATTTACAACTTTGTATTTATCAGGATTTTTAAGTTTAGCGTCATTTACGCGAGACCAAAGCACTGGGTGCATTTCGGCCATATTCGCGCCCCAGCAAACAACTGTATCAGTTAGCTCGATATCATCGAAGCAGCCTGATGGCTCATCGATACCAAATGTTTGCATAAACGCAACAACCGCACTTGCCATACAGTGGCGAGCATTCGGGTCGATATTGTGAGATCTAAAACCTGCTTTGATAAGTTTGACAGCAGCGACACCTTCCATGATAGTGTATTGACCGCTACCAAATACAGCTAAACCGCTTGGACCTTTTTCCTCGTAAGCTTTTCTGAATTGCGCTTCCATGACATCAAAAGCTTTTTTCCAGCTAACTTCGCCGAATTTACCTTTTTTGTCAAATTCGCCTTTTTCGTTCATACGCAAAAGAGGTTTTGTGATACGGTCCTCGCCATACATAATCTTAGCATTAAAATAACCTTTAATGCAGTTAAGACCACGATTTACAGGGCATAGTGGATCGCCTTTTACAGCTACGATTTTTCCGCCTTTTGTGGCAACCATAATACCACAACCGGTTCCGCAAAAACGACAAGCCGCTTTGTCCCAGCGCCAGTCTTTTTCGCCGTCAGCGGCACTAGCTAGGCTTGGGGCAGAAATTCCAGCGGCACTACATGCAGCAGCAGCTGCTGAACTTTTGATAAATTCTCGTCTGTCCATAGAATTATCCTTTCTTTCAAAGAAATTTGTGAAACACAAGGCAAATTATAACAAATTATTAATCAAATTTATTGATTTAAATCAATAAAATTTGCAATAAATCCCTAAATTTCTAATATGTATAAAATTATAATTTTTAAATTTAAATAAATTTAGCACGATTTTGCGCTAATAATCGAATTCTTACAAATTTTGTATTGATATAGAATATTAATGTATGTGGATAAAATTAAAATTTGATATTTTGGAAATTTGGGCGGAAATTTGAGCTAGCAAGCTAGCTCAAATTTTATTTATTCGACTTCTGCGTCGATGACATCATCGTCTTTTTTGGCGTTGTTTGAATTTGCGCCTTGGTTTTGGTTCGCGCTAGCTGCTTTGTAAAGATCCTCAGCCGCCTTGCTTAGGGCATTTACCTTGGCATCTATTTGATCTTTTGAGGCATTTTCATCTTTTAGCACTGCTTTTAGATCATTTAGTGCGCTTTCGATATTTGCTCTTAGCTCGCCTGGGACTTTTTCGCCCATTTCAGCAAGTGATTTTTCTGTTTGGTGAGCGATAGCGTCAGCGTGGTTTCTAGCATCTACGCTTTCTTTGCGCTTTTTGTCCTCTTCTTTGTGAAGTTCGGCATCTTTTACCATTTTGTCGATTTCTTCGTCGCTTAGACCGCTTGAACCAGTAATGCGAATATCAGTTGCCTTGCCTGTGGCTTTGTCTTTTGCGGTAACTGTTAAAATACCGTTTGCGTCGATGTTAAACTCAACCTCGATTTGAGGCACACCGCGAGGGGCTGGCATAATGCCTTCTAGGTTGAAATTTCCTAGTGATTTGTTATCTCTGGCAAACTCTCTCTCGCCTTGCAAGACATTGATTGTAACGGCTGATTGGTTATCCTCAGCAGTCGAGAAGACTTGCGATTTTTTGGTTGGGATCGTAGTGCCTTTGTCGATGATTTTAGTCATTACATTGCCAAGCGTTTCGATGCCAAGGCTAAGTGGCGTAACATCGAGTAAAAGCACATCTTTTACATCGCCTTTGATAACAGCACCTTGCACGCTTGCGCCGATTGCGACGACTTCGTCTGGATTGACACTTTTATTTAGCTCTTTGCCAAATGCTTTTTTGACCTCTTCTTGCACAAGTGGCACGCGGGTCGAGCCACCGACCATGACGACCTCTTTGACATCGCTCATACCAAGTCCTGCTTCGCTAACGACGCGTTTTAGAGTGTCGATTGTCTCATCTACCAAACTATCAATCATACTTTCAAATTTAGCCCTAGTTATGGTTTTCATAAGGTGTTTAGGACCTGTGGCATCTGCTGTGATAAAAGGTAAATTTACCGTTGTTTCCATTGCGCTTGAAAGTTCTTTTTTAGCGTTTTCTGCGGCCTCTTTTAGGCGTTGCATAGCCATGACATCATTTTTAAGGTCGATTCCGTTTTCTGCTTGGAATTCGCTTGCTAAAAAGTCGATTACTTTGTTGTCAAAATCATCGCCACCAAGGAAGGCATTTCCGCCAGTAGATAGCACTTCGACCACGCTATCGCCGGTTTCTAGCACGGTGACATCAAATGTTCCGCCACCCAAATCATAAACCACGATTTTTTCGGCTTCTTTTTTATCTAATCCATACGCCAAAGCTGCCGCAGTTGGCTCATTTACGATACGAAGGACATTTAGCCCCGCGATTGTGCCGGCTTCTTTTGTCGCTTTTCTTTGGCTATCGTTGAAATACGCAGGCACAGTGATGACTGCATCGACTACTGGTTCGCCTAGGAAGGCCTCTGCGTCCTCTTTTAGCTTGATTAAAACTTTTGCTGAAATTTCTTGCGGGGTATAGACTTTGCCCGCGATTTCGACCGCGCACGCGCCGTTGCGATCTACGATTTTATACGGAAGGCGTTTTTTAGCCTCTTGCGCGTTTTTCTCGTTCATCATCAAACCCATAATTCTTTTGATTGAATAAATTGTTTTTTCAGGGTTTGTGACGGCTTGGCGTTTGGCGCTATCGCCGACTAAAACCTCGCCTTTGTCGGTAAATGCGACAACTGAGGGAGTTGTGTTTTTGCCCTCTTTGTTTGGTATGATTTTGCTCTCGCCTCGTTCAAAAATGCTAACGCACGAATTTGTCGTTCCTAGGTCGATACCAATTACTTTTCCCATGTTTTATCCTTTTTATTAAATTTTGTTTTCTTTAAATTTTGTAAATTTGCGAATTTACTTCGCCAAAATAACCATTACAGGGCGCAAAATTCGCTCTTTGTAAAGGTAACCTTTTTGCAAAACTTGGACTATGTCGTTTGTTTTGGCTCCCTCTTTTTCTACGAGTTGGATTGGGTAAAATTTACCGCTTTCGCTCTCGTAGCCCTCATCGATCGAAATCGGCGTAATGCCGTATTTTTCAAATGTGCTTAAAAACAAATTTATACATTGCTTCACGCCTTCTTCGATTTTATCGGCTAGTTCGTTGCCCTCAATATCGATTTTCGCGGCCTCTTCGAGTGCGTCGATTATCGGCAAGAGATCTTTTGCGAATTTTTCCGCCGCATACTCCACGGCTGTGGTTTTTTCGCGCTCTAAACGCTTTTTGATATTGTCGAAATCAGCACTAGCGCGGTAAAATTTATCCGTAATCTCGCTAAGTTCGTTTTGTAGCTTAGTGATTTCATCATCTTGCGCGCTTTCGCACTCACACTCGCTTTGTAACTCTTCGCTAAATTCATCGCCGTCGTCCGCTAGCGGGCTTTGGCAGCCGCAACCAGCGCCGCAGTTTTTGTGCTCTTTTTCCTCAAATTCACCTGCTGAATTTTGCGTTTTTTCGTCAAATTCTTGGCTCATGCTACTCCTTTACTAAATTTAAAAAATTTTTCATAATCCTCATAAACACTTCCAGCGCAAATCATCGTAGCGTCCTTGTTTTCGAATTTTACTGGGCATTTTATCCCCATAAAACCAGGCTCGAAATAGGGCGCAAAGATTAAATTTTTGTCAAAATTCACGGCGATTGAGGGGTTTAGCAAAATTTTAAATCTCTCATCTTTAAAAATTTTATACGCCATGACTTCGTTTGCGATAAACTCGATTTTTGAGTTTTTCAGCTCGCGGATTTTGGTGTTTAGCTCCCTAAGACCGATTTGCATAGAGGCGACTTCCAAATCTTTGAGCGAAATTCCGATTAAATTCGACAAAAGCTCGAAAATTCTGTTATCAAATTTCAAAATAATCTCATCTTTGTCGAAAACCAAAATCATAAAACGCTCATCGTGCTTTATAACCTCGGTCAAACACTCGCTTTCTGCGCTAAAAATCATACAATAAATATCAAAATCCTCTAAGATTGCTTCTAACTCATCGCCGTCTCTTAGCGATAAAATCTCGCTAAAATCGAGCTTAGCGCGCCAGTAATCTTGCATGGTCGCTACTGTGGGGATTCGCCCGCCACTGACATGAAGTTGCGTGATTGCGCCCTCGTCGCTGAGTTTTTTGAAATACACCCTAATCGTCGAGGCTGGTATAGCGACCTCCATGCGCCCGCCTAACTGCGACGAGCCAATCGGAGCGTTGAGGTCCAAATAGGCTTCGATGATAGAATCAAGTATCAAATCACGCTTGTTTGTTTTCATTTATTAGCACTCTTTCGTTTTGATTGCTAACATTATACAACATTGAGTGGCAAAATGTCAAGGTTTTTTAAAAATTTTAGCACTTTACTTGTTTGTTTGCTAAAATTTGAAATTTCAAAATTTGGTTTTGAGTGCAAAATTTGGTGGTTTCATAGCTAAATTTCCTCCTTAAAATTCTTGGAAATTTTGTAAAATTTTATGTTTGTTTTATGAGAAATTCTGTATAATTCACACGATATAACGCAAAAATTTACTAATTTTGCTTATAAACAATACAAAATTTAGATAAACTATACAGATTAATGTATAATTAATCCTAAAACTTGTATAATTTTGGCATGTTAGAAACGAGCGATATATTCAATATTTTGCATAATGCCGTCGAGGCAAAAAATATGGGCAAAAAGATTTCTCACGCTGTAATGGCGAAAAAGCTTGGCGTGTCGATGAGGACATACCAGGATTGGCGCCTTGGCACGACCAAACCGCAGGCGGCGACTGCGATTTGTCAAATGCTCTGCGAGCTCGATAGCGACGAGGCGTCTTTTGTGCTACATAAAATAAAAAAATTATTAGGAGACTGATATGTATAAGATCACATTGCAAGAAAAAATGGATTTACAAAGCGTATTTTGCGCAATTTATGCAAAAAAAGAGTCAAAATTTAGCGCATTTTATCGCGCGTTTTTTAGACGAATTTTGGCTAGATAATTTTGCTGAATTTAATAAAATTTGCAATCATTGATAGTTTTTTAGCTATCGATGATACTTTTATGTCTGAATTTGATTTTTGCAAATTTAAATCTAACGCATTGGATTTAAATTTTTTAATTTTATAGCCGTAAAAATCGCAATTAAAAATAATAATATTCCTAAAAATGTAATTATCTTGCGTTCTAAAATCCATGTGTTTAAATGTCCGAATAAATATATTGTTTCGCCATTGCAATATTCCATTTTTAAAATCGTGCTATTGTAATATTCTATAAATACACACTTCTTTTCATAATAAGCAATCTTCAATAAATCACTTAAATTTGCCCTTTTAAGACCATTTTCTCCATTATTAAAACTATCTACAAAATCGTTTCTAAAAAAATAATTATCTATTTTTACTTTGCAATGTGCCGAGTGTTTAAAACCTGCTGGATAACATTTTAACTCTGTTATTATTCCAGCAACAGCCATTTTTTCGTTTTCATTTGGAACATTATTATACGCCATTAAAAAGCACACTGGCGATAAAAGTGCCGACATTAAAAGCACAATTCCTAAAAAAATATGATTATTTTTAAAAGCAAATTTGATTAAATCGTTAAATTTATCCACATAGTAAATCGGATTTTTAAATTTCATATTTTTCCTTATTTTTTTATTATTGCAAAAATTTATAAAACAAAATTTAAAGTAACTTCTAGTAATCAAATTTGCGAATTTTAAAATTTATATTATATAAAAAAATCAAGCTTTATGATGAAATTTAGGTATTGATTAGGATTTTGACCCGTCAAGAGAGTTAGCGACGGGTCAAATTTAAAGTTAAAATAAAATTAAAAAGCCAAATTATGCTTTTTCGCCTTCTTTTGCGATTTGCTCTTTTAATGCGCGTTTTAGAACCTTGCCAGTGGCGTTGCGTGGTAGATCTGGCACGAAATGCACGACCTTTGGAATTTTGTAGTTTGCTAGGTGATTTTTCAGATAAGTTTTGATTTCGCGTTCGCTTAATTTTTGATTTTCTTTGAGTTGCACGAAGGCTACGACCTCCTCATCTGCGTATTCATCTCTGATACCCACGACCGCGCAGGCTTCGACTTGTGGCATTTTGTAGATGATTTCCTCGACCTCGCGCGGATAGACATTTATGCCTTTGGCGATGATGATATCTTTGATACGATCGACGATATAGATAAATCCCTCATCGTCCATATACGCAAGATCTCCCGTGCGAATCCAGCCGTTTGTCAGTGTCTCTTCTGGCGGGATATTTAGATATCCTTCCATGACGCAATCCCCGCGCACGATAATCTCGCCGATCTCGCCACGAGCGACTTCCATGGTTTCATCATTTACGATTTTGACCTCGTATCCGTCAAGCGGTGTGCCTACGCTTAGGATTTTTTGTTTGTCGTAGTAGTTTAGCGATACGATAGGCGAACACTCGCTAAGTCCATAACCCTCGATAAGGTGGGCTTTTGGGAATTTTTTGTAAAATTCGTCGATTGTTTGTTGTGCAAGAGGGGCTGCACCTGACATAAATACTCTAAGCTTATTAAACCATCTGAATTTCCAGCCAAGTTTTGCCTTGCCTAGCATTGTATAAACTGACGGGATTCCCAAAAATACCGTTGCTTTGCGTTTTAGGGCGGTATTTAGGACATTTGTGATAGGGAAAACTGATTTTAGAGCGATTATGCTCGCGCCGTTGTATAGCGATAAAATCAGCGTCGCAGTCAGCGTGAAGCTATGAAACATCGGCAAAAATACCAAAAATCTATCCTTGCCACTCACATTGTAGCGAGGTGTGGCTTTATCGGCGTTTGAGAGTATGTTTTTGTAGCGAATCATAGCGCCCTTTGGCCTGCCTGTCGTGCCTGAGGTATAGACGATATGGCTAAGGTCGTTCTCGGTCGGAGATTTTGCTATTTCTAGCTTGGTTTTACAGGCTAGCACAGTATCGAAGCTGACATTGTGTTCGCTAAGTGCGCCTTGTGTTTGTGCGTTTGGAAGGGCTGAGTTTGGGGTTGGCTCATCGCTTTTGCCTTTAACCCAAATTATGCGTCTGATATCTGGTGCGCTAATGCTTTTAAGCTCCTTGCTAAGGGCGGTTGAAGCGAAAATCATGCGAGCGCGCGAATTGTCTAAAATATACTCAATTTCCTCGTTTTTAAGGAAGGTATTCATAGGCACAGCGACCGCGCCGATTGAGGTAATACCTAGAAAAATGGTGAAAAACTCATAGCCGTTTTGCACATACATAGCCACTCTATCGCCGAAGCGAATTCCACTATTTTGCAAATATGCGCCAATCGCATCGACTTTGGCTTTAAGCTCTGCGTAGCTAATCTCCATATCTTCGTCATAAATCGCTATATGGCGAGATTTTTCGCTCGCATAGAAACTTAAATTTTGGTATAAATTTTCGAATTTATATGTCATGTTTTACCTTTGTGTGGTTTGGTTTCCCGCGAATTTTATCAAAATTTATATAAATTTAGTTAAATTAAATCAAAAATTTAAGAAAAGATAAATTTAGACGCACAAACGGCGTCTAAATTCGGTTATTTTTTATCTTTTGGCTTACCTGTGCCTAGTTTTACCTGTTTTTCAGCTTTTTGCGCTTTTTTTAGGGTTTCTAATTTTTCCAAGCCCTCGTTTCTAAGGCTATTTTCCATAAGCATGATTTCTTCTGTGCCGGTTCTGACCAAATCCACATCGACTTTAAATTCGCTAGGATCGATTTTTTCATCATAATCAATTCTGGCTAAAATGCAGCGAAACGCATTTAATCTTGCAGCTTTTTTGTCATTACTATCTAGCACGATCCATGGCGCAATATCGGTGTTTGAGGCTAGTAGCATTGAGTATTTTGCCAAAGTGTATTGTTCCCAAAGCTCTTGTGATTTGGCATCTACTGGGGAGAGTTTGTATTGTTTAAGAGGGTCTGTGCGGCGCGCCTCGAAGCGTTTTTGTTGCTCCTCTTTTGAAACTGAGAAATAAAATTTGAACAAAATAATGCCAGAATTTGCTAGCATTTCCTCGAATTTCGGCACTTGGCGCAGAAATTCTTTATGCTCAGCATCGGTGCAAAATCCCATTACAGGCTCGACCATAGCGCGGTTATACCAGCTTCTATCAAAAATCACAATCTCGCCCGCACTTGGCAAATGCGCGACATAGCGTTGGAAATACCATTGTGTTTTTTCGACATTGCTTGGCTTTTCGAGTGCCACGACGCGACAACCGCGTGGGTTTAGGTGCTCGGTTAGGCGTTTGATTGTGCCACCTTTGCCCGCTGCGTCGCGACCTTCCATGATGATTAGGACTTTTAGCCCTTTATCTTTGACATAGCGTTGGAGTTTGAGTAGTTCGATTTGAAATTTTACAAGCTCGCTCTCATAAAGTTCTTTGTTCATTTTTTTGATTTTTTTGCCCTCGTATGCGATTTGTTTGAGTTGTGTATCGCTTGTTTGTTCAGCCATTTTGTTCTCCTTTTTTGAAAATAAAACTTAGATTATACATTTAAAAGAATTAAAATTTAATATGTTTTTGATAATATTACGAAAAAATTTCAAGGCAAATAATGAGAATTTTATCTTTTATTTTTCTATTTTTTATCACGCTTTTTGGCGAAGTAATCGCGCCAAATGAGGCCTTCATCGTCGATACAAACACAAGCGAAAGCGAAATTAGCTTAAATTTTCGCGTCGCAGATGAGATCTATATTTACAAAGATGAGATAAAAATTTTCATTGATAGCGCAGAAGTTGGCGCACTTTTAAATTTGCCAGAGCCAAAAGCGTATAAAAATCATCAAATTTATGACGGAAATTTCAGCATTGCCCTGCCTATGGGGTTGGTGCTTGCGAACGCAAAAGATAGCAAAAATTTTCAAATTTTAGTGAAATTTCTTGGTTGCACTGTGGGTGGGTTTTGTTACGAGCCACAAAACAGAGGCTTTGCGTTAAATAAAAGTGGCAAGAGCTATGAAATTTCGGCCTTGCAAAATGCAGGCGCAGGTATTTCGGGGCAAAATTTAGAACAAAATTTAGAGCAAAATTCGGGGAATTTTGGCTCAAATTTAAGCCAATCGCAAATTTTAGAAATTTTCGAAAACAAAAGCTTTTTTATGACCTTGATTTTGTTTTTTGGTTTTGGCGTTTTGCTCTCTCTGACACCTTGCATTTATCCGCTCATACCGATACTCTCGTCGATTATCGTGGCTAAAACAGCTAGCAAGCCAAGCGTGAAATTAAGCCTGATTGTAAGCGTGATTTATGTGCTTGGCATGGCGAGTTCGTATGCGGTTTTGGGCGCTGGGGTGGCGGTTTTGGGCGAAAATTTGCAAGGTATTTTGCAAAATAAAATCGCCTTAATCATCACGGCTGTTATTTTTGTGGCTTTGGCGTTTTCGCTTTTTGGGCTTTATGAGATTAGGCTTCCTAGTGGGTTGCAAAATTTCCTAAGTGCCAAAAGCGACGCGAGAAGCGGATTTGTGGGCGTTTTTTTAATGGGGGCGATTTCATCACTTATGGTTAGCCCTTGCATTTCAGCCCCGCTAAGTGCTGCGCTAATATACATCGCAAATAGCGCAAATATAGCACTTGGAGCTAGTGCGCTTTTTGCCTTGGGGCTTGGAAGCGGGGTTTTGCTCATTATAATCGGGCTTGGAGGCGCGCTACCGCGTCCAGGCGAGTGGATGGAAGTGGTACCAAAAATCTTTGGATTTTTGCTTTTGTTTATGGCGGTTTGGATAGTGCGCTTCATAATCGGAGAAAATTTAGCACTGTTATTTTACGCGATTTTGTGCGCTTTAATGGCTGGGGTTTTGGGATTATTTGATGCGCGCGCAAACGCACTAAAACGCGCACTCGCGCTTTTAACGCTAGTTTATAGCGTGCTTTTACTCATCGGATTTGCAAGCGGGGCGAGGGATTTTACCAAGCCACTTAGCGAAATTTCGGCACAAAAGGGCGTAGCTATGCAAAAAAGCGATATGACGCAAAGTGCGAAAAATGGGGAAAATTTTATTTTCGTGCGAGATTTGGGCGAGTTACGCGAGATGATTAAAGGCTCGCAAAAGCCCGTGATTGTGGATTTTTGGGCGCAGTGGTGCAAAAACTGCGAAGAGAGTGAGGCGGCGTTTGGCGATGAGAGTTTGGCTGAAATTTTGTCAAATTTCACGCTTGTTAAGGTTGATTTGACCCAAAACAGCCCCCAAATGAGCGAGATTAAGAGAGAATTTGGCATTATGGGACCGCCTGCGATTTTGTTTTTTAAAAATGGCAGTGAGTTAGAAAACCTGCGCCAAATCGGTTCGCTAAATTCAGCGAAACTAGCGCAAATTTTATCGCAGATTTGAAAATTTACTAATTTATTCGCCTTAACGCCAACGATTTTTCATCGCAAGAGGGCTGTTATTTAGATAATCTATGAAGCGCAAAACCACAGACGCTGAATTTACAAAAAAATTAGTATTTGATTTTTTTAATTTGATGTAAAATAACGCTAAGAAAAGTAAAAGTCACAGCAAAAAAGTGGCGTAAATTTGAAATTTAAAGGAAAACTATGAAACATAAAATTTTAATTTTATTATTTTTGATTTTCGGTTTAAATTCGGCGTTGTTTGGGGAAAATTCAGATGAAATTTCAAATAAAAATTCAAAATATTTTTATGAATTGCACGAAGCTATACAAAATAAAAATTATCAAAAAATGCAAGAAATTTTAAAAATAAAACCAAATTTAATAAATTTAAAAGATAAAAGTGGCGCAAATTTACTACTAAAAAATGTGCTTGAAACAGACGCTTGTGATAACGAAATGGCAAATTTTCTGCTAAAAAATGGTTTAGAGATTACTGTGCCGATACAGCTTGTAGAATTAGAATTTTGTGTTTTAACGCAAACGGCTTCAACCGAGTTAAAATATGAAAACACAAATAATATTTTTAGGCTAGGGCTTACATCAGACATAATGAAAAACTATTTGAAATTACATGGTGTAAATAGTGATTATTTAGCTAATTATCTCCACGATGACGAAGAATTGTTTTTACTATTTTTAGAAAATAATTACTTTGAATTCGGTGAAAATTTCGACGAAATAAAGAATTTGGCATTTGATATTATTAGATTTGTTGAGCAATCAAGTGGCGGCAAGTATCACAAAGACAAACCAATTCCAAACGAAATTTTAGAATTTGTCAAATCTGAAAAATACGCCAAATTTCGCGACAACAAATTAAAAATAATGAATAAAATTTTAGACAAAAAGCCATTAAATGAGCTGAATAAAGGAAATAAATTTTGGCTTGAATTGCTTTATAAAATCACAAACGATGAAAAAATAAAAGAAATTTTAAATTAAGAAAGGATACAAAATGGCAGACAAAAACGATTATGACGAGGGAAGAGAGGCTGGGCGCTGGCTTGGTTGTATGTTTGGTTATAAAAAAGCGGGCAAAAAAAGTGGCGTAAATTTGAAATTTAAAGGAAAATTATGAAACACAAAATTTTAATTTTATTATTTTTGATTTTTGGTTTAAATACTATTCTGTTTGGGGAAAATTTGGATAATAATTTTAGTAAAAAAATCGAAAATTTAATTTTGAATTCTAGTTATTATGAAATCGTAGATTATTTTTCTAAAAACAAAGGAAATTTAAATTTAAATCATGAATTTTACGATGAAGATAGTATTCAATCTGAAATTTTATCTTATTTAAACTTTCGCTTTTTAAACGATAGTAATACGACTGAAAATAAAAAAATTTATGATTTTTTTATTGGTGCTGGACTAAATATTAACTCAAATTTTAGAGTAATAAAAAACGAAAAAGAACATTTTGTCTCAAATCTTATGAGTATATTATCTGGCTTTAAAAATGAAAAAAGACAAGTTGAACTCATTGATTATCTAATGTCAAAAGGGCTTGATATCAAAGCTCCGTGTTATTTCGACAATGAACGAGTAAATTTATATGCACCAGTCGTAGTGATAAGTGAAAATTTAACTCCAAAACTTCTAGAAATATTTGCAAAAAATAAAGTAAAACCACATAAAGCACTAGAATTACTTGCAAATTTATTGGTTGAAAAGAAAATGAATACTTTTATGCAAAACAAAGATATGTCTGGCTTTAAACACTTTTTAAAAAGCAAAAATTACCAACTTACAAGAGAAAAATACAAGGAATATATTCAAATAATTTTTCAAAATTATTCTATTGAGGATTTTGATGAGCAAGAATTGGCATTTATAATGAGTGTGTTTGTGGGTGCGGATGATACTGAATTTATAAAATTCGTAGCGGATGCTGGGCTTATAAAAAATGAAAAACTTCGCACAAAATATTTAAATAGTGCAAAAAATAATGGCGTAAGTCAAGAAACAATAAAAATTTTAGAAGGAGAATAAAATGGGAAAAATGTATGATGTAGAGGAAAATGAAAATTTTATGATTTCTACCGATGAATTATCTTTTTTTGCGATGAGAATTGTAAAAATTATTTGCACAATCAATGGAATTTGCGCTAAAATTTAGCGAAATTTAAAGGATTAAAATGCAAACAACTCTTGCTTTGGCATTTCTTGGATTTTTACCACTTTTATGGCTAATTTCGCTTTGTTTTGTGGTTTTTTATACCATAAAATTTGCGCGCACGCCGAATTTTAGCGACCAAAGAGCGTATTACAAAAGGCGAATAAAAAGTGCGCTTTGCATTTTTGCGATAATCTTGCCGATATTATTCTGTTTAACATATATTTTTTGCGTTTTTATGAAATAAATTCTATTAACCAAAGCTTTAAAATTTTACTTTAAAATGGCTGTTTTATAAGCAAAATTTGGCTAAAATCATTAGCTTTTAAATTTACAAATTATGGGAAAATTTATGATAAAAATTATTTTTTTAGATGTCGATGGTTCGCTCACTGACGGCGCGCTGTATCACGCAGAGAGTGGCGAGACGATGAAGAGATTCGATGTCAAAGACGGCTTTGGGATCCAAGAGTGGCAAAGGTGCGGTCTTTACGCTGCCATAATCACAGGCAAAAGCTCGCAAATCGTGGCAAATAGGGCAAAGGAGCTTAAAATTCCTTTTGTTTTTCAGGGCGAAAAGGACAAATTTGGCAGAGCTAGTGAAATTTTAGCCGAACTCGGGCTCGATTTTAGCGAGGCTGCGGCGATTGGCGATGATTTAAACGACGCGAAACTGCTAAACGCTGTTGGCATGAGTTTTAAACCGAGCGACGCGCTAAATTCGCTAAGGGCTGATTACACGCTAAATGCGCGTGGCGGGCACGGGGCGGTGCGCGAGATGATTGAAATCTTAGTCGATAAAAACAATATGCGAGAGATTTGGAACTCTAAATGGTTATAAAAATTTTCTATGTCGTAATCGCGATTTTTAGCGTCGCTATGGTGTTTCTAAGCGTGCAAACTCCGTATTTCGAGGAGATGTTTAAGGAAAATTTAAATGTCTCAAATCTCGAAATGCAAGGTGTGAGAGATTATCAAGTGGGCGAGAAAATCACTGGCGAATTCAGGGCGAAAAACGGGATTCGCTACAAAGATCGCGATGAATTTTACGAATTTGACGCTGTGATAATAGACGATATAAATCACACAATTAGCTCAAATTTAGCCGTTAAAAAGGGTGATAATATCAAATTTAGCGGTTCGGCGCATTACCGCAACAGCGACGAAATAGATTATAAATCCGAGCAAATCACCTACAATCTCAAAAACAAAATCGTTCGCTCAGATGTGCCATACACCCTCACTCAGGGCGAAAACAAAGTAACTGGCGAAAAAATCAGTTACGATACAAAAAATAAAAAAACAAACTCAAAAGGAATTCACGCATGGTATTAC
The DNA here is from genome assembly GCF_027737785.1 of Campylobacter sp. JMF_06 NA1. Taxonomy (NCBI): domain Bacteria; kingdom Pseudomonadati; phylum Campylobacterota; class Epsilonproteobacteria; order Campylobacterales; family Campylobacteraceae; genus Campylobacter; species Campylobacter sp. JMF_06 NA1. Next base: position 188,659 of record NZ_JAOVUA010000001.1, read on the forward strand.
ACGCAGGACAAAAATTCATCAAATTAGCGATTTTTTCATCACTTTTGGCTTGTATGAGCGCATTTTGCGCACCTGAGCTAGTCGAGGTTACGGCGGATAATTTTTTCGCTGACGAGGTCAAACAAATCAGCACCCTAACGGGCAATGTAAAGATAAAAAAAGGCTCTTATGATACGCTAACTTCGGATAAGGTTACGATTTATTTCGATGCAAAAAAGCAACCCACAAAATATGTCGCCACAGGAAATGCGAAATTTAAGGTGCTAGTAAATGACAAACACTACGACGGGCAGGGCGCAGTGCTGACATACACACCGGGCGCTGAGACATACACGCTCGAAGGAAACGCGCATTTGCACGAAACTGAGACCAAAAAAGAGGTCTTTGGCGAGCAGATTGTGGTCAATCGCACCAAAGGCACCTACGAGGTGAAATCCGCGCCAAATGGCGGCGCTGGCAAAAAGCCTGTGAGATTAATCTTTCAAGTAGAAGATCAACAAAAATGATAAACATAAACGACGCGAAATTTATAACTTCCGCCGCAGGGATTGCCGATAGCCCAGAGTTTGCGATGAGCGAGGTGGCGTTTTTGGGGCGCTCAAATGTGGGCAAATCCAGCCTGATAAACGCTCTAACTCAGCGCAAGGGGCTAGCCAAATCAAGCTCTACGCCGGGCAAGACGCAACTTGTGAATTATTTCGAAGTAAAATTTGGGCAAAAATTTAGCGAAAATGAAAAATTTGATGAAGCTTTGGCAAATTTAGGCGAGAATTTTTCGCTTATGTTTGTGGATTTGCCGGGTTTTGGATACGCAAAAGTGTCGAAAAAAATGCACTATATCTGGCAGAAAAATTTGGACGAATTTATCAAAAACCGCCCAAATATCAAGCTTTTTGTCCATTTGATAGATTCACGCCAATTCGATTTGGATATTGATAGAAATTTGCGTGAGTATGTGGAGAGCTTTTTGCGGGGTGATCAGCAAATTTTGCGCCTTTACACGAAAGCTGACAAACTAAATCAAGCCGGGCGCGCAAAATTGCTTAAAAGCGATCCTGGCGCACTTTTTGTTTCGACGCTAAAAGGTTCTGGCATAGCCAAAGCGCGCGAATTAATCATAAAAAGGGCGTTTGGACTATGATAGTGCTAGAAAAACCGCGTCTGTGCGACATAGGCGCAATGCAAGAAATGATAAAAGCCGAAGTCGAAAGCGGTGTGATTTTGCCTAGAAGCGACGATGAGATCGCCACATATATCCGCTCATACACGCTAGCGTATGTCTGCGATGAGGCGTGCGCCAAGCCAGAAAATACTGAGCTGAAATTTGATAGCGAAAATTTAGGGGCAAATTCTAGTGAAATTTCAAACCAAAATTCCCAAATTTGCGCCTCTTACACGCAGTATTTCGCCCAAAAACCACAAAACGCCGAGCTTGCAGGATATGCGTCTTTGAAAATTTTCAATGCAGATCTTGCAGAAATTCGCTCATTTGTCGTCTCGCCGAAATTTCGCAGGCGAGGAATCGGCTCGAAAATCGTCAAAGCTTTATTAGACGAGGCGAAATTTTATGGCTTAAAAAATGTCTTTGCGCTAACTTATCAAAAGCATTTTTTCGAGCAAAACGGCTTTAAAGAAATCAGCAAAGACGAGCTTCCAGCCCAAAAAATTTGGGCAGATTGTATATCTTGCAAAAAGTTTCCAGTATGCAACGAAGTCGCGGTAATTTATACCTTATAGTCGATTTTGCCCTAAGCTTTGGCGTCGCGTTTTATCTGCTTTTAAGCGTGATGTATCGGGGACTGCCGCCACTTTTGGGGTTTTTTTTCGTGACTTTGGTGGTGCTGAAATTCGAGCATGAAAACAAATTTAAAAAATACAATTTTACTTATTATTTTGCGATTTTTTACCTATTTTGCGCCGAGCAAATTTATGGATTTAACCTATTTAGCATTGCGCTAGCTTACATTATTTTTTACACTTTTATCTATGAATTTAGCCTGCGAAATATCAAATTCCGCAACTTTTTGCTAGCTTTGTATGTGTTAATCGCTTATGCACTGATTTTGGGGGTAAATGGCGCGATTTCGTATATCAAAAAAGCTGACGCTATGAGTGTGGGAAGCGAGTATTTAAGCTATATCGTGGTCGATATTTTGCTTAGTTTGCTCTTTTTTAAGGGGCGATTTGTATGAGATTAAAATTCGTCTTTTTCTTTGTTTTGGCGTTTTTTACCATGCTTTTGGTTAGGGTGTATTATCTAGCTATCAAATCAAACGAATTTTACGAGCAAATCGCCAAAAACAATGTCGTCTCGACCGAGTATATCCCGCCTGTGAGGGGGCAGATACTAGACGTCAAAAATCGCCCGCTAGCGATTAATAATATCGGATTTTCGCTTTTGATTGCGCCACATTTAAAAGATAGTGCGCTGGACGCTGAGCTAGCAAATATCAGCAAATATTTCGCGGATTTAAACACCACGCAAATGCGCAAAATTTACAAGGACGAAAACTCGGTTTATAACCAAAATTTTATCGAAGTGGTTAAATTTTTGGATTACAACGAAACAATCACGCATTTTGCGAATTTAAATCTGCACGAAAATATCCGTGTCGAACCTGCTTCGCAACGCTACTATCCGCACAATCATCTCGCCTCGCATATCATCGGCTATGTCGGACGCGCGAATAAAAAAGATATCAAATCCAACCCTCTCTCAGCCCTTACTGGATATAACGGCAGAAGCGGTGTGGAGGGGTATTATAATGAAATTTTGCAGGGCAAAAGGGGCGAGCGCAAGACCAAGGTAACTGCGCTAAATGAGGTTGTCGAGGAGATTTCATACGAGGAGCCAAGCAGTAGCGAGATTTCGCTGACGATTGATTTGGAATTTCAAAAATATTTAGAAGAAATTTTCAAAGACAAAGACGGCGTGGCGATCGTGATTGATCTCAAAGACGGCGCGATACTGGGCGCTGGAAGCTTCCCTGAGTATAATCTAAACACCTTTGTGGGCGGAATTTCGCAAGCCCAGTGGGACGAGCTAATCAAAGATCCGCGCCACCCATTTACAAACAAGCTCGTAAATGGCCTCTATCCGCCAGGCTCGGTAATCAAAATGGCTGTGGGAATGAGCTTTTTAAACAGTGGCAAGATAAATGAGAATTGGACTGCATTTTGCGGTGGTGCGATTGAGCTTGGAGGGCGCAGATTTAGGTGTTGGAGTAGTGGAGGGCACGGCAGAGTGAGCCTAGTGCAGGCTATCAAAAGTAGCTGCGATATATATTTTTACGAAGGTTCGCTGATCGTGGGGATTGATTATATGTCAGCTTACCTTAACCGCATGGGATACGGCGTAAAAACGGGCGTGGATTTGCCGAACGAATTCGTAGGCACCATGCCAAATAAGGCGTGGAAAATGCAGAAATTCAAACGCCCATGGTATCAAGGCGAGACCGTAAATGCCTCAATCGGTCAAGGCGATGTGCTAGTAACGCCTATGCAAGTAGCCAAAAATACAGCCCAAATCGCCACAGGCAAGGCGATAATCCCACATTTTTTAAAGAGCATTGACGGCGAAGAGATTAGCTTCGAGCCGGGCGAGCTTTTCACCCCAGCTGAAAAAAACCAACTCCCGCTTGTAAGGCGCGGTATGTATGAGGTAGGAAACAACCCAAACGGCGGAACTGCGTATAAAATCATGAAAGACGCTGTCGTCCCGCTCGCGGTCAAAACCGGCACCGCGCAGGTCGTAGGACTATCGCAAAAGACAAACAAACGCCTAAAAGAGTCGCAAATGGATTATTTCCACCGCTCGCATGCGTGGATGACGAGCTTCGGCCCGTATGAAAACCCAAAATACGCCGTTACGGTGCTAGTCGAGCACGGAGGCGGTGGCGGAAGCGCGGCAGGTCCTGTGGTGAAAAAAATCTTCGAAAAACTCGTGGATATGGGCTATATCGACGCAAATGCCACGGCAAATTCTACGCAAAATTTAAAGAAAAAGTAAGATAAAATTTCAAATTTCTTGCTGACGCAATCCTTAAACACTGCGCCGAAATTTTGCCATAAGTGTCATTGCGAGAATTTTGCGTAGCAAAATTCGTGGCAATCTACAAAGTTTAAAATTAAAAGCAGGACAAATGGCAGAATTTCGCAGATTTTTTGAATTTTAAAATTCTGCAAATTTTGCTTTTTGGTTGTTTAAATTCGTAGATTGCTTCGTCGCTTCGCTCCTCGCAATGACAAATCAAACAAATTTTGCCCCTAAGTGTCATTGCGAGAATTTTGCGTAGCAAAATTCGTGGCAATCTACAAAGTTTAAATTAAGAGCAGGGCAAATGGCAGGATTTCATAGAAATTTAAATTTTAAAATTCTAGGCTCATAGCTTAAAAATTACAAATTTTTCCAAATTTGGCGTTTGTGAAATTTAAGCATAAAAGGCTATAATTGCGCTTCGGCGTGGCGAGCGGTCGCTTGTGATAAACAAGAGGAAAGTCCGAGCTGCAATAAGACAGAGTTGCGTCTAACGGACGCCGTGGGAAACCATAGGGAAAGTGCAACAGAAAGCAAACCGCCATAGCGTTCGCGCTGTGGTAAGGGTGAAAGGGCGGGGTAAGAGCCCACCGCGCGCATGGAGACATGGGCGGCAGTGCAAACCCAACTCGCAGCAAGAATAGAAGGTAAGGTCTTATAAGATACTATTCGCTAGAACTGGTTTGCAAAAACCAGTGTAGATAAATGACCGCACAGACAGAACTCGGCTTATAGCCACGCCTTTCATTTATTTTTGCAAAATTTTCACAATAATAGTAGTAAATGTAGTTGAATTTGTCATTGCGAGCGAGTGAAATGAGCGTGCAATCTACGAGTTTAAAATTTAAGGTTAGTTTGTTTGCTAAAATTTTGAAATTTATGGAATTTTATAAAATTTGCGAATTTATCGTTCGGTGATTTTAGCTCGTAGATTGCCACGAATTTTGCTAACGCAAAATTCTCGCAATGACAGATTAAAGGCTATGGAATTTTTCTGGATTGCACGCCTAGTAAAACAGCTTCTCAAAATGGCAAATCAAAATTTCGGGGCAGTGTTTCAAACTTGCGGTAGCGAAATAAATTTAAAATTAATCACATAAATTTTTTGTTAGTTAGTGCGTTAGTTAGCCAAACTGGGCGTTAGTTTGGTTTGTCATCGAGATTGACGGCGTCGATGATCTCTTTTTTGAAGCGCAAAAACTCGATATTGTTTTTAAGCGCGCGGTTTTCTTCGAGCAAGACCTCGTGTTTGGTGCGAAGCTCTGCGATGTCGCGCGAAATGTAGTAAATCTCGTTTCGGATAAAAATCGCCGGCACGGTTAGCAAAAACACGAACATCATTACCAAATAGGTCATCAAAAGTTTGTTTAAGGATAAATTTACCTCTTTGAAATTTGTGGTTTGGTAGTTTTGCAAAATTTGGTTTTGTTCGTCGCTGATATATTCGCTCGTCTTGGGCGTGGATTTGGCTCTGTTTGGGACGGAATTATTTATGATAAAATCATATTCGTTATTCAAAATTTTCTCCATTTTAATTTTAAAATTTTCAAAATTAGAAAAATTATAAGTAAAATTTAGCATAATATTTTACACAAAATTTTGCTTATAATTTTTAATAAAATTTTACTAAAATAGCCTAAATTTGGCTATTTTATCTGAAAAATTCTCAGTTTCGCACTACTTGCGCGAGAATTTTGCGCTAGCTCTTCGCTACTAGCGGTGATTGGCTTTTTGCTTATGATTTTGCCTAGATTGTGGTTAGCTCCACACTCGCATTTTAGTGCAAATTCTGGGCAAATACACGCTTTTTCCCACTCTTTAAAACGCGTTTTTACGATACGATCTTCGAGCGAGTGAAAGGAGATTATAGCAATTTTTGCATTAGTTAAGACTTTATTTTTTGCTTTTTGTTCGATTAAATTTAAAAGCTCGCCAAGCTCGCCAAGTTCGTTATTTACCTCGATTCTGATTGCCTGAAATGCGAGGATTGCAGGGCTTACGCTTCTGTTTTTGGCAGGTTTAGTGCCGATTATTTGCGCCAAATCTTTCGCGCTGGTAATCGGTGAGAGTTTGCGTGCTTGGATAATTTTTTCAGCGATTTGATATGCGTTTGGTAGCTCGCCATATTCGCGCAAAATCCGTGTAAGTTCATCTTTTGTATAATTATTTACTATAAATTTCGCGTCTTTTGAGCAGGAGCTGTCCATACGCATATCTAGCTCGTCGCTTCCTAGCCCAAAACCCCGCTCGTTTTTGTCGATTTGAAGCGATGAAACGCCGATATCGGCTAAAATTCCCCTTATGTTTTTTATTTTTTCATCTGGCAAAATTTTTAAAATTTCACTAAATTTTGCCTTATGGATTTGCACGCGATCTTTGAAATTTTCTAGCCTTTTACTCGAAAAATTTATCGCCTCGCTATCCCTATCACATGCGATTAAATGGACATTTGGTAGGCTTTGCAAGATACCTTGGCTATGTCCTGCGTATCCTAGGGTGCAATCAAGTATGTAGCCGCCTTGGGTGTCCGAAAATGCGCTAAGTGTTTCGTTAAATAAAACTGGAATATGAGGAATTTGCAAACTTAATCCTTTTAAAATTTCTAGTTTAGTATAATAGCGCATTTTTTAGGTAAAAGGTAAAAAATGGACGAGTATTATTACGAAATTTTGCGTAGAATTTCGCTTTCGATGTTTAGAAAGGAGCTTTTTGGCATTTTTCACGGCTCGATTTCAGCCAAAGTTAAGGATAATCAATTCATTATCAACAAAAAAAATGCCATTTTTGATAGCCTAGGCTTGGACGATTTCGTGGCGTTGTTTGCCAAAAAGGACTATCGTTGGGAAGAGGCGAGTATAGATAGTGATATACATTTAAATATATATAAAAATATTAAAGAAGCCAAATTCGTTGCTTACGCTATGCCACCGTATTTGCTTGCATATACCTTAGAACACGACTTTATCATACCGCGTGATTATTATGGTGCGACTATCATAAAACGACTTGAAATTTACGATCCGAAAAATTACGATGATTGGCACGATAGGGCACCGCACGAAATTTACAATTATATGATGAGCGAAAATAGTGATATCATCGTGGTTAGGGGATATGGCGTGTTTGCGTATGCCAGAAGCGCACAGAGCCTTGCGAAAAAAATCGCGGTTTTGGAAAATAGTTGCAAAATGCTTTTACTAAACCATAATTAACTTTTTTGTAAAAAAATGTTACTAACGCGTTATAAAATGACAAAAATGCCTATTTTTCAGTGTTACATAAGGTTTTTATCTGTATAATACTAACATATTTTGTTAGTTGATTAAAGGGAAATAATTTATGATCAATTGGATGCAAAAGCATAAAAAGTCGCTCATACCTACTATCTGGATTAGCACGATAGCTTTCGTCGGTGCTGGTTTTGTGGGCTGGGGCGCGTATGATATGAACGCAAACAGAGCTGGTTCTATCGCCAAAGTAGGACAAATTTCTGTTACTAACCAAGAACTAAATACGAAATATTCTGAGCTTTATAATCGTCTTTATAGCATGAGTGACGGCAGATTTACTAGGGAGCAAGCTGATCAAATGCGCCTAGACGAAATCGCTGCAAACGAGCTTATTAAAGAGGCATATTTTTTAAATTTCGCTAACGATTTGGGGCTAAGGGCTACGGAAAAAGATGTGGCCGAGTTTGTGGTAAATGCGCCAGCCTTCCAAGAAAATGGCGTTTTTAATCAGACTTTATACGATAACAGCGTCAAAAATTCAGGTCTTACCAAAAAAGAATTTGAGCGAAATTTACAAAAAGCAATCACGCTAGAAAAGCTTAGCGACGCGATAAAAGTCGTGCCAAATATGGATATCGTTGAGGCTATCACGGCCTCTGGTTTGGTGCAAGATAGCGTGCAAGCACAAATAATTTACGCTGATGATAATGTTAGTTTTAGCGACGATGAGTTAAAGAAATTTTGGGAGGGCGAAAAAAATCACTATATGAGTGAGAAAAAATACATCCTAAATACATACTTTATGCCTACCAAAACAGCAGAGGCTAGCGACGCCGAACTGGAAAAATTTTATAACGAAAATCGCTCGGCATATCGTGGAAGCGATGATAAGGTGTTAGATTTCGCCGCAGCAAAAGATAGCGTGATAAAGGATTTTAGCGTCGATCAAGCCAAAAAAACAGCGCTAAAAAAATATTTGGAAATCAAAAAAGGCGAAGCTGATACCAATGAAACCATTATCGCCACGCCTAGCACATTTCCTGTGGGTGAGCTTGGAGAGGCTAAGGTCGGCGAGATTTTAAAACCTTTTGCTTACAATGACGGAAATTTAATCGTAAAAATCGCTAGCATAGACGAGCCAAAACCTCTTGGTTTCGAAGAGGCAAAAGAGTTAGCGGCGGCTGATTACCGCGTGGTTAGGGCTAGCGAGGTTTTAAACGAAAATGCGCAAAACGCACTTAAAGATTTCAAAGGAACTGAATTTGGCAAATTTACGCTAAATTCACAAAATACAACTTCGCTTAGAGATGATGAATTTTATAAATTTATCAGCGAAATGTTTTCTAAACCAGCCAAAGAGGGCGTTGTGCTTTTTGACGATAAGGCTTTGGTCTATAAAATCACAGAACAAAGCTTAGGCGATGATACTAGCATAAACGAAAACAAATCCATGGTAGCGCAAAGAATCGACGGTATGATAAATTCAAATCTCCAAGGCGATTTGTTAAAACTTCTTGAAAAGCGTTATAAACTCGAAAGATATTATAAAGGTAGAGATAGTGAGTGAGTATATCTTAGGCTTAGACATCGGGTCTAACAAAATTCGTGCTTTAATAGCCAAAAATGACGGCGAGTTGAGCATTAGCGGAGTAGGTGTAGCTGATACCTTAGGTATAAAAAAGGGTGTGATTACTAACATCGAGCAGGCTGCTAGCTCAATCAAACAAGCTGTAAAAGGCGCTATCAAAAGTGCTGGTCGCAACTACGATAGAGCGGTGGTTTCGATATCTGGTTCGTATGCCAAAAGTGTGAAATCGCGTGGTGTAATCACTATGGAGCGCGAGATCGGTATCCACGAGATAGATCGCGCTATGAAGGTAGCCCAAGCGCAAGCCAATGTCCCGAACGACTATACTATTTTGCATGTGCTTCCTTATGATTTCAAAATTGACGAGCAAGAGCATATAGAAGATCCTCTTGGCATGAGTGGATCGAGGCTAGAAGTATCGGTTCATATCATAATCGCTCCAAAAAGCTCAATCCAAAATTTGAAAAAATCAGTAGAAATGGCAGGGGTAAAGGTTAGCAATATAGTCCTATCTGGCTATGCCTCATCAATTTCTACACTAACAAAAGATGAAAAAGAGTTAGGCGTAGTGCTTATAGATATGGGCGGAGCGACTTGCGATGTGGTTATTCACCTAGGCAATTCGTTGCGTTATAACGATGTGGTTATGTTAGGTTCGAATAACATCACTAACGACCTTTCTCGTGCGCTTCACACACCGCTACCTTATGCAGAAAATATAAAAATCACATATAATGATTTGATAAACGAGGGCGACAGCGAGGTAAATTTGCCTATCATGGGCGAAAGGGAAGATGAGAGTAAGTTGATTTCCCTTGAAATTATTTCGCAAGTAATATTAGCAAGAGTTAAGGAAATATTCGATCTTTTAGCCGATAAAATAGATAAAAGTGGCTACAAAGACAGGCTTGGCGCTGGCGTAGTCATCACTGGTGGTATGGCTAAGCTAGATGATGTCAGAGACCTAGGCACTATGGTTTTTGATAACATATCTGTTAGAGTAGCTAGACCAAAGAGCGTTAGTGGGCTTTCTGAGATTTCTTACGATAGTGCTAATGCTTGTGCGGTTGGACTTTGTATGTATGGATTTGGCGATTTTACGCCGTATGAGATTGATTCTAACGGCGAGCTTCGTTACAAAGATGAAACTATAAAAATCTCTACGAGCAGAGAGAGTTCGACATACTATGAAAAAGAAGTAACGCAAGCGATAGAAACAGAAGAGGTAAAAAGCAGTGTTACTAACACTAACACTATGGCAAATAACGGCGGGCTTGGCATTGGGCTTCCAGAGAAAAAGAAGCCAAATATGTTTGAAAAATTTATGACAATGATAAAAAATAGCTTTTAATTTTAATAGAGGAGATTGCAATGAAAGGATTTATTGTGGAAGAAAACAAAGGTGTTTATGGCGCCAAAATGAAAGTAATCGGCGTCGGTGGCGGCGGTTGCAATATGATTAATCATATGATTAGAGAGGGTTTTACTAAGGCCGATGTCGAGCTTATGGTGGCTAACACAGATGTTCAAGCACTAGAAAAATCAATCGCAAAAACTAGAATTCAACTTGGACCAAATTTAACCAGAGGACTTGGTTGCGGTATGGATCCTACTATGGGTCGCGGTGCTGCCGAGGAGAGCTATGAGGATCTAAAAGATCGCCTAGATTACGCTGATATGGTCTTTGTAGGCTCTGGTTTTGGTGGTGGCACAGGCACTGGCGCGGCTCCAATCGTAGCAAAAGCTGCTAAGGAGAAAAAGGCCCTAACAATCGGTATCGTTACAACTCCGTTTGATTTCGAGGGTAAAAAACGCATGCGCCTAGCGCAAGAGGGCTTAGAAGAGCTTAAAAAAGAGTGCGATTCTGTAATCGTAATCCCAAATCAAAATTTATTGAAAATCATTGATAAAAAAACAGGTATCAAAGAGGCCTACAAAAAGGTCGATAATGTCCTAGCCCAAGCTGTAAATGGTATGATTTCTGTGATTTTAGAATCAGGCGATAGCGATATGAATGTGGATTATGCTGATGTTCGCAAGGTAATGCAACACCGCGGTATGGCGCTAATGGGCACAGGTGTATGCGACGGCGAGGACGCGGCAGAGGAAGCGATAAAAGCAGCTATCCAATCACCGCTACTTGATAATGTTTCAATCAACGGCGCACAAGGCGTTTTGGTTCATTTCAAAATTTCACCTGATTGCTCGCTTATCGAAATCGAGTGCGCTATGAATATCATCAGAGAGGCTGTCAGCGAGGACGCGGATATAATCTTTGGAACGACAACAGATGATAGTATCGAAAATAACCGCGTAGAGGTTACTCTGATAGCTACTGGCTTCGAAAAGAGCGCCGCTGAAAAAAAGCAAGTAATTAAACAAAGCGTCGCTGATAGCAGACAAGCTATCCTAGAAAAATGCGCTAGAAGCTCATTTTTCGCTAAACAAAAAGTAGCTAGTGGCGATTTCAACGGCGATGAAACTTATGATGAGTTAGAAGAGCCGACATTTTTACGCAAACAAATGGATTAATAATCCTTTAAAAGCAATTCTTCTATTATCGGTGCGCACCCCGCGCACCGGTTTGATTTAGATAAATTTTAAAATTTAGAAAATTTTATAAGTCTTTGTTTCGTGTAATACGAGCTTGGATTTTGAGCGTGGTTTGCTCGTATTAAAATGCATCATTTCGCAATTCATTGTCAAATTTTATCTCATCGCAAATCGCAGGGATAAACTCCTTGAATTTCCATCAAATAAGCCAAATTTACTATCTTTTTTCACGAGCAAAATAAGAGTTTTTGCTAGTTTTATCTTTGCCATAGTGGCATAGCTGTTTTTGGTTTTTAAATTATCATCTGCTCGACTTCAAATTTTTCGATTTTGTTTATAAAATCGCGTAAAATCTCAATACCCTTTGGTCTTAATTTTCTGCACATTTTGATGATTTCATTTAGTTCAAACGAATTATGGCTATAATAACTAATATAGCCCCCATACAATATAGATCCAATGTCTGATTTTTCTTTGAATTCAGGCATTTCAAATCCACAAAAGGCAATTTGTTTAATCTCATCATCATCGTTCCTACCACTTTGTAGATACAGGCTTAAATTTTGCCTTTTTCTATCTCATCTACCAAAAGATAAATCGCCGCATATTTGTAAGGCAAATTTAATGAATTCATTTTTTGCTCCTTTTTCATCTCTTAATCCGTAAAATTTAGCTAGTTTCATTTGTGATCCTTTTGGGTGGTTTCTATCAAATATCTATTTGGGTTATTATTGAATTCTTCTAGTATAGGTTCTAAAATTTCAAAGTTATTATCTATTTCGTTATAAAATTTTTCAGAAGCTAAATTTATAGAATTTTCTAAATTATTTTTGTCAAATTCTAATATATATTCAATCAAATTTTTATTGCAAATTTCTTTATATATGTAAGTTTCATCTTTGTAAAATTTAAATGAGTTTAAATCTTTAAAATCTTTGTTTATATTTTGTTTTTCAAATTTTTCTTTGGTTGCAATACCAAAACTGACACTGTTTCTTTGTGCCTGATAATCTAGTTGTAAGAAAAAATTTTCGATATTATCATTTGTTATTTTAAACAAATATTCTTCTTCCTTTCTTTCTTTTTCATTTAAGATTTTAAATTTCAAATTTGGATTATATATTTCAAATTTTTCTTTTATTTTTTCTAAAAATTTATTTAAAATTTCTTTTTTACGCTTTTCAAAATACCCGTTTTTGAAGTATTTTTCCATTTCACTAAGAAATTTATAATTTTCATAATTAACCAATAAATTATCTATTTTCATAGCCATAACACTCCTATATCGTCCTAAAATTTTATCTATGACTTCCAAGTAAGCCTTTAAATAAATAGCCAAATTTTCAGGATTATTTACTTTTGCTAAACAAAGTTCTATCCAATTTTTGATTTCTTTGTCGTATGAAATAAGCCCATATTTTCCGATTTCATTTTTATTTTTATCTAAAATTTTATTATCGTTAGAAAAATCATATTTTGTTGTATTTTTCGGCTTGTTTGCATTTGGCGTGAGATACAAAAGTAAAAATTCTTTCTTATCTTTACTCAAATTGTCTATATATTTATCTATTTGCCCGCTTTTTTCATCATCGCCTTTGTTGTCGCTTGTATCTATTTTGTTTTCTAAAACTATACATTTTTTATTTTCTTCTATAAAAATATCATATCTTGCGTCGTCGCTAGCAACATATTCTTTTTTAACGATTACATTTTTTGTATCATCAAAAAAATTATCATATCCGATAGCGCATAAAAATAGTTTTAAAAACAAATCGCTTTGATAGTGTTCGCCGTCTGTATCTAGCAACGAAAATATAAAAGCCGAGTGCAAACCCGCTTCTTCGTTGTCTTTGCGTAAAATAGAGAAAAGATTATAATCATTTTTCCCCATTTTTACACTATTTGCGAAATTAGTTTTCAGCTGATTTTTTATTTTTTCAAATTTTCCCTTCATTGCTTACACCAAAATTTTATAAAACTTCGAATTCTACATCTATCGTTTCATTACTAAAATTATCTATTTGTCTTAGCCAAGCATAAAAATCGTTTTTATATTTTTCTAAGTTTTTTGCCTGTTTTTTGATTTCTAATGCTCTTTGTCGTAACTCGTCATAAGACGAAAAACTTTTTTATAAACTCATTGCTATCTATTAAAGATAAATTCCGCTCTTTGATTTTCAAAAAAATTATGCGATTATCTTGGTCGCATGCTTATCTGTCTGCCTTTTTCATCGTAAGTGTAAATGCTGGTTTTGCTAGCTAGTGTTACGCTACTGGCTGTAAAGCCAAGAAGCGTAACGCCAACCGCACTTCTACTGAAAAGCAACTTCGAGCCGTTATACACAAAAAGTGTCGAGCCTTTTATTATCGCTAGGGTTATCATTTTTGCCCCTTTTTATTTAAAAATTTTGTTTAATTAAAACTCCAATTTCCAGCGAATTTTGCTATAAAATGAATAAGAAGTTTCGCTTTCGCTTATAAAATTCGCTTCAACACCTGCTCTTAAAAAATCAGCCACGCCGCCATTTAGCGACATATCTACCAAAAATTTTGCACTTTTTTGTAAAGAAGTAGTTAATTTTTCTGTTTGCTCCAAATTTCCGCCGATTTGTGAAGTGCCGTCATAGCACCTTATTAATCCTGCAAATTCGGGCGGCAGGGCATTTAAATTTATATTTTCTTCGTCTATGAATTGTTGCAACTTTTCTTTTGATACGGCTTTGTTATTTGGGAAATTTCCTTTGACTAATTTTTCTGCAAATCTTTTTTCATCCGAATTTTCTTTTTTTTCAATCGAAGCTTTTGCTTCTGCACTGATTTTTTTGAAGCTACCACCGACGCCTGTTTCGAGTGTTTTTTTGCGCTCTTCTAAATTTATCTCTTCTTCGTAAAATTCGAATTCATAGCTTTTTGCGCCCATTTTCATCGCCAAAGCAAAAAGAACCGCTTTAATTTCATCTCTATATAAAATTTGAAAATCTTTCAGCGGGAAAAATAGATTATTTCTAAGTTCAGAATAGACTAAATATAAATTTTCATCTTCTGGTAAATTTTTTATAGGGATTAAATTAGAGTTTCGTTTTACAAAATAATCTCCAAATTCCAAATCATCTTTTAAAATTATTTCATATTTCTTTTTCTGCGTTAGTGGTTCTGTATCTTCTGGATTTTTTTCAAATAATTTTTTAGTATCATAATCCAAAACTAAAATTTCTTGTTTATTTGGTATTGAGATTGCCATTTTTTATCCTTTTATCTTTGTTGCGATATTGCCGATGATTGCACCTGCCACACCAAGTGCAATAGCTTTAATGGCAGTATCCGTAGCAATAGCTCCCACTAATAGTCCCACAACACCGCCTATAATAGTATTTTTCTTATTTTGTTTTGATTTTTTGGCTTTTGCTTCATCACAAATTCGCAAAAATCGTTCATAATCAAGCCCTGCCAACTTAATAGTTTTTTGAATTTCACTTTGGTCTGATTTATAATCCCAAAGTATTTTTGCCACCCTTGTTCTACCAATATCGTCTTTTTCTGGGTGATAAATAAACATAAAATTTATATTTCTTAGCAACTTTGCTTTTTCTCTATCGTCCCATAAAAAACCATTTTTGTTCATAGGAAATGAAATTTCATTGTAAATTCTTTGAATTTCATCTTTGTTTTTTAACTCTTTTCCATTTTCCCACGCTAGTTGGTCTTGGTCGTGGTTTTTACCTTGAATTGTTATTTTTATCATTTTTGTTCTCCTATGATAAATGGCATTAAGTGTTCGGTTTTGGTCTTTGTCATATCAAAAATTTCACACTCTACGCCAAGTTCTCTTATCTGGTTTTCGATATTTTCTTTATCTTTTTTTGTAAATTCATCGCCCCTAGTGCCTAAAACCTTAAAATTTATCTTTTTTTCTCTTGCTGGCTTTGAATTTATAGAATTTATTTGTTTTAAAAACGCCTTAATATCAGCTTGTATATCTTTTTTCTCTTTTGGATTATCTCTATAAAGCTTGGCGTCAAAAAGGTAAATGAAATAAATATTTTTATTAGAATATTCATCGCTAAAAATCTTTTTTCGCAATTCTGCTTTTTGATTATTTGCTTTATCTGCACCACTGACATTATGAAATTCTGTTACAGCAAATTCAGTATTGCCGTATTTTATCTCCATTTTAAGCATTTGATTATCTGGTGTAGCTTTATGCTTTTTTGTAAAACCTTTACCTGATAAAATATTTATCAAGGTATCTTTGCCACTCATACTTTTACCATCTAGGGCAATAATATTTTCTTTGCCTTCTAGCCACACTGCAATTAAAGCAATAGGAACTAATATCGGAGAAAAAATTACAAAAACAACTATCGTTGCTATTTCTCCTACTTTATCCCAAAATCCCATTTAAACTCCTTTTTTAAAAAAATTCGTTTATTTTACCCCCCCCCCCCCCATAAAAAAAACTTAAAATTTTAATCGTTTCGATGAAAAAGATTTTTGCAAATTAGTAGATAAGGTTTCGTAGTTTTGGGCTGAATTTAAAATTTATCAAATTTATCGCTGGGAAATTTGGGGAATTTATCGAATTACAGGGGGAAATTTGGCGAAATTTATCGAAATTTAGCAAATTTGGCTCATAGCCCAAAATTTCAAATTTCGCTAAATTTTCAAATCTCTCCGCCGAGTTCTAAAATCTTCCCACGCAAAATTTCGATCTCTTTTTCGTATTCGCTGATTTGATCTTGCAGTCTAAAAATCACATCCACGCCCGCTAAATTCACGCCGAGCTCCTTTGTGAGATTTACTATCATACGGATTTTATCCATATCGCGCGCCGAATACAGCCTCATTTTGCCGTCCGTCCTGCCCGGCTTGACTAGGCCCTCGCGCTCGTATTGGCGCAGAGTTTGGGGGTGGATATCTAGCACCTTGGCTACGATTGAGATTAGATAAACCGGCTCGTCATAATCGTGCATATTTTCTCCTTATAATTTTTCTAGCACTTCGCGCGCTTCATCGCTTAGGCTATCGGCGTCTGGCAAGACGATATTTACTACGGCGTAGAGATCGCCTAAAATTTTGGTTTTGCGGTTTTGCACGCCATAGCCTTTGAGGCGGTATTTTTGGCCGTTTTTGGTGTTTTTGCTGATTTTAATCGTGGCTGTTTTTTTGGGTGTGGCGACCTCGATTTTGCCACCAAAAAGCGCAGTTTTTAGCGGGACATCGATTTTTTTGCTTAAATCATCGCCGTTACGCTCATACTCAGCGCTTGGCGAAATTTTAATCTCCAAAATCAAATCTCCGCTTTGCTCGCCGTTTGAGTTGCCTTTGCCCCTAATGCGCAGTTTCTCGCCTGTATTAATCCCCGCTGGGATCTTGAATTTCACATTTTCGCCACCTAAATTTATACTCATTTCTCCGCCATTTATCGCGGTGTCAAAGGGGATTTCGATCGCGCTGTGTTTGTCTAAATCTGCGCCAAATCCGCCGCTAAACCCAGCACCGAATCCAAACGGATTAAACCCGCCGCCAAAATCAAAGCCCCCGCGTGAGCCCTTCGCGCCAGAAAATCCGCCAAAAATGCTGTTTAAAATGTCGTTTAAATCGCCCATGCCAGCCGAACCCTTGGCGAAATCGTGGAAATTTTGACCGCCAAACATTGAGTCGCCGTATTGGTCATACTGAGCGCGTTTTTTCTCATCGCTTAAAATTTCATACGCTGCGTTGATTTCTTTGAATTTTTCCTCTGCGCCGGGGTCTTTGTTGATATCTGGGTGATACTTTCTAGCGAGCCTGCGATAGGCTTTTTTAATCTCGTCAGCACTGGCAGATTTGCTAATGCCAAGAGTTTCATAAAGGCTAGAATTTGCCATTTTTCCTCCCTTTTTTTCTTAAATTTTATACGGATTATATCATAAAAGTTTAGTCTATGTCAATCAAGTTTAATATATTTTGTTTATAAATCTTGTAAATGTATTAAACAAATATTAGCCCTAGAAATTTATAATTGCACGAAAATTTTATTCAAAAGGAATTTATAATGAAAAAAACCGTTTTGCTATCTTTGGCACTTAGCGCTTCGCTTTTTGGTGCGAATATCGATATCAGCGAGGCTGGCGCGAAATTTGATCGTGTAAATCCTGAGTTTAGCAAGGATGTCGTTCTCTCATACCACAGCTCGATTGCCGAGGCGAAAAAATCTGTCGTAAATATCTCGACCAAATCAAAACACAAAGTCGCAAACAACCCAATGGCGGAGATGTTTAACGATCCGTTTTTTAAGCAATTTTTCGATTTTAACCTGCCTAGACAAGAGCGCGAGGTCAGCTCTTTGGGATCTGGCGTGATTATCTCAGATGACGGATATATCGTTACAAATAACCATGTCGTCGAAAATGCCGATGAAATCGTAGTTACACTGCTCGATAATGACAAAGAGTATAAAGCCAAGGTCGTAGGAACGGATTCGAAGACAGATTTGGCGATTATCAAAATCGAGGAAAAAAGGCTATCTGCGATTAAATTTGCTGATTCGTCAAAGGCTGTGGAGGGCGATATAGTGTTTGCTATCGGAAATCCATTTGGCGTGGGTGGCACGATTACACAAGGAATCGTCTCTGCGCTAAATAAAAACAATATCGGGCTTAATCAATACGAAAATTTTATCCAAACAGACGCTTCGATAAATCCGGGCAACTCAGGCGGTGCGTTAGTCGATAGCCGTGGTGCGCTCATTGGTATAAATTCGGCGATTTTAAGCAGAAGTGGCGGAAACAACGGCATAGGATTTGCAATCCCATCAAATATGGTCAAAGATATCGCCAAAAAGCTCATTAGCGACGGCAAAATCGAGCGCGGATATATCGGCGTAACGATTAGCGATATGTCAAAAGAGCAAAAAGAGATTTACAATAGCAAAGAAGGCGCGCTGATTTCGAGCGTGGAAGAGGGCTTGCCAGCGGATAAAGCGGGCATTAAAAGAGGCGATTTGATTATAAAAGTCGATGACAAACCTGTCAAAAACGCAAACGAGCTTAAAAATTTGGTCGGCTCGATGAATCCGGGTAGCAAGGTCGAAATCGAGTTCGAGCGCGACGGCAAAAACCAAAAAGTAACACTCAAACTAGATAGCATGGATAAATCATCTAATGCTGGTAGCTCAAATGTCGATGAGGGCGCATTAGAGGGGCTAAGCCTTAAAAATCTAGATGATGAAATTCGCTCAAAATACGCGCTAAATAAAGATTTAAAAGGCGCAATCGTAACAAATGTAAAAGCGGATTCAAAAGCGAGCGAGTATGGGTTTAGAAAGGGCGATATAATTATCCAAATCGGTCAAAACGATGTCGAAAATATCGATGATTTCAATAAATATATAAAAGCCTATAAAGGCAAAAAAGTCCTAGTTTGGGTTATTAGAAACGGTATCCCACAAGGGCTAGTAATCCGCTAAAATTGGCAAATTTGGCAGGGCTTAGGCTTTGCCAAATTTCAAATTTTATTTACAAATTTTCACTTGGCGAAGTCAAATTTCAAATGACTTCGCCGATTTTATTTTTTAATTTTAATTATATTTTTTTGGGAAAAATTATTTCTTCTCCACGACTTCGTAAATCACGCCCTTTTCGCTGATATATTTCTCCACGGCTTCGAGCTGGGTCGGTAGGACATTTATCACGAGCGAGCCCACGACGCTTTTATCCAGGCGCTCTAACTTACCCCAGACGATATTGAAATTTATGCCAAGCTCGTGCGCCATGTGCGTGATAATGCTATCAAACGCGACATCTGGCGGGAAAAATAGCCTTACATTTATATTATTTGGCGGTAGCATTTCCTCTTCGCCTAGGAATTCCTTCATATGCTCATCAGGGTGCAAAAACAGCTCCACGATATCGCCAGAGCCCACGACAACGCCGTGTTTTAGGAGCATTGCGCGGTTGGCTATGCTTTTGACGACCTCCATTTCGTGCGTTACCAAAACTATCGTAATGCCAAGCGAGCGGTTGATTTCTTTAAGTAAATTTAAAATTTGCGTCGTTGTGTTTGGATCAAGAGCAGAAGTCGCCTCGTCGCTAAGTAAAATTTGCGGTTTTAGCGCCAATGCCCTAGCAATGGCTACTCTTTGCTTTTGACCGCCGCTAAGCTCGCTAGGATAGGCGTTTGCTTTGTCTTTGAGGCCGACTAGTTCGAGTAGTTCGCCCACGCGCTCTTTGATATATCCTTCCTCAAATTTCCAAAACCTAAGCGGTGTGGCGACATTTTCGGCGACCGTTTTTCGGCTCATCAGCGCGAAATGTTGAAAAATCATACCGATATTTTTGCGAAATTCGCGCACTTCATCGCCTTTTAAATCCGCCACCTCTTTGCCAGCGACTTTTAGACTGCCGCTTTGGTAATTTTCTAGTCCGTTTATACAGCGAAGTAGGGTGCTTTTGCCTGCGCCACTTTGTCCTACGATAGCGAAAATTTCGCCTTTTTTGATCTCGGCGCTGACACCTTTTATGATTTCGGATTTTCCGAAACTTTTATGCAAATTTTCGATTTTTATCACTAAATTTCCTTTATTTTTTCTATATTCTACTTAAATTTTTAAAATTTTAGCTTTGTAATTTTTGTCTTAACGCCTCTTGCAAAAGCGAGCCAGCTAGCATGCGCTCTTCCTTCATAAATATAAAATTCTCGCCGAATTCGCCCTCTAATTCGACCTTGCGATACGGCCCTGAATACATCACAATGATTTTTGCGCTTAAATTTTCCTTATTTAGCATATTTGTAACGATATCGAGTTTTTCTTGGTTTGTGAGCGTTAGGATTATCACAGATGCCTGACGCAGGCTAAATTCGTCGATGACGCTTTTTTGCATCATATTTGCAAAATGCACATTTTCGCCACGAGATTTGCCAAGATCTACAAGCTCCAAATCGCTTTCAGCCACGATATATGGCAGGCCATTATCGCGTAGTCTAAGCAGTATTTCTTGACCGACTCTGCCGTATCCAACGATGACGAAGTGGTTTTTCATAGGCGAAATTTTGACCTTATGCACCTCGTCTTCGAGTTTTTCGACATTTGATTCGAAGCGGTTTGCGATACGGTTTAGGTTTTTTAGGATAAATGGTGTCAAAATCATCGTCGCCACAACGATTGCAATTAGAATTTGCGCATTTTCTTTGTTTATTAAATTTTTGGAGATTAAAAGTGCGAAAATCGCTAGGGCAAATTCGCCGATTTGTGCCAGAGATAGGGCTGATTTGAGCGCAATTCTTTTGTGAGTTGATAAGATGAGTATCGCATAGACAATGCCTGCTTTTAGCGCCATTATGATGATGATTCCTAGTAAAATTACGCCGTAGTGGTTGGCGATAATGTCAAATTTAATCTGAATTCCGATTGTGATAAAAAAAAGTCCTAGCAAAATGTCGCGTAGTGAGCTCATACCTGCGGCGATTTCGCGCTTGTATTCGGTCTCGGCGATAATCATACCAGCGATAAATGCGCCAAGAGTATAACTAAACCCAAAAATATGTGCTAAAAAACTAGCACCAATTACCACAAATAAAACCGTAGCGATAAAAATTTCCCTCGAATTTGCCTTGATGACATAGGTAAAAAGGCTATTTATGACAAATTTGCCAAGGATTATGAGCGAGACTATCACAATCGCAGCACTTATGGCGGTGTGCAAAATCAGCTCATTTACAGGCGTGCTATCTGTGGAGGCAAAAATATCAATCATCAGCAAAATCGGAATTACAGCCAAATCTTGGAAAAGCAAAATTCCAAGCACTTTTCTGCCGTGATTGCGATTTATTTCGCCAGAGTCATTTAGACTTTTTAGCACTATTGCAGTAGAACTTAAAGATAGCGCAAGACCGATAATAATGGCTGTTTTGATATTTTCGCTCAAAACTTGATCTATTATGAGAGTGAGTATCAGCCCAGTGCCTGCAACCTGCAAAAATCCGTTGAAAAAGACATCTTTTTTCATACTCATTAGGTACTTGAAGCTAAACTCCAATCCTATGCTAAACATCAGAAAAACCACGCCAAATTCGGCGATTTGCGACATATACATACTCTCGTCGCGTGTGAGACTATAAATCTGCGTAAAACACACACCAGCCACGATATATCCGATAATGCTAGGGATTTCAAAGACTTTGAAAACTATGTTTAGAACGATTGCAAGTGCAGTAATCGTCAAAAATAGCTCGATAGCAAAATCCATTTGCAACCTTTCTGTGAAAATTTTAAATCTTTGATTTTACTAAAATTTTGCTTAAAATATCGCAAATTTAGGGCAAATTTGGCGATAAAATTTCGAATTTTAACTGGTTTTTAGTGAAATTTAACTATAATCATCAGTTTTTAAAATCAAATAAAAAGGCAGTTAAAATGGCAGATTTTTACAATCCAAAAGAAGTTGAAGAAAAATTTTATAAAATTTGGGAAGAGCGCGGTTATTTCGAAATCGACGGCAACAAAAATATCCAAGAAAAAGGCAAAACATTTTGCATTATGATGCCACCGCCAAATGTAACGGGCGTTTTACACATAGGACACTCTCTTACTTGCACACTCCAAGACATTATGACGCGTTATAAACGCATGGACGGATACAAAGCACTGTATCAACCAGGACTCGATCACGCAGGAATCGCCACTCAAAATGTCGTAGAACGAGAGCTCCTTGCCAAAGGCATAAAAAAAGAAGAAATCGGCAGAGAAGAGTTTTTAAAACATGTTTGGAAATGGAAAGAGCAAAGCGGTGGCACGATAGTTCGCCAAATCCGCCGTCTTGGTGTGGGTCCAGCGTGGAGTAGAGAGAGATTTACTATGGACGACGGGCTTAAAAACGCCGTGCGAAAAGCCTTTGTAAATTTATACGAAAAGGGCTTAATCGTGCGAGGCAATTATATGGTGAATTGGTGCACTCACGACGGCGCACTTAGCGATGTCGAAGTCGAACACAAGGCAAATAAAGGCAAACTTTATTATGTGCGATACTATTTAGACGGCGAAAAAGATAAATTTATAGTTGTAGCGACTACTCGCCCTGAGACATATTTTGGTGACACTGCTGTAATGGTAAATCCAAATGACGAACGCTA
Source organism: Campylobacter sp. JMF_06 NA1 (assembly GCF_027737785.1). NCBI lineage: Bacteria > Pseudomonadati > Campylobacterota > Epsilonproteobacteria > Campylobacterales > Campylobacteraceae > Campylobacter > Campylobacter sp. JMF_06 NA1. Next base: position 211,175 of record NZ_JAOVUA010000001.1, read on the forward strand.
TAAAAATTTAATCGGAAAATTTGTAGAACTCCCTATTATAGGGCGAAAAATCAAAATCATCGCTGACGAGCATGTCGATATGGCGTTTGGAACAGGTTGCGTAAAAGTAACACCAGCTCACGATCAAAACGACTACGAAGTCGGCAATCGCCACGATTTGGAATTTATCACAATCTTCGATGAAAAGGGTATTTTAAACGAATATTGTGGCGAATTTAAAGGACTTGAACGCCTTGAAGCCAGAGATAAAATCGTCGCAAAGCTTGATGAGCTAGGCTTTATCGAAAAAATCGAAGATTACGAAAATCAAGTCGGGTATTGCTATCGCTGTAAAAATGTCGTCGAGCCCTATATTTCAAAGCAGTGGTTTGTCAAATCCGACATCGCTAAAAACGCCATAAAAATGGTAAATGACGGCGGGGCTGAGTTTTTCCCGTCGCACTGGATAAATAGCTTCAATGCGTGGATGAGAGAGTTAAAAGACTGGTGCATTAGCCGTCAGCTTTGGTGGGGACACCGAATTCCTGTGTTTTACTGCGAGTGCGGACATGAGTGGGCGGACGAGTGCGAAAACCCTAGCAAATGCCCAAAATGCGGAAGTGCGAAATTCACGCAAGATCCAGATGTCCTTGATACTTGGTTTTCAAGCGGCTTGTGGCCGATTTCCACACTTGGCTGGGGCAACGGCGACGCTTTGAAAAACGAAAAATGGTTTGAAAGTGATTTGAGCGAATTTTACCCAAATACTATGCTTATTACGGGCTTTGACATACTTTTCTTTTGGGTTGCAAGAATGTTTTTCCAATGCGAAAATGCTACTTCTAAATTGCCGTTTAAAGATGTCTATCTTCACGCCCTAGTTAAGGACAAAGACGGCAAAAAAATGAGTAAATCAAGCAAAAATATCGTCGATCCGCTCGATAAAATCGATGAATACTCAGCCGACATTTTGCGTTTTACACTGACGGTGCTATGTGTGCAGGGTCGCGACCTACGCCTAAGCGATGATAAGCTTTTGATTTATAGAAATTTCGTAAATAAACTTTACAATGCAAGTAAATTTTTGCTTTTAAATTCGGCTAAATTCGGTGATTTGGACGAAAATTTGGTTAAAACGAAGCTTGGAGAGTATATGCTAAGCCGTTTTAAGGCGTGTGTAAATTCGGTCAGGGCAAATCTCGACGCATACCGCTTCAACGACGCTGCGACTGATTTGTATAAATTTTTCTGGGACGAATTTTGCGACTGGGGAATTGAGCTTAGCAAAGCAAACAAAGCCGCAGTCCCTGAGCTTGGTATGATTTTTAAAGAAGCTTTGAAGCTTTTAAGTCCATTTATGCCGTTTATCAGCGAGTATCTCTACCATGAGCTTAGCGGGACTAGCTTAGAAACGGCTGGTTCGGTTACCATGATGAAATATCCAAAAATTGCCGAGCAAAACGCTGAGATTGAAACTCTATTTGAGCGAGTTATCGAAGCGATTGTAAGCATTCGCAGGGCAAAAGCGACGATTGATTTAGGAAATGCCAAAATCGCAAAGGCTTTTGTGCTGAGCTCATTTGATTTAAGCGGGGCGAAAGATTATATCAAAACACTTGCCAAATGCGATGAAATCGAGTTTGTAAGTGCTCCTGTGGCAAATGCTGTGCGTGATGTGAGCGCGAATTTAGAAAGCTTTGTCGCGCTTGAAGGGGTGGATTTAAACCCTATCATAAATCGCTTGAATTCGCAAAAAACAAAGCTTGAAAAAGAGATTAGCAAACTAGAAAATATGCTAGGAAATGAGAAATTTATGGCCTCAGCCCCAGCTAGTGTCATCGAAACCAATCGCAACGGCCTAGCAAACGCAAAAGAGCAATTTAACAAAGTTTGCGGGGAACTCGCAAATTTGGGAGTGAAGTGAAAAATGCGAAAGAGTATAAAATTAAAAATTTAGGCAGATAAAATGAAACCATACTACACCATAATTTTACTGATTTTTTCAAATGTTTTGATGACGATTGCGTGGTATGCGCACTTGAAATTTACCAAAATCCCGTTTTTTAGCTCTCTTGGGCTTTTTGGGATTATTCTCTTTGGCTGGTGCGTGGCGTTTTTCGAGTATTGTCTGCTAATCCCTGCGAACAAATACGGTTACATCGGCAACGGCGGTTCGTTTGACATTTGGCAGCTAAAAGTTCTCCAAGAAGTCATCACGCTTAGCGTTTTTAGCGTGTTTGCACTGCTGATTTTCAAAAGCGAAGCCTTTCGCATAAACCACATTATAAGCTTTGTTTTCCTAGTTTTGGCTGTGTATTTTATGTTTAAAAAATAGGAAATTTTATGATATTTTTTGGTTTTTCAAAACGATTTTGGCGATTTGAGATGGTGCCGTGAAAGCCCAAAAATAGGGAAAATTCAGAAATAAAATTTAATAAAAAGGATAAAAAATGAGTAAAATCAAAGTAGGAATTTTAGGTTATGGAAATTTAGGTCGTGGCGTCGAACTAGCCGTGCGAAACACAAGCGATATGGAAGTTTTTGGCGTTTTTTCTCGCCGCGATCCAGCTAGCGTGAAAACCTGCGGCGCGAGTGTATTTAGCATAGATGAAATCTTAAATTTCAAGGGCAAATTCGATGTTTTGGTGCTTTGCGGTGGCTCGGCGACTGATTTGCCGACACAAACGCCAGAGTTTGCCAAAAACTTCTGCGTCGTCGATAGTTTCGATACTCACGCAAAAATCACAGAACACTTCGCAAATGTCGATAACGCAGCCAAAAGTGGCGGAAATGTCGGTATTATCGCTATTGGCTGGGATCCGGGTCTGTTTTCGCTAAATCGCCTTGTGGGCGAAAGTGTGCTAGAAAGTGGCAACACCTACACATTTTGGGGCAAAGGCGTGAGCCAAGGGCATTCTGACGCTATCCGCCGAATCAAAGGCGTAGTCGATGCTAGACAATACACAGTGCCGATAGAAAGCGCGTTGGCGAGTGTCAGAGCCGGAGAAAATCCAAATTTAAGCACGAGAGAAAAGCATTTGCGTGAGTGCTTCGTAGTCGTAGAAGACGGCGCCGATAAGGCAAAAATCGAAAACGAAATCAAAACAATGCCAAATTATTTCGCTGATTATGATACGACCGTGCATTTTATCGACCTTGAAACGCTAAAACGCGAACACGGCGGAATCCCACATGGTGGCTTCGTGCTAAGAAGCGGCAGCACAGGAGAGCACGGCGAGACAAAGCATTTAATCGAATTTAGCCTAAAACTTGATTCAAACCCTGAATTCACAGCTAGCGTGCTGGTGGCTTACGCAAGAGCGGCATATAGACTTCATAAGGACGGCAAAAGCGGTGCGTTTAGCATTTTTGACATCGCACCGGCTCTAATCTCGCCAAAAACCCCTAGCGAGCTCAGAAAAGAGATTTTGTAAATTTACTTGCCGTGCGAAATGCCAAATTTGGCGAATTCGCACGGCGAAATTCGTTTTTCCACAAACACTAGCCAAATTTGCAGAATTTTGTTTTAAATATTCGAATTTTGGATAGATTTTTTGCTAGAAAGTATTTTTAGGCTAATTCTGCCAAGCAGATCCAAAAAGAATATATAGATGACAATCGGCACCGCTAAGAGCCAAAATCCAGCATAAACTAGCCAAAAGTTAAAAACCGAAATTGCCTTGAAAATCTCGATTCGAACGATAGTGCCTTCGTATCCGTTAGAAGGCCACGGCATCCCCCAGATATTCGCCAATGTTGCAAGATTTGCCAAAATCAAAAAAAATAACGCGAAGTAGCGTTTTTGCAAGATTTGAAATTTATACGCAATCGCTATAAATAGGGCGCAAGCTAGAATATTAAAAAGCAAAATTTCAAAGCAGATGAACAAATTATCATGGGCTGGAAACGCTATACAGCAAATGCCTAGCAAAAATATTACGATATCGTTTTTCATCGATACAAAATTCGCCCTAAACGCACCATATTTGACCCGCATTTTATGGCTAGTTCGAAGTCATCGCTCATACCCATTGAGCAGATTTTTGCGCCGTGCGGTCGCAAATTTTCAAAAATTTTGTAAGTGATTTCAAAGCTTTTTTGTATTTCGCGCTCGTCTTCTGAGTGTGCGCCGATACTCATAACACCGCATAAATTTAGGTTTTTGCAACTCTCTTTTATCTGCAAAAACTCATCAATCGCGCGCGAAATTTCAAGCCCGCTTTTGCTACTTTCGCCAGCGGAATTTATCTCCAAAAGCGTATCTAGCGTGAAATTTAGCCGTTTATTCACGGCAGTAGCAAGCTCATAAGAGTTGCAACTTTGCCACAAGCATGGGCGTAAGGAAAGTAGATGATTTATTTTGTTGCTTTGAAGCGAGCCGATGAAGTGCCATTTTAGGGGCAGGTCTCTTAAAATTTCGCATTTTCGCTTCATTTCTTGGACGCGGTTTTCGCCAAATTCGATTTGCCCCCCAGAGTAGAGATTTTCCACCGCGTCAGTATCTACATTTTTGCTCACAGCGATTAGACGGACGCTGTCCCAAATTCCGGCCGAAATTCTAGCGTTTTGGATACGCTCTAAAATTTGCGCTAAATTCATTGATAAAATCCTAGCATACGCGCGAAGTCATTTACTATCGTAAAAATCATCAGCATTGCCAAAATCGCGATTCCAGCGTAGCTAGCACCGATGAAAACCTTCTCTGGCACTGGGCGGCGAAACACAAGCTCGATTAGGTTAAACAAAATATGTCCGCCATCAAGAGCTGGGATTGGGAAGAGATTTATTATGCCCAAATTCACAGAAATCAGCGCGACAAGGAGCAAAACTACCGATGCTCCGTAGCTTACGGCCTTAGTCGTGATATCTGTGATAGCGACGATTCCGCCCATTTCCTTAGGAGATACGACGCCTGAGACGAGTTTTTCAAGCCCCACCAAGATGATTTTGCTAGATTGGATTGTTTCATCGAGTGCGAAACTAAGCGAATTAGCACCTTTGTGATATAGTGTGATATATTTTGGTTCTTTTCCAGGAGAAATTCCTATTAGCGGGGTTTGGATACGCTCTCGCCAAATGTTTAGTTTCTCGCCCATTTTTGGGGTTAAATTTAGGTTTTTGATTTCACCTGCGCGCTTGATTTGCAGGTTTAAATCCCCGGCCACGACATTTTTGGAGATATCGTCCCACTCTCTGATTTGTGCGCCATTTATTGATAAAATTTCATCGCCGACCATGATTCCAGCGTTTTGTGCGGCTGAGTTTTCGCTCACTGCACCTACGATTGGCGCGATACGCTCTACGCCGATATAGCCTAGGCTAATGTAGATTAAAAACGCCAAAATTATATTAAACGCAGGCCCAGCCACAAGTATGGCAATGCGCGCTAGCGGGCCTTTGGTGTTGTAGCTATCGGGGTCGAAATTTTTCGCACTTGGGTCTAAATCCTCTTGGCCTTTTAGGCTGACATATCCGCCAAGCGGGATTGCGCTTATGCAATACTGTGTCGCGCCGATTTGTTTGGTGTAAATTTTCTCGCCAAAGCCCACGCTAAATACATTTACGCCCACGCCAAGCAGGCGTGCAACGCTAAAATGGCCAAGCTCGTGGAAAAATATCAAAAAGCTAATGGCTAAAATCGTTACAAAAAAATGCAACCCGTAAAAATACAATCCACAAAGCAAAATTCCTATGGTTAAAAGTATGCTTTTCAAAAATCACTCCGTTGCTTTTGCATTTTTTTTGTGATTTTTAGCATAAGCTAAAATGTATTCTAGTCCCGAATACAGCGTGAGTGCGACTGCGACCCATAGCAAGAAATTTCCGCCACTCCACTGCATTGTCAAAAATCCTATGGCAAACATTTGCGACACCGTTTTTACCTTGCCTGCCATTGAGGCTGAGACGCTGATATTTTCGCTCACCATAACCGTGCGAAAACCTGTGATAAAAAACTCGCGGATTAGGATTAGATACACAGCCCATGGACTCGCTCTATCAATATACATAAGCCCTAAAAATCCAGCCAAGGTTAGCATTTTATCAGCCAGAGGATCGATAATACCGCCAAATTTGGTGATTTGATTCCAGCTTCTAGCGATAAATCCGTCGAAAAAGTCCGTCACGGAGGCGATTACGAAGGTTAGGGCGGCGAAGTAGTTTATCCAGCTGACATGCACCGCGCCAACCATACCGCTACTATCGGCATTGCCAGCAAGCAAAATGAGATAAAAAAACAAAGGTGCTAGTAAAACCCTAAAAATTGCTAATATATTTGGTAAATTCCACATATTTTTTCCAAATTTTATTTAAATGTCGTTCCGCCATCGACGATAAATGTATGACCTGTAACCCAACTTGCCTTGCTCGAACACAAAAATAGGCACGCACCTGCTAAATCTGTCGGCTGTCCCATGCGATTAAGCGGGCTTAGTTCGGCTGTTTTGTCGCGCACTTCTTCATAATTAGTAAAAGCTCTTAGCGCGTCTGTTTCGATTGGTCCGCCACTTACGACATTTACGCGGATATTTTTCTCGCCAAGCTCGGTTGCAGCGTATCTTGCCATAGCCTCAACTGCCGCTTTTGCAGTGCCGTGTCCTGAGTAATGCTCAATATAGACTAAATTTCCAGTCGAACTTAGGCTGATTATACTGCCGCCGCCTACCTTTTCCATGCGTTTGGCTGCTTCTTGCGAGCCAACGACAAAGGCATTTACGGTCGCGGTAAAGATATTGTTAATCCCGCGTGGTTTTAGCTTCATAAATTTAGTGTATCCACCAGCCACCGCGCGACCCGAAATAATCGCATTTGAGATGAAAAAATCCACTCTATCAAAATCTGCGTCAATCTTTTCAAACAGCTCTTTATAGGTTTCTGGCTCTAAGATATTTAAGCCGTACGCCCTTGCTTTAATGCCAAATTCCTTCTCTAACTCGGCTGCTTGGGTTTTGGCTAACTCTTCGTTTGAGTTGTAGGTAAAAGCGACATTTGCGCCAACTTTGGCGAATTCCAAAACAATCGCGCGACCGATTCCGCGCGTTCCACCGCTGATTACTAGGGTTTTTCCTTTAAATTCGTTGATAGTTTCTATCATTAAAATCCTTTGATATTGTATTGTTTCATAACAGCTTCAATTTTAGCTAAATTTTCCTTGCTAGGCTCGCAAAGTGGCAAACGATACTCCAAAACTGGCATTAGCCCAGCGATATACATTGCCGCTTTTATCGGGATTGGATTGCTTTCGCAAAAGAGAATTTTGTTTATAGCATACAAATCATCATTAATCTCTTTTGCCTTGATATAATCGCTGTTTAGTCCGAAATTTACGAGCTTTGAAATATAATCAGGCAATAAATTTGCAGTTACTGAGATGACGCCCTTTCCGCCGTTTGATAGGATAGGGTAGTTTATCGCGTCCTCGCCACTAATCACGCTTAATTTCGGCTCGTGCGCTAGCAAATCCACGCATTTATCGATACTGCCACTTGCCTCTTTTACACCGTAAATATTGTCGCAATCGTTAAAAAGCTTGATTATGGTTTCTGTGTCGATATTACACCCTGTTCTGCCTGGGACATTGTATAAAAGCACTGGAATTTCGATAGAGTTTGCAATCTCTTTGTAGTGCAGATACAAGCCTTTTTGGGTCGGTTTGTTGTAGTATGGCGCGACAGAGAGTATTCCATCAGCCCCATGCGCTTGTGCGAATTTGGCTAAATCCACAGCCTCGTGCGTGGCGTTTGAGCCGGCACCTGCTAGGACTTTGACGCCTGTGTTTTTGCAGGTATCGACTGCGATTTCTATGCAGACTTTGTGCTCATCGTGGGTCAATGTGGCGCTCTCGCCTGTGGTACCGACAGGGACTAGGACATTTATGCCGTTATCGATTTGGCGTTTTATGAGTTTGGCGTAGGTTTGCTCGTCAAGTTTGCCATCTTTAAACGGCGTGATTAATGCGGTCATTGAACCGATAATTACATTTTTATTCATCGTTTTCCTTTCGTAAAATCAATGTGGTTGAATTTTTAAATTTGAGATATTTTTTCATAGTTTCGTTTAAATTTTGCGCTGAGATGTTTTCGATATCGCTTTGGAGTCTAAACAGCGCGTCCAAATCGCCTCTGATGATATATGAGCCATAAATGCTAGCCACCTTGCTAGCGCTATCCATGGAGTAAATTAGGCTTGATTTGGCTGAATTTTTGAGTTTTGTGATTTCATCATCGCTGATTTGAGAATTTTTGGCATTTTCTAGGATAGCAAAAATTTCATCTCTTAGTCTCTCGCCAGCGACCCCAGCGTTGCAAACGCCGAAAATTATCATTAAATTTTCATATTTGCTGGCTAGATTATAGACATCGATTTGATTGGCTAGCTTTTTCTCATCGACTAAAATTCGTTGCAAAAGCGAGCTTTTCATACCGCCAAGATAGTCGCAAAGAGCGTTTATGCTGGCTGCGTCAGCGTGGTTAAATGGCGGGATTTTAAAGGCGGTTGCCACGATTTGGACATGAGAGTCTTTGTGTATGAGATTAAATCTAGCGCCGTCTTGCTCTGGTTCTGGCGCGCAAACATGCGATTTTTCGCAGCGATTTTTGATATGCGAAAAGCTCTTTTTGGCTAGCTCAAACGCACTTTTTTCATCGATATCGCCACTGATTAGCAGTGCCGCGTTGTTTGGATTATAAAATTTAGCGTGAAATTCCCTAATATCCTCGATTTTCCAGCCCTCTATATCGCTTCTAAATCCAATCGGCGTCCAGTGATATGGGTGATAAACAAAGGCGCTGTTATATAGCCTAAAAAACAGATACCCAAACGGATCGTTATCTGTGCGCCAAAGCCTCTCTTCTAAAACCACATTTCGCTCTGGCAAAAACTCGCTCTCTTCGAGCTTTAAATTTTCCATAATATCTGCGTATAAATCGAGGCAGGTGGCTAGATTCGAGCGCTCGCATTTGATGAAATAGTGCGTGAAATCAAAGCCTGTGCTTGCGTTATTCACGCCACCAAAACCTTTTACAATGGCGTCAAATTCGCCAGCTTTGCGGTTTTTTGTGGATTTGAAATTTAGGTGTTCGAGCATGTGGGCTATGCCACTTTTGCCCATGACTTCGTCCTTTGAGCCCACATCGTAAAATAGATCGACGCTGATGACATCGCTACCTAAATTTACCGGTATGTGATAGACGGCTAAGCCGTTTTCTAGCGTGATTTTATTGAATTTTGCAAACATAAAAACCTCATTTTTTTAAATTTAAACCGATTGCTTCTGTGATATTTGAAAGGCCGTCTTGGCGCAAGAGTGAAGCTAACTCGGAGTTGATATTATAGGCTATTTTAGGGCCTTTGAAAATAAAACTTGTGAAAATTTGCACTAGGCTTGCGCCGTCTTTTATGCGGGTGTAAGCCTCTTTGCCGTCGCTGATACCACCGCAGCTAATCAGCACTGCTTTGCCAAATAGCTCGCTAGATATTGCGCGGAAAAGCTCGCGCGATTTTTGCGTGATTAACCTGCCGCTAATTCCGCCAAAATCCCTTGCTTTGGGCGTTAGCGAGTAATCAATGCTAGTGTTATTTACTAGCAAGGCATCTGCCCCAGCTTCCACGGCGCACGAGCATAGCGACACGGCCTTTTGCGCACTCATATCGGGGGCGATTTTTAAAATTATTGGTTTTTTGGTAATGCCTCTCATCATAGATAAAATTTCTTTTATGAAATTTTCATCTTGCAAAGCGCGCAAATTTGGCGTATTTGGCGAGCTAATGTTGATTTCAAAAATATCGCAAAGACCTTCAAATTTGCGAGTTAAAATTTCATAATCGCTTAGAGCGTTTTCGTTTGGCGTGATTTTGTTTTTGCCAATGTTTGCGACAAGCGGAAATTTGGCTGGGTAAATTTTGCGCACGCGCTCCGCGATAGCCTCGGCGCCCTCGTTGTTAAAGCCCATTGCGTTTTGGATACTTTCTTCTTCGACTAGGCGAAAAAGGCGTGGTTTGGCGTTGCCGGGTTGGGGTTTTGGCGTAAATGTCCCAAACTCAGCATGCCCGAATCCAAGGGCGTAAAGTGGGGCTAGCATGGTTGCGTTTTTGTCAAATCCGCCGGCGATTCCAAGCGGATTTTCGAAATTTAACCCCCAGATTTTTTGATTTAGAATTTCATCTTTGTAGGTTGTATTTTTGGCTAAAATTTCCAGTCCAAACGGAACTGCACTTAGTGTGCGAAGCCCCAATTCTGCGATATGATGTGCAGTTTCTGGCTGAAATTTAAAAAATATTTTTTTTAGCGTGTTGTAATCCATAAAATTCCTTTTCAAAACTCATCATTTTAGCGAAATTTGAATTAATAATTCTTTATATTTTTAGCCAAATTTGTGTAGTTTTGATTGTTTTGAAATGCGAAGCATTTCCGTAAAAATCAAACCAGCTAAATTTAGAAAAACGAAGTTTTTCTAAATTTAGCCACTTCTAAGGTTTTACAGGGGAAATTCGCACGGAGCAAAAGGCGCGAACAGCGCTTTTGCGTGCGAATTAAATGCAAGGGGGAGGGTAGCGTCTCCTAAAAAGCGCGCCCTCCCCCTTACAGAGAATTTCACGGCGCAGGTTAAATTCTCAAAATCGTTCAATGCTAAATTTAGGTTGAATTTTACTTTAAATTTTGCTGGATTGACTTCGCCTACGGCTCGTCCAAATGTCCCTTCGCTTCGCTTGGGTCGCTACGCTCATTTTGCTTCGGCGATAAATCGCCTCGCAATGACAATGGCGAGTATATTGTGGGGCAGTATTTCACAATGGCAAATCAAACGATACGCCAAGAGCGGTAAAAGCCTAAAATCACTCTTTATTACAAAACGCAAAAACGAGCGTGCCTAGCGGGATTACGCTTACGCCAATCATTAGTGCAAGCGGGTTTAAAAGTCCAAATTTAGCCAAAAGCCAAATTCCAAAAATTAGCGCAGCGTAAGATAAAATTTTAAATGGCGAAAAAAATGCTGTGGCAAAATTTGATTTGACCGCGCTTTTTTTGGGCTCGGCTAAATTTTCATCATCAAATTCATCATTAGCGATTTTGTCGTATTTGCCAGAGCGAATTTCATCTTCGAGGCGCAGTGCGTAGGCTCTGTGCGAAAAAAACACAACCGCAAGCGAGCAGAAAAATCCGAGTTGCGAACTAGCGAAAAATGGGGCAAATTTCGCCCCAAAAGCGCAAAATAAGCCCCCAAGCGCAAGGACTAGAAAATCAAAAATCAAGTAGATTTTTAAAATTTCTTTTTTCACTCTTTTTCGTCCCAATCATCATCGTCGAAATTCTCTTTTGCAGCCTTGTATTTGGGATCATCTTCGAGCTCTTTGAGGCTTTCGTTTAGCCCCTTAAACGCCTTATAGACATTTAAAAACGCCGCAGCTATACCAAAGCACACGCAAACCCAAAATACGATTAACGAGCCGGTTAGGGATTTGAGCCACAGCCCAAGCCCCACGCCAATGGCGATTGCGACGACTATCGAAATCCCAAGGCTCACATCGTATGCGACCGGGACGACCTTGTGCAGGTTTTTTGTGTATTTCATAACCTCGCCTTAAATTTCAAAATTTACAAATTTGCCATCGCTTCATCTGCCATTTTTATGGCAAAATCTATATCTTTTTTGCTCATTGCCTCGCAAATAAAGCCAGTTTCGAACTGACTTGGCGCCAAAAATACGCCCCGTTTTATCATTTCGCGGTGAAATTTCGCAAAACGCTTAGTGTCGGATTTGAGCGCGTCATCGTAGTTATTCACCTCGTCTTCGGCGAAAAAATACCCAAACATACTTCCCACGCAGGCTGTTTGAAGCGCGATACCGTGCTTTTTGGCGGCTTTGCTAAGGCCGTTTATGAAGCGTTTGGCGAGTGAATTTAAATCTTTGTATAAATTTTTCTTAGCATAAATTTTACTCAAACTCGCAATTCCAGCCGCCATTGCCACTGGGTTTCCACTTAGCGTGCCTGCTTGATAAACACCGCCAAGAGGGCTGATTAGATCCATGATTTCAGACTTTCCTGCAAAGGCTGCCACGCTCATACCGCCACCGATTACCTTGCCAAAGGTTACGATATCGCCCTCTATGCCATACACATCGTAGCTTCCGCGCGCACTAGCGCGAAATCCGCTCATTACCTCGTCCATGATTAGCACGATTTTTTTCTCGTCGCAAATTTTGCGAAGTTCGCTTAAAAATTCGGCTTTTGCAGGCACCAAGCCCATATTTCCAGCGATTGGTTCGATGATTATGGTGCCGATATCATTGGCTTTGACAATCGCTTTGACGCTTTGGATATCGTTATAAACAGCGACAAATGTGTTTTTGGCGATATCTTCTGGCACGCCAGCACTGCTTGAATACCCAAATGTAGTTGCCCCTGAACCCGCCTTGACCAAAAGCGAGTCGCTGTGTCCGTGGTAGCAACCGGCAAATTTTATTATGCCGTCTTTTCCGCTGTAAGCGCGCGCTAGACGGATTGCGCTCATTGTGGCCTCTGTGCCACTGCTAGTGAAGCGAATTTTATCCAAAAATGGAAATTTATCTAAAACAAGCTTAGCAAGTTTCGTTTCTAGCGGGCTTGGTGCGCCAAAACTTAGTCCAAATTTCGCCGCATCGCAAACCGCTTTTTGGATATCTTTATCGGCATGTCCGAAAATCAGCGGACCCCAACTTTGCACGAAATCAAGGTATTTTCTGCCCTCGACATCGTAGATATATGCGCCTTTGCCTTTTTTTACCATAAATGGCTCGCCACCTACGCTTCCAAATGCGCGAACAGGCGAATCAACGCCACCTGGGATAAATTTCATAGCCTTTGCAAATTCAGTTTTGTTTGTCATTTTCGTCCTTTTTTTGGGTTTGATTTTTGGCTTTTAAATATTTGTAAATAATGATAATTTCGTCTTTTGTAAGAAAATAGCTTGGCATAATGTCCTTGCTAGCGCCGATTCCGTCGGCTAATTCTTGCAGTGAAAGGGTGTTGATTTTGGGCGCGAAAAGGGATTTTTCGTAGTAAGTTTCGTTTGAGCGGTTAAATTCCTCATATTTTGCGATGAGCTGTCCCTCGCCACGCTCGCCGTGGCATTTATCACAGCCGATTCCACGGGGGTTTTGGTAGAGCATAGCTCCGTATTCTTCATCTGTGATGAAGCTCTCTGCACACAAACAAACACCGAAAAATGCTAGTAAAAATATTAAATTTCGCATAAACTCACTTTTTAAAAAATTTTGCAATCATATATCAAATCGCCTTAAAATTTAGAGTAAAATTTCACTCATATTATCAAAATAAAAGATATTTGTCTCATTTTCTCTGCGGTATTTAAAGGCTAAACCATGTGATTTGGCGATATTATCGACGATGTATAGCCCAAGACCGAAGCTTTGTTTGGCGTTTGAGCCCTTGGAAAATGCCTCTTTGTAATGCTCGAAATCCTGCTCTAACTCTGGCGAATTGCTGATGAAATCGAAGGTCGCTCCGACATTTATGATGACATGGCGGTCGGTGGAGTATTTGATTGCGTTGTCGATTAGATTTTTCACAGCGATTGAAAACAGCTTCAAATCTACATTAAATTTCAAATCCTCTGGCGCGTTTATGGTTACTAAATTTTCGCCTATCATTGCGATTTTTAGGGCTTCGTTTATGATTTCTTTGGCTGAGTAAATTCCACGCTCTCCAAGCGGAATCCCAGAAGTCGCTCTCTCGACTGCGGCAAATTCGTTAATCAAATCTTCTAGCCTTTCAAACACCGATAACAAGCGCTCTTGGTATTTGTTTTTTTCGATCATTTCGACGGTTATGCGGCCTTTGGTAATGGGCGTTTTTAGCTCGTGCATGATGTTTCGCAAAAACAGATGGCGCGATTCGTTTAGTTTGTTGATCTGCGTAACTGCGCCGTAAAACGCACGCGAAACCTCGGAAATCTCGTCTGTGCCTGTGGCGACATTTGCGATATTTAAATCGCCTGTGGCAAATTTATCGATTTGGCGTTTTAGCTTGCGAAGTGGTTTGATTTTGCGTATAATAAAAATGTATGCGAGCAAAATAATCGCCAAAATTCCGCCATAAATCGCTCTAAAAATATCGTAGCGATATGGTTGGTATTCTTTGTCGTTTAAAATTCTAACCTCGTTGGCGTGGGTGATTTTGAGGTAGTGTTTGCGGTTATACATTATAATATCAGCCGAGCCGATATCAGCCGAAATGCTGTCTAAAATTTCGCCATTTTCGGTTAATTGCTTTATAAAATTTTCGTCATTAATGCTAGCAAATTCGAAATTTGCGATTTGTCTTTGGAATTCGTTTTGCGAGATGAGCCTGCTCATCTGGTATAGGTGCGAGCGCGCTACAATGGAGTATTTTGTGTTTAGCTCTCTGGTGTAGTTTTGTTTATCATATCCTATAAGCCAAATGAGTGCGAGCGATACGCCAATCGTCGCAAGCGCGAAAATAAATGTAATGGTATAAAAAATCGAAGATCTAAATTTCATATTTAAATTTCAAATTTTATTGCACGAGCTTGTATCCCACGCCCCTGATTGCGTGGATATATTGCGGTGTCTTGGAGGTTTCGCCAAGCTTGACCCTGATACGACCGACGATGACATCTATGCTTTTTGGCGAGGATTCTTCGCTGATTGAGGAGCTGTTGTAAATGAGCTCTTCGCGCGTGATTGCTCCGCCTTCTTTTTTGACTAGATATGAGAGGACATCGTATTCAGCGACTGTCAGCGATAGAGGCTGACCTTTAAAGGTGATAATGTGCGAAAAATCATCAACCACGATGTCTTTGTTGGTTTTTTCGCCACTTTGTTTGATCGAGCCTGTGTTGTAGCGCTCGACATGGCGTTTAATGCGGGCTAGAAGCTCTTGGGGATTGTATGGTTTTGGTAGATAATCATCTGCGCCGAAATCAAAGGCGTTGATTTTATCGGTCAAATCGTGGCGCGCACTAGAAATGATAATCGGTAAATTCGAGGTTTTGCGGATTTCTTTGCAGACTTCAAGTCCGTCCATACCAGGAAGCGTTAGGTCTAAAATCACAAGGTTGAAATTTTCTAATTTAAGCTTCGAAAGTCCGATAAATGGGTCATCTGCGACGGTAATGTCGATTTCGTATTGTTCTAAGTATTCGCTTAAAATTTCAGCTAACTCCAAATCATCTTCTATCATCAAAATTTTTGTCATCTTTTTACCTTAAATTTAAAATTTTGGGTGCATTATATCAAATTTAAGATTATAAAAAATTTTAGCGCCTGAATTTGTGTAAATTTGGGAAAAAATGAAAAATTTATTTTTCAAATAGTGTGAAAATGGGCAAAATTTTGGCAAATTTCGTGAAATTTTGCCAAATTTAGCGAAAAATTCGCAAAATTCTATTGAAATTTTTATCAAAGTGTTGTAAAATGGACGCCGTTACACTTTATCACAAAGGATACTCTATGAAAAAAGCTGATTTTATCAGTATTGTTGCTGAAAAAGCAGGACAAAGCAAAAAAGATACTACAGCAGTAGTAGATAAAGCTCTTGAAACAATTAAAGAGCTATTAGTTAAAGGCGATGAGATTAGTTTCATTGGCTTTGGTTCTTTTAGCATTGCTGAGCGTGCTGCTCGCGAAGGCAAAGTTCCTGGCACAAACAAAACTTACAAATCACCTGCTACAAAAGTAGTTAAATTTAAAGTTGGCAAACAACTTAAAGAGGCTGTTGCTGCTTCAAAAGCTAAAAAGAAAAAATAATTTTTCTTACTCTTTAAGCCCCAAAATTTTGGGGCTTAATTTTATTTTAATCAAATTTTTGTATAATCTCGATTTTTAATTCAAGCCCAGGTGGTGAAATTGGTAGACGCACCAGACTCAAAATCTGGCGGAGGCAACTCCGTGCCGGTTCGATTCCGGCTCTGGGCACCACTAAAATCCTTTAAAATTTTGACTTTTTCCCCTAAATTTCAACTTGATATAACATTTTTTATACTATCATACGCAATATTATTTTTACAAAAAGGTGTTTTAGTATGATACACAAAATTCTCATAGCAAATCGCGGTGAAATCGCGGTTAGGGTTATTAGAGCATGTAGAGATTTGCACATAAAAAGTATAGCGATTTACACCGAGCCTGACAAAGACTGCTTGCATGTTAAAATTGCTGATGAGGCCTATGAGGTCGGCACAGAGCCACTTACTGGGTATTTGGACGCCAAAAAAATCGTAGAAATAGCCAAAGCAAGCGGTGCGGACGCTATCCACCCTGGATATGGATTTTTGAGTGAGAATTATGATTTCGCAAAAGAGGTCGAGGACGCTGGGATTATCTTTATCGGTCCAAAACCAGAAGTTATCCGCAAAATGGGTAATAAAAACATCGCTCGCTATTTAATGCGCAAAAATGGTATTCCTATCGTGCCGGGCACCGAAAAATTAAATAACGAATCAATGGAGACTATCAAAGAATACGCCCGCAAAATCGGCTATCCGGTGATTTTGAAATCAAGCGGCGGCGGTGGAGGGCGTGGAATCCGCGAAGTTTGGAGCGAAGAGGATATGGAAGCGGCGTTTGAATCTTGCACCAGAGAGGCGAAGGCGTATTTTAACAACGATGAAGTTTTTATGGAAAAACTCGTCGTCAATCCGCGCCATATCGAGTTTCAAATCATCGGCGATAATTACGGCAACATTATCCACCTTTGCGAGCGCGATTGCTCAATCCAACGCCGTCACCAAAAAATCATCGAAATCGCCCCATGCCCGTCGATTAGCGAGCATTTGCGCAAAACCATGGGTATCACCGCAGTAGCCGCGGCTAAGGCTGTGAATTACTCAAATGTCGGCACTGTGGAGTTTTTGCTCGATGATTACAATAACTTCTATTTTATGGAGATGAATACCAGAATCCAAGTCGAGCACGGAATCACCGAGGAAATCACCGGTGTGGATATCGTCGTGCGCCAGATCCGTATCGCAAATGGCGAAATTTTAGAGCTCGAACAAAGCGATATCAAACCGCGCGGTTACGCGATTGAGGCGAGAATTACAGCCGAAAATGTATGGAAAAATTTCACCCCAGCACCTGGCAAAGTCGAGGATTATTACCCAGCTTTGGGACCTAGCGTGCGCGTGGATAGTCATATTTACAAAGGCTATAAAATTCCGCCATTTTACGACTCGCTTTTAGCTAAACTCATTATCAAAACGACAGATTATGACTTGGCGGTAAATAAGCTAGAAAGGGCATTGAAGGAGTTTCGCATAGAGGGCGTGCGCACGATAATTCCATTTTTGCTCTCGATCAGCAAATCGCGTGAGTTTAGACTGGGATTTTTCGATACGAGCTATGTCGAGAAAAATTTGGACAAAATTTTGGCAAACACCAAGGATGATTTCGATACGAAAAAAACCGAAGTCGTCGCTGCAATCGCTTCTGCTATGCGAGAAGCCGAAATTTAGGGAGCGCAAATGGATTTTTTAGAATCGCTAAATAGCATAAAAAAAGATATGATTAAAGAGGAAAAGGCGAAAAATCCACCCAAACCTAAGCCAAAACCAAACCCAAATCGCGATGAATTTAAAGATATTTTCAAAGATGAGGATTTAGGCGATGAGAGCGTGAGTGCGCGCGAAAATCGGCTAAAAGACGAGTTTTTGAAATATATCGAAAACGCAAATATTAGAAAAATTTAATGCTTGAAATTCCATTTTGCACGCTCGATTTTCCCTGCCCGTATTTGCAGGGAAAATCAGCTAGAAATGAATACATTTTTGTCAAAAACGCCTCGTATTCTTATAATTCAAATTTAGTCACTCACGGATACAGACGCTTTGGGAATTACTTCCAAAAGCCCATTTGTGCGGGTTGCGATGAGTGTAAAAGCCTGAGAGTAGATGCGAGAAATTTCAAATTTTCCAAATCGCACCGCAGAGTTTATAAAAAAAACGAAAAAACCACGCTTGGCTTTTCAGCGCCGATTTTAGACGGCGAGCATTTGGAGCTTTTCGAAATTTATCATAACTATATGAGCGAAAAAAAGGGCTGGCCACGCCAAAATATCACGCCTGAGAAATACTATGAAATTTATGTGGAGGGATATGGAAATTTCGGCAAGGAAATTTCGTATTACGATGAGTTTGACAGGCTGATTTGCGTCGATTTGATCGACATTGTCGAAGATGGGATAAGCTCGATTTATTGCTATTACGACCCATACAGAAGCGATCTTAGCCTTGGGAAATTTTCGCTTTTAAAGCAGATTGAGATTGCGAAAAAATTTAATCTGCGCTGGATATATTTGGGGTATGCAGTGCGTGAGTGTCCGAGCCTAAAATACAAATTCGACTACCAGCCATATCAAATTTTATTTAGCTATACAGACCCGCAGGAGCCTAGTCTATGGGAGTAGAGTAGGGCAGGTTTTGCTATACTTTATCATTTTTAAAATTTTTAAATTGATATGGCTTTTGATAATAATTGTTAAATATTTAGTTTAAATTTATTAAATTTTTGATAATATCTATCTTTTATTTTAATAATGGATATTATCATCGTGTTAAAAACTAGTAATTTGAATTACCAAATACAAAATAAAAAAATTTTAAATAATATAAATTTAGAGTTTGCAAAGGGCGAATTTTACGCTCTCATAGGGCACAATGGCTCTGGCAAATCCACGCTTATCAAGCTTTTAGCCGCACAAATCAAAAATCAAAGTGGCGAAATTTCGCTAAATGGCAAAAAAATCGAAGATTACGCAAAAAAAGAATTTGCCAAAAGTGTTGCTTATTTGCCCCAAATTTTACCAGACGCTTCTAATTTGACGGGCTTGGAGCTAGTTATGGCGGGCAGATATGCGCACGGGGGCAGGTATTTTACAGACAAAGAAAACGACGCCAAAATCGCTACCGAGTGCCTAGAAATCACAGATACGCTCAAATTCAAAGACCAAATCGTCTCCACACTAAGTGGTGGCGAGAAATCGCGTATTTTCCTAGCTATGTTACTTGCGCAAGAAAGCGATTTTTTGCTACTTGACGAGCCATTAGCGCCCCTAGATATTGCCCACCAGCTAAGCGTCATGGCGCTAATCAAAAAAATGGCAAAAGAGCTTGGCAAATGCGTCATCATCGTGATTCACGACATAAATTTAGCCTGTTCGCACTGCGATAAAATCATCGCACTAAAAGGCGGCGAGCTGATACTAAACTGCCCATCTAGCGAGGCTATGAGCGCAGAAAAAATCAAAGAAATTTATGGCGTAAATGCCCATATAATCGCGCACCCAAAGACAAATTTATTAACGGCGATGTTTTGATGAGAGTGGTTATATTTTTGCTGATTTTTTGCGGCGCAGTATTTGGGGGCGAAAAACCGCGTATAATCACGCTAGATTGGGGTGTGGCGGAGATTTTGGAGTTTTTAGAAGTTGATCCAATCGCGATGGCAGAAAAGCAGAGTTTTATGCTCTGGGGTGGTGGGCTAGGTAGTGGTGCAAATACCCTAGATTTGGGGCTTAGAAACCAGCCGAGTTTGGAGATGATAATAGCTTTGAAGCCTGATTTTGTGCTTTTGCCATCGTTTTTTGCGGGGCACGAAAAAACCATTTCAAAATACGCCAAAACCCGCATTATCGATGTTTATAAAGATGGAAATTTGGAAGACAACTTAAATTTGGCTGTTTTGGAAGTGGCGAAAATTTTGGATTGCGAAGAGAGGGCGAAAATTTTACTTGCCAAAAACAACGAATTTTTCGAAAAAAAGAAAAAAGAGCTAGAAAATTTCGCCACGCCAGTTTTAGTCGTGCAGTTTATCGACGCGGCTCACATTAGGATTTATGGCGCAAACAGCCTGTATGGCGTGGTTTTATCAAAACTTGGAGTGCAAAATTTGGCTCCAAGTAATTTATCATATAATCTCTGGGGTATCGCGAGTGCCCATGTAAGCGCACTTTATGAGGTGGAGCAGGGTGCAAAGCTCGTCATAATCGAGCCAAACAGGGTTGATATAAACTCGCAAATCGCCTCAAATGGGATTTATAAAAATTTGCAAATTTTGCAAAACCGCGCGCAAATAGAGGCTGTGTGGAGCGCTGGTGCGTGGCTAAGTATGCAAAAATTTGCAAATTTGCTGAGTGAAATTTTGAAAAATGAGACAAATTTAGTGAATTCCAAAATTTCGCAAAATTTAGAAATTTCGCCAAATTTGGCAAATTTATCAAATTCGCCAAATTCTAAAATTTCGCAAAAGAGCGCAAATGAATAAAACTTTGCCAATCTTAATGCTCATTTTTGCGATACTCTGCGCCATTTCACTTTTTGGCGCACACACGAATTTAGGCGAAATTCGCACCCTTGTGGTGCTAAATTCCACCCTGCCACGCATTTTGACGGCTCTTCTTTGCGGTGCGTTGCTTTCGCTTTCATCGCTTTTGCTCTGCGCTATTACGCACAATCCGTTAGCGAGTGATAGCACCAGTGGCGTAAGCGCGTCAAGCGCCTTTGGTGTGCTGTTTTTGGGGCTGTTTGCGCCCGCGCTTGGCATCACGCTAAGTGCGTTTGTGGGTGCGCTCATCGGACTTGGGCTTTTGTTTGCACTCACAAATACGCGCGAGTTTAGCGCATTTAGCGCAACGCTGTGCGGTCTAATCATAGGGCTAGTCTTTGGCGCACTAAGTGCGCTACTTTTGATTTTTTTCAAAGATGAAAGCTATTTTATCACGGTTTGGCTAAGTGGCGATTTAGCCCAAAACGGCTACGCAAACCTGCGCACAATGGCGATTTTATCGCTTCCAGCCCTAGTTGTAACATTAGCTTTTGCGCGTTCGTTTTGGCTCTTTGGGCTTGGCGATAGCACGGCAAAATCGCTTGGGCTAAATGTCGTTTTGGTGCGAATTATAGGCTTTGTGCTGGGTGCGTATTTTACCGCTGTGGCGGTGGCGCATTGCGGGATTATCGCATTTGTGGGGCTTGGAGCGAGTTATCTCACAAATCAGCTGAAATTTAGCTCGTTTGTCAAAAAAGCGATTTTTTGCGCCATTTTGGGGGCTTTGATACTTGGAATTTGCGACGCAGGGCTCATAATACTACAAAATTTAACCCAAATTTCGCTTCCTGCGGGTGCGATTTGCGCATTTTTGGGTGCGCCGATGTTTTTGTGGCTAATACACTGCGCCACAAAGGACGCAAACGCAGGAAACGGCACCAAAAACGAAATTCGCGAAAGGGCAAAGTATTTAAATTTGCCACTTCTTGGCGGAATTTTGGCTGTTTTTGTGGCGTTTTGTCTATTTTATGGCGAATTCTCGCGCGAGATTTTTGCTCTGCGCATAAACCGCGTTTTCACAGCCTTGCTTTGTGGCGGAATTTTGGCTGTTTGTGGCTATATTTTACAGAGCCTAACCCGCAACGACATGGCCTCGCCCGAGCTTCTTGGCATTAGTTCTGGCGTGAGCCTTGGTGTGCTTGCTTCGATGTTTTTCGCACCTGCGCTTGGCTTTGTTTTTGGCGTATTTGGGGCGTTGGTGGTTTTGGGCTTTATTTTGGCGATAAATGCGAGAAGTGGCATGAGTCCAATGCGCGTGATTTTAAGCGCGATTGCGGTGAGTGCCTTTGTGAGCGCGGTGGAGAAAATTTTGCTTTTTAGCGGGGATAGCAGGATTTATGATTTTATCTCATACAGCGCTGGAAGCACCTACGGTGCGAGTTTTTCGCAGGTTTTGCTTTTGGCGATGCTTTGCGCGATTAGCTTTGGCGTGGTGATGAGATTTCAAAGAGAAATTACGATTTTAAGCCTAGGCGATGTGTGCGCTAGTAGCGTGGGCGTGGATATTTTCAAATTTAAAACTATTTTGTTTGTATTTTGCGCCGTATTGTCGGCTTTTAGCGCACTTTGCGTGGGGCCAGTGAGTTTTGTGGGGCTTATCGCGCCACATTTGGCGAAATTTTTGGGTTTTCGCAAAACGGGCGCTGGGCTCATGGCAAGTGCGCTAATCGGGGCTTTGATAATGAGCGTGGCGGATTTTTTGGGTAGGAATTTGATTTTTCCTTACGAAATACCTTGTGGCGTGGTCGCTACGATAATCGGAAGCCTTTATTTTCTATGGATTGCAAGAAAAATTTAATAAATTTTAATCAAAGGAGCATTTATGCGAAAAATTTTTGGTAGCGCGTTTGCGCTTAGTTTGTGTGCGGCGGCTGTTTTGGCGCAGGAAGTATCCGAGAGGGCAAACAAGGCGCAGGTTTTAGACGAAATCGCCGTGGTAGGCTCGGTAGGCAAGGGTAGTGGCAAGGTCGATTTCATGAGTGCTGGAAGCTCATCTGTAATCGAGAGCAAAAAAGCGATCGAAGAGCGTGGCGCGACACAGCTAGACGAGGCCGTCAAATACGAAGCAGGTTTCATCGGACAGCCTTATGGCGCGGATTTGGATACTAGCGACTGGCTTAGACTTCGTGGGTTTGAAGCGAGTGTGAGCTTGGACGGCGCTAGTGCGTATAAGGGCGGATATTTTGGTATCAGCCCTGATTTATACGGATATGAGAGTATCGAGGTGGTAAAGGGCGCAAACTCGCTACTTTATGGCTCATCATACGCTGGTGGCGTGATAAATCTCATCTCTAAGCGCCCAACTCTCACCCCACAAGGCGAAATCGGCGCGAAATTTGGCTCAAATCACCTGCGTGGGGTGTTTTTCGATGTCAGCGACGGATTTAGCGAAAATGTGAAATTTCGCATTGTAAGCGATTATGAGAAAAAGCGTGGCGACATAAACTACACATGGAACGAGCATTTTTTCATCGCGCCTTTAATATTGTTTTTGCTAGGCGATGATACGCAGCTCACGCTTCTATCTAGCTTCACGCATGATAGTGGCACTGGAAGCAACGGGTTTTTCCCTTATGTAGGCACGATGATACCTGGCGCGCAGGGTAAAATTTCGCCAAGTGCGAATTTGGGCGCATTAAACGATAGTCTATCGCGCGATCAAATTTCAGTTGGATATGAGTTGGCGCATAGCTTTAACGACAAGCTAAAATTCGAATCAAGCTATAAATTTAACCGCGAAAACAAAGACCAAATCGGCGCAAGTGTCGAGTATAATATGATAAACGATACCGATATCGCGCAGGATTTACTCTTTGTCGATGCGAGTGTGAATTCGCATATATTCGATAACCGCATAAGCTACGAAGACGAGTGGGGGAGTGTGAAAAACCGCCTAACTTTGGGCGTGGATTACAGAGATATCCGTGCTAGGGGGCAGTATTTTTACAACTACTTCGTAGGCACTATAAATGTCTATAATCCCGTGCGCACCCGCCTAACGGCAAATCCGGCGCTGTCGTTTTCAAACCCGAATTATGACTTGGATCAAAGTCAGCTTGGGTTTTATTTAAACGATAAAATTGAGCTGTTTGAAAAGCTAAATTTGACCCTTGGAGTGCGCCATGACAAGGCAAAAGCCACGCTAAATGGTGATAAAAGCTACGACACGGACGAAACCACATATCAGGCTGGGATTTTATACGCATTTGATAGCGGATTTATGCCGTATTTCAACTACTCCGAGTCTTTTATGCCGCAATCCGGCCGCACGAGTTCGGGCGAGTTTTACAAGCCAACCACGGCTAGACAATACGAAGCGGGTGTAAAATATCTGCCAAGCTTCATAGACGGCGAATTTAGCCTAGCGTATTTTGACATAGAGCAGAGAAATGTCCCATACACCGATGGTTCGAGCTTTTCATCTCAGGCTGGAAAGCAGGTAGCCAAAGGCGTGGAGCTTGGCGCAAATGTGAATTTAAGTGAAAATTTAAACCTAATCGCCGCTTACACGCACTACAACGAAGCCAAAATCAATGTCGATGGCTTTGACTACATGACGCCAACGCCACTAATCCCAAAAGATATGCTCTCTGGCTTTTTGGTTTATTCTATGGATTTAGGTGGCGGACATGGGCTCAAAATGGGCGCTGGCGTGCGCTATGTGGGCAAAAGCAAGAGCGAGAGCAGTGCATGGACATCGCCTCGCCACGACGCTGTGAGTGTGCCGTCACACACGCTAATTGACGCTATGGCGGAGTATTCGTATAAGGACTTTTCGCTTCGTCTAAATGCGACAAATATCGCTGATAAGGAGTATGTCGCAGGGTGCAACTACTGGTGCTATTACGGAGAGGGCGCGAAGGTAACACTAACCGCGAAGTATAGTTGGTAAAATTTTACAGGGATTTTAACGCATAAAATTTCGTAAAATTTTAAGTATAATTTTGCGAAATTTTTGAATTTTTGCCAAATTTCGTTAGGTTGGAATTTGGCAAATTTTATTAAAATTTTAGGGTTTAAATTTGGTGAAATTTGTCCAAAATTTGTTAAAGTTTATTCGATTTACTCTACGATTTCACTATCAAATTTAAAATTATCGCCTAGATAGTATTTTCGCACATTTTCGTCGTTTGCGACCTGTTTGGCTGTGCCACTAGTGAGTAACTCGCCGTCTTTTATGACATAGGCTCTATCGCAAATCGCCAAAGTTTCGCGGACATTGTGGTCGGTTATGAGAATGCCAATGTCAAGCTCTTTTAGGCTTCGCACTATGTTTTGTATGTCGCTAACCGCGATAGGATCGACACCTGCAAATGGCTCATCAAGCAAGAGAAATTTCGGCGTTATCATTAGACTTCGCGCGATTTCGCAGCGTCTGCGTTCGCCACCGCTTAGACTCACCCCTTTTCGCTCTCTTATCGGCTCGATATTTAGCAAATTTAGCATTTCATCGACTTTTTCGGCAGCTGTTTTTTTGTCTTTGTAGGTAATTTCAGCGGCAAGCATTAAATTTTCTTCCACGCTTAAATCCTTAAAAACGCTACTTTCTTGGGGCAGGTATCCAATGCCAAGCTTGGCGCGTTTGTGAAGCGGGACATTGCTAATGTCCTTAAAATCGAGCAAAATCTCGCCACTCGTGCTAGAAATCAGCCCGCAAATCATATAAAATGTCGTGGTTTTGCCTGCGCCATTTGGACCTAGTAAGCCCACGACTTCGCCGTTTTCGACCTCTAATGAAACGCCCTTGATTATCGGGGTGCCTTTGATAGTCTTTTTCAAATCTTTTACTTCTAATCTATGCATAAACTACCTCGTATTCGCGTTTGTCGCCCATGACCTTGATATTTACCACGCAACAATCCAGCTCATATTTTTCAATAAATTTTATCAAATTCTCGTCCGCCCACTCGATGATATGAAGCCCATCTTCGAATAAATTTTCGATTAAGCCATTGTTCATCATCGCCTCGCTACCGCCATTATACAGGTCGTAGTGATAAATTTGGCCGTAATTTTGCATGAGTGAAAATGTCGGCGAACTCACAGTGGCTGGATCTATGCCGTGCGCTAACGCGATAGCCTTCGTTAGCGTGGTTTTGCCACTTGCTAGCGTGCCATTTAGCAAAATCACTCCACTGCGTGGCAAAATTTCAGCGATTTGTGAAATTTCACTCTCACCAAGCGTGAGTTTAAAGCTCTTTGACATATTTTTCTTGCTCACTTTTTGGCGTGTTTTTGGTGGCGGGAAAGCCCAGAACTTGATAGCTTTTATCTTTTTCTAAAAATTTTATGGTGATTATATCGCCGATTTTTAGGATTTTGCTAGCTTTTGCCACTGCGCCGTTGATATAGACTACGCCACTTTTACACATATCCTCGCTGACAGCGCGCCTTTTTGTGATATTTACTGAATTTAAAAATTTATCGACTCTCATGGGCGGGATTGTAGCCAAATTCGCCTTAAAATTTGGAAATTTAGGCGAATTTAAAATTTTATAATTAATCAAAAATTTTACTACTATAAATTTGTTTTATCAATTTTGTTATAAAGCATAAAATTCATAAATTTTAAAATTTTAAACGAAAATAAAACAATAAATTCTTGCAAAATTTTTTAATAAATTTTCCTTAAAATTTTATAAAAACTTCGATAAAAACGAGGTATAATCGCTATTACATTTTATTGATAAAAATTTTCAATATATTTTAAGTTGATAATGAATATAATTTTACCACGATTTTTAAATGCAAATTTAACGAAAGGAAATTCCACATGAAAAAGAGCTTTTATCTTTCTATCGTTGTGGCTGGTGTGCTTTTTGGTGTCGAAAACAACGCAACAACTCCCAAGCATAATGCGGTTGAATTCGACGAGATTATCGTTAGTGCGACCTTGACGGAGGTCGATAACTTAAAATACGCAGGTTCGGTTGGTGTAGTTGGCGAAAAAGAGCTGAAACAAAAATCAAATGTCATTGATGTAATAGGTGATATTCCTGGCGTAAGTGTGGGAGAGGGCTTGCTTCGACCTACGGCACAAGAATTTTCTATTCGTGGCTTTTCGACTTGGGGAGACGGCGATAGGCTTATATTTAAGCAAGATGGTGTAAAACGAGACGCTACTTTGTTTTCAAATCAAACTTCCAGCCTTAGAGTAGATAATGATATTTTAAAAACCGTGGAAGTTACCAAGGGTGCTAGCTCTATTTTGCATGGATCTGGTGCGATAGGCGGTATCGTAGATATGACTACAAAAGATGCTAGGGATTATTTAAGCGAAGGCAAAGAATTTGGTGCAATGCTTGGTTTTAGATCAGAGTCAAACAATATGAAAAGCGGTAGAGCTGCTGTGTATGCCGATCCAAATGATGTCCCGATAGATATTTTGATTTACGGCAAACAAGCTGGTTATGGCAATATCAAATGGGCCGATGGCGGTTCTCATTATTCACAAACCCCTACCACAAAAACAAATGCTGATGAAGATATAAGGACTTTGTTTTTCAAGTTAGGCTTTGATTTTTACGATAGCCATAGAGCGCAATTTAGCATTTTTGATTATAACGGCGATTTGATGACTGCATGGCAACCTATGAGGCAAAACCCAGATGAGCTAACCCTAAGTGCTGATTTGACGCAACGAGATTATGTGTTTGATTATTTTTACACTCCTGCAAATCCATTTGTAAATTTATCGTTTAAGGCTTATAAAACAGATGCTAAATATGACAGATTTTATATTTCTGGAACAGATTTGAGATATAAAAACGAAGATGAGCGTTGGGGAATTAATTTAAAAAATAACGCAGAATTTGATACAGGATTTTTAAATCATAATCTAGTTTTGGGTTTTGATTACCAGCAAAGAGAAGAGGGTGTTAGCTATGTCAGAAATGGTATAGATCAATCAATGAGTATGTTTGCATCACACCCAAATAAATGGAAAGATCTAGGAATTTATCTTCAAGATATTATTTCTGTGGGTGATTTTGAGCTTACGCTAGGCGGTAGATATGATAAATTTGAACGAGAGGTTAAGCGAGAGTATGGTGATAAATTTTCAGATAGCAGATTTTCGCCAAGGGTTGCGCTTGGTTATACCATTTTCGATAAGCTAACTTTGCTTGCTGGTTATAGCGAGAGTTTTAGGGCTCCTACGCCACACGAAGCCGGTATGGCAGGTCCGGTAAATAGACCTTATTGGTATGTTCCAGCCGATGGGCTAGAACCCGAGATTGCGAAAGAATATGAAATCGGTTTTAGCTACGAAGATCAAGCATTGTTAAGCGATGACGATCATTTTAACTTTAAATTTATCCATTTCAACGGAGAGATTAGTAATTTTATAGAATTCGTTGATAGGGGAGATTTGGGAACTCCGCCACCAAATGCTATGAACGATCAATCAGATCCTACCAATCTGCAAAAATACGGTCAATATCAAAATATCGGTAAAGTAAAACGAAAAGGCTATGAAATTTCAACTAAATATGATATTGGTGATTTTAGTTTTGGTGCCAGTTACGAGAAATTAAAAATT
The DNA here is from genome assembly GCF_027737785.1 of Campylobacter sp. JMF_06 NA1. Lineage (NCBI taxonomy): Bacteria > Pseudomonadati > Campylobacterota > Epsilonproteobacteria > Campylobacterales > Campylobacteraceae > Campylobacter > Campylobacter sp. JMF_06 NA1. The sequence goes on from NZ_JAOVUA010000001.1 coordinate 239,033, forward strand.
TATGATGCACAAACAAAAGAGCCTATCAGAAAAACAGCTGATAGATTTATCGGAAAAGTCGATTATTCACCTATGAAGAATTTAAATTTGGGTGTGAAAGTTAGCCATTGGTTAAAACCTAAAACTCAACCACAGTATTACTATCCTGAGTATTATGGCACTCGTTATCCGTATGTAGATAAACCATTTACGACTGTTGATTTTCAAGGAAGCTATAAAGTTAGCAAAAACGAATATTTACCTTTCTTAGATGGAGCTACGATAAATTTTGGTGTGAATAATATAACAGATAAGCAATATATTCGTGCAGATACATATAAGGCTAGTTCGCAAGTCGGTCGTGGGCGAAATTTCTGGGTAGATTTAGAAGTTAAATTTTAAAATTTTCATTGAACTCCTTTTTGCGAATTTGGGTAAATTTCACCCAAATTCGCTATTTTTTTTACTCTAAATTTGGCTTATACCCGATATTTTCCTCAAATTCTTTAAGTCTCATGTGGATTGAGCGAAGTTCCGTAATCGTCGTCCAGTTATTCGTAAAAACGCTAAAACTCACGCGCACTTTATTAAACGCGTTTGCCGTTTGGATCAGCACGCCAAGCGTGATTGCCTTGGTAAAAAGCCCAGGACCCATGATGAGGTAAGGCACCATGACTAGGATTTGTGAGTATGTATTTAGCCATGCATCGAAATACAAATAGTGCAAAAATAGCTTGTGGTAGTTAAATTTAAGCTTGTCAAAAAGCGAAATAATCTTTGTCTCGCTGCCGTAGTTTTGCTTGTCTTCTTCGGCGAATACTAGCTCTTTTCGAAAGGCTGCTTCGACTTTTTGGTTGTTGTATTCTAGGCGTGGCAGGTAGCGTCCCACAAACCACGAAACCCCAAGCCCTCCGATACTAACGATTAGCGCAATCCAAACAAGCCCGCCTGGGATATTTTCGAGTATTGGTACTTTGACCCCTGAGCTTAAATTCCACAAAATCGGTATGAAGGCAAAGAGCGTCATAAAGGCATAGACGATACGCATGCCGACATCTTCGAGGGTTTTTGTGAAACGATAAATGTCCTCTTGGATACGCTGCGAGCTACCCTCGATATCGCGCTCTACCTTGCGCCAAAAGCCGATATATGCAAATGTCATCGCCTCGCGCCATTTTAGCACCCATACACGCGTGATATATCGCTCAGCAACCACCGATAGCACGAACCAAACAGCAATCCAGATAAAAAGCAAAATTTGCTGGTAAAATTCATCGATTGTGTGCTTGTCTATCTCGCCACCCATATCATAAAATGTCCGATACCACTCGTTAAATTTTACATTTAAAATGGTTTGAAACAAATTTATACCTAGTATGCAAAACATACCGCCCCATGCCAAAATTCGCCATTTTTTGCTTTTGAAAAATGATGAAAACATTATCTACCTTTATTGAAAGTTTATTTCAAAATCAATTTTAGCAAATTTGATATTAATTTTTATTTTAACGCCTTAAAATTTCGCAAATTTCCCAAATTTCGCAAATTTCAGAACTTTTAAACCAAAATTTAGCTAAAATCTTTGCCGTTATTTTCAAATCAAAGGAGTGGTTATGCAAAAAAGCGTAAAAAAGGTAGTTCTAGCGTATTCTGGCGGACTTGATACGAGTATTATTTTAAAATGGCTTGGCGATAATTATGGTTGCGAAGTGGTAACCTTCACCGCTGATATCGGTCAAAACGAAGACCTAGCCCCAATCAAAGACAAAGCCCTAAAACTAGGCATTAAACCAGAAAATATTTTTATCGAAGATTTAAGAGAAGAGTTTGTAAAAGAGTATGTTTTCCCTATGTTTCGCGCAAATGCAGTGTATGAGGGCGAGTATTTGCTAGGCACAAGTATCGCTAGACCGCTAATTGCGAAAAAAATGGTCGAAATCGCACAAAAAACAGGCGCAGACGCTGTAAGCCACGGCGCTACTGGCAAAGGAAACGATCAGGTTCGCTTCGAGCTTGGTGCATACGCGCTAAAACCTGATATAAAGGTCATCGCTCCATGGCGCGAGTGGGATTTAAACAGCCGTGAAAAGCTTTTGGCTTACGCCGAGAAACATGGTATTGATATAACAAAAAAACCAGGTAAATCACCATATTCAATGGACGCAAATTTACTACATATCTCTTATGAGGGTTTGGTGCTAGAAGATCCAAACCATGCCCCAGAAGATGATATGTGGAGATGGACAACAGATCCTAAAAACGCCCCAGATGAGAGCGAAATCATCGAAATCGAGTATGCTAACGGCGATCCAATTGCACTAAATGGCAAAAAACTAAAAGCGCATGAAATTTTACACGAATTAAACAATCTTGGCGCAAGACACGGTATCGGCAGACTTGATCTAGTCGAAAATCGCTATGTTGGTATGAAAAGTAGAGGTTGCTATGAAACCCCAGGTGGCACAATCCTTCTCAAAGCTCACCGCGCGATAGAGAGCCTCACACTAGATCGTGGCGCAGCGCACCTAAAAGACGAGCTTATGCCAAAATACGCTGAGCTGATCTACAACGGCTTTTGGTTTAGCCCAGAGCGAATCATGCTTCAAAGCCTAATTGACAAATCACAAGAGTGCGTAAATGGTGTAGTTCGCATAGAGCTATACAAAGGAAATGTGATTGTAAGAGGCAGAGAGAGCAAAGATAGCCTGTTTAATGTCGAATTTAGCACATTTGAAGAAGACGCTGTATTTAACCAAAAAGATGCAGACGGCTTTATCAAGCTAAATGCGCTTAGATTTATCATCGCAGGAAAAAGCGGTCGAAAATTTTAAAATTTAAAAGGAAATTTAATGAAAGTTTTACTTATAAAAGATGTCAAAGGGCTAGGAAAAGCCGGTGAAATCAAAGAAGTAAAAGACGGATATGGAAATAATTTTTTGATAGGAAAGGGCTTTGCGCTAGCTGCGACTAACGAGGTTTTGCGCAAATACGAAGCTGGCAAACGAAAAGAAGCTGAGCTAGAAAAAGAAGAAATCGACAAAACTACCGAGCTTAAAGAGGCGTTAAAAAATGTCCGATTAAAAATCGCAAAACAAGCAGGTGCAAATGGCGCACTTTTTGGCTCAGTTACAAAAGAAGAGATCGCAACTGCGCTAAAAGAGCAGAAGAATTTCGATATAGATAAAAAAGTCTTGGAAGTCGAAAATATAAAAAGTGTCGGAATTTACGATGTTTCGGCGAAATTTAAACACGGCATTGTGGCGAAATTTGAAATAGATGTGGTAGCAGAGTAATGTTTGAAGCAACTACGATTTTAGCTTACAAAGGCAAAAGTGGCTCGGTTATCGGCGGAGACGGGCAGGTAACCTTCGGAAATACCGTGCTTAAAGGTAATGCGACTAAAATTCGCAAAATAGGCAAAGACGGAAGCGTGCTAGCTGGATTTGCAGGAAGCACGGCCGATGCGTTTAATCTCTTTGATATGTTTGAAAAATGCCTTGATAACGCAAAGGGCGAACTTTTGAAAGCTGTGGTGGAATTTAGCAAAGAGTGGCGCAAGGATAAATATCTGCGCAAACTCGAAGCCATGATGCTTGTAGTGGATAGAAAAAATATATTTTTGCTAAGTGGCACGGGCGATGTCGTCGAGCCAGACGATGGTCGCCTAGCGGCCATTGGAAGTGGCGGAAACTACGCGCTAAGCGCAGCTAGGGCATTGGATAGGTTTGGAATTTTAAGCGAAGAGGATTTGGTAAAAGAGAGCCTGAAAATAGCTGGTGAAATTTGCATTTACACAAACGAAAACATTAAAACTTACGCAATCTGGGATGATAAATAGATGATGACACCAAAGGAAATTGTTAAAAATTTAGATGATTATGTAATCGGACAAAAGGACGCTAAACGCACGATAGCAGTCGCACTTCGCAATCGCTATCGCCGTATGAGATTAAGCGATGATATGAGGGGCGAGGTTACCCCTAAAAATATCCTTATGATAGGCTCTACCGGCGTAGGAAAAACAGAAATCGCACGAAGATTATCAAAAATGTTTGGTTTGCCATTTATCAAAGTGGAGGCTAGCAAATACACAGAAGTGGGCTTTGTGGGGCGAGATGTGGAGTCTATGGTGCGAGATTTGGCAGCTGCGGCTGTAAATTTAGTGCGAAACGAGGAATTTGAAAAAAATAAAGACAAAATCGACGAGTATATCGAGCAAAAAATTTTAGAAAAGCTTATGCCGCCATTGCCTCGCGGGGCTAGCGAAGAGAAAAACGCAGAGTATGCCAAAAGCTACGAAAAAATGCGTGAAAAACTGCTTAGCGGGAGTTTGGACGAGAAATTAATCGAAATCGAAATCAGCGAAAATACCCTAGAATCAAACTCAAATTTACCGCCAGAAATGGCAAATATGCAAGAAAATTTCATTAAAGTCATCGGCATAGCGACGAAAAAAACAAAAAAAGAGCTCAAAATCAAAGACGCCAAAGTCGCCCTTAAAAACGAAGCTAGCGAGAAAATTTTGGACATGGAAAGCGTCAAGGCAGAGGCGATGAGACGGGCTAGGGAAGAGGGTATTATCTTTATCGATGAGATTGATAAGGTAGCCGTTAGTTCCAACGGCTCGCGCCAAGATCCGAGCAAAGAGGGCGTTCAGCGCGATTTGCTTCCGATTGTGGAGGGATCGAGCGTGAGCACGAAATTTGGCAATTTAGACACCGATCACATTTTATTTATCGCTGCTGGGGCGTTTCACATAAGCAAACCAAGCGATTTGATCCCAGAGCTTCAAGGCAGATTTCCGCTTCGCGTGGAGCTTGAAAGCTTAGATGAAAACGCGCTTTACGAAATTTTAACCAAGCCAAAAAATTCGCTATTAAAGCAATACTGCGCGCTTTTAGCAACCGAGGGCGTGGAGTTAGAATTTAGCGAAAGTGGCATAAAAGCGCTTGCCAAATACGCTGCTCAGGCAAACACTCAGGTCGAAGATATCGGTGCTAGACGACTTCATACCATAATGGAAAAGGTGTTAGAAGACATCAGCTTCGAAGCCGATGAGCACAGCGGTGAAAAGATCGTAATCGATGAAAATTTAGTCAGCGAAAAGCTAGGTGTAATCGTTAATAACGACGATTTAGCAAAATATATTCTTTAAATTTTGCGGGAAATTTCAATGAAAAGCGGATTTGTTACACTTATCGGACGCACGAACGCCGGGAAAAGCTCGTTTTTAAACTATCTTTTGGGTGAGCAAATTTCGCTTGTCTCGCACAAAATCAACGCCACACGCCGTAAAATCAATGGCATAGTTATGCATGGAGATGATCAAATTATCTTTGTCGATACCCCAGGACTTCACGAGAGCGAGAAGCTGATGAATAAGCTTATGGTCGAAGTGGCGCTCAAAGCCATTGGGGACGGCGATTTGACGCTGTTTTTAGCGCCTGTGCATGATAGCGTGGAAAACTACGCGAAATTTGTCGAGCTAAATCCCACTGCCAAACATATCGTAATTTTGACTAAAATCGATGAAGTAAATGATGAAAAAATCGTTAAAAAACTGCTTGAATATCAAAAATTTCAAGATAAATTTGAAGCCATAATTCCAGTTAGTATCAAAAAAAATATCTACAAACGCCAAATTTTGGACGAAATTTGCAAATTTCTGCCCGAGCACGAGTATTTTTACGATCCTGAAATTTTAAGCACTACAAACGAAAAAGACATTTACCGCGAATTTATCCTGCAATCTATTTTCGAAAATACTAATAGCGAGGTGCCGTATTCGAGCGATGTTTTAATCGAAAAGGTGATAGAAAAGCCAAATTTAATCTCAATTTATGCCCAGATTATTACCGACACAAACTCTCATAAAGAAATTTTAATTGGCAAAAATGGTGAAACAATTAAGAGAATAGGAATTAGAGGAAAAAAAATAATTTCCGCCTTTAAAAACATTAAAATTTACTTAAAGTTAATAGTTTTGGTAAAAAAAGGGTGGAAAAATGATGAAAATGGCGTAAAAAGGCACTTTATCTATTGACATTTCATTTTATTTTTATTATTATTCGTAGATATTTAATTTCATTTAAAGAAGTGGAGTGTTATGGCAAGAAATAGTAAAAATGCTACTTCGGTTGTTGCAATCAACAAAGTCACGCAAACCATATTCGGTCTAAGTGAAAATGAAGTTTTTGAACACGATTTTTCTAAATCAAATCGTGCGAAAGAGACTTACATTTCTTATGTACCTTATAAGGATGTAATGACAACAACAGTCGAAATAAGCAAGACTGTCGCGGATGACGATTTGTTAGACACTATCGTCGTTAAGGTTTATGAGGAGCTAGGTCTTGACACTGCTCTGGATTATAAAATTACATATAGCGAAGTTATCGGTGCTAACAGCGATGATAGAGTATTTAATGTATTCGTCGTCGATAACACAAAATTGACTGCTGAATTTGATGCTATCGCAGCTCGCACAAATTACATCGATTATGTCGCTATGGCACCGTTTCTTTACGAAAATCTCTACGCTCGTGGAATTCTCACAAGAGACGGAATTGATTGTTTTGTTTATCTGCAAAGAGATGACGCGTTTTTGGTCGTCTATCAAAACGGTGAATATTTTCAATCAAGACAGCTTAGATACAATCTCAAATTCTTGCACGACAAATTTTCTGAATTGGTCGGAAATAGAATGGAAGAGGCTGAATTCTTTAAATTACTTGCAACACAAGGTATAAATTTAGAAAATCCAGCTGAGAGGGATTATATGATTCAAATTTTCGATGATATGTTCTACTATATCAACGATGTTTTGAACGGTATATCTAAGGTCTATAACATAAATATTCAAAGTATTTATATCGGCACAGATATCGGCAAAATCCCTGCTATCGAGGTTTTTGTAGAAAATAATCTAAAAATCGACTACAAAGATTTCAATTTTAGTGTAGCGATTAATGCGAAAGATTATCCGCTTACTCAACTAGATACTTTGATGTTTTTAGCCGGACAGCAATACTTGGCTGAGCCAGATGATGATCACAACTACTCGCCATTTATGCGCCCACCACCATTAAACCAAAGATATAGTGGTAAATTGATTGGCTATATTTTAGGTGGTTTGTTGCTTGGTGCTGCTTACCCTGCGTATCAATTTGGCTATGGTTATTACAACAATATGATAGCTGATGAGAAAACAGTAGAGTATAAGGGGCTAGAATCAGAGCTTGTCCCTGCAAGAAAGCAAGTCAAAGAAGCAAAAGAAAAAACTGCCAAAGTTAAAGAGGAATTTGGCGTAAGAAATAAAGAACTAGGCGATCGTAGTAGTTTGATTAACGAAATTTTTAGTAAGAAAAATGAGTATGCTATGAAAGGTATGTCTGTATTTGACCTTACTAATATGATTGTTAAAAACAGAGGAAAATTGGTAAGAATAGGTAACGACGATAGAAATATCACCGTAGAAGTTCATACTAAAAATGACAAGCAAATGACAGAGTTGCTAGAAGATATAAGCCAAAAAGCAAAATATGGCGTATATACTAAAACAATCGTCTTGCAAGGCAAAGATGACAGTGTCGTCTATGATAGTAATATAAGTGTGGAGGTGCGCTAATGAGAAAAAAAGGTTCATTAGATCAAATTGATGAATGGTTTGCAGCCAAAGGAAATAGCGCCAACACATATTTATATATGGGCTTGGCTTTGGCAGTGGTTATTGCTTACTTTGCGTTGAGCACATACTCTGTGCCATATTTGGAAGAGAGCGAAAGCAATTTAGCTAGCGCGACCGATAAATTGGAAAAGTCACAAAGAGAGTATGATACTGATTTTAACGGCAATCCTACTGGCAAAGTTGCACAAGAAAGAGCTGTTTTAAAACGCGAAGAGACAAATTTAGAAAATGCTGTTAATAAAATCAACTATTTAGATGTAAAATTGACAGAGATTTCAAAGCTAACATACAATGAGAAAAACTGGGCTACCTTTATGGATAGTTTAACAACGCTGGCCGAGAATAACAATGTTAAAATTTATAGCATTACTAGTTCTAAAAAAGAGCCGAGTGCTAAAAATGTATTCAAGCCAGAAGCATTGTTGAATATCGATGTTAAATTTGAAGGTGCTTTTCAAAATGTTGTTAGATATGTAAATTTAATTGAACAATCAGAAATGATTGTAGATGTTAATAAGATGGATATCAATGGCACCGAGGAAGGTAAAATTGGTGGCACGGTTGGTATGTCTATCTGGGGAGTGAATTACAAATGAAAAAGATAATTTTATGTTCGTTTGTTTTGTCTAGTGTGCTTTTTGGAGCAGATGAGCCTAAGGGTCTATCTGATGAAGTAAGAGCATTTCAAGATAGATATAATGGTATGTTTTCTAACCTAAACAAGCCAAGAGTGGGTCTTAGTGATTCTCAAATCGCATCTTTGCCAGATCCATTTTATCCGCGTGAGGCTAATACTGGTCCTGCTGAGCCTGTGGTGAAAAAAACAGAAGGTTTAGGTTATCAGTTGCTTGGTATTATGGGCAATAAAGTTAAATTAAATGACAAATGGTATGGACTAGGTGATTATATCGGTTCATATAAGATTGTCCAAATAACTGGCAATAGCGTTATTGTCGCTAATAACGAAGATAATAAAATCGAATTAAAACTAAAACAAGGAAATCAAAATGTCACTATTACATACAAGTAAGAAACTTAGCTTAGCTGCTATGCTTGCATTATCGCTTGGTGTCACAGGTTTATCTGCTGCTTCAAACTGCGATAGAAAGGCTTTGAATATTAAGGTTAATGATGTTGTAACGCTAAATGAAATGCTAACACAATTATCTGATATGTGTAGATTTTCTGTCGTTGCAAAAGATGCTATGGCACAAGAAGAGCTTGCAAAAGAGCTTCAAGGTGTTAGCATTAAAGATATGTCATTAAGAGAGGTTTTTGATTTATTGATCAAAGAAAACAACCTTAGCTATGATTACTCAAACAATGTTCTTAAAATTTCTGCATTAGAGACAAAGACATTTAAGGTAGATTATATCACTTCTGTAAGAGAAGGTATTGCTACTACTAAGTCATCTGTTGATTCTGCTCCTGTTGAAGTTGGCGAAGAGGACAATGATGAAAAAGCAGAGGATAATAAAATTACATCGAGAGAAAAATTTGATTTTTGGGAGAAAATCAGTGATGATATCACTAGTATTTTAAATAACGGCACAGAAAAATATGTAGCCGTAGCTCCAATTATTAATCAAAATGCAGGTTTGATTACTGTAACTGCTACGAAATCTCAAATTGCTCGTGTTGATGAATATTTAAAAAGTATGCAAAAACGCCTTGGCAGACAGGTTTTGCTTGATGTAAATATCATCTCTGTCGAGTTGCATAATGAATACACAACAGGTATCGATTGGAGTAAATTCCAACTTGGTTTCAATACTTACATAGACAATGCCGGAACAGCTAGTTTGTTTAATTTCGGAAATTCAGCTACTAGAACTATTGCTAATGGTGCTGCCGCTGGAAATGCTCCACTTAATGTCGGCACTGGCAATTCATGGACTGGCAAAGCAAGCACTAGCAACGGCGCTTGGGCTATCGGCGCGAACTTAAATTTCAGTATCGATGGTATGATTAACTTCTTGGAGACTAAGGGTAAAACAAAAGTTGTATCTAGCCCTAAGGTAACTACTATGAATAACCAACCAGCGATTATTTCTGTTGGCGATACTATCAACTATTTATTGCTAGAAAGTGCTACTTCTCTAACTGCGGCAAGTGATGGTAGTTCTGTCACATCTGATCAAACACAATACTCTATTTTTATCGGTATTTTGTTAAATATCTTGCCAGAAATTTCAGATGATAATAGAATTATGCTTAGAATCAATCCGTCTTTGAGTAGCTTTAAATATGCAGAAGATGATGTAAAAACTAGCACACCTAGAAATATCGCTCCTGATACACTTCAAAAGAAACTTTCAAGTGTAGTTTGGGTTGATGATGGCGATACTGTAATTCTTGGTGGTTTGATTGGTCAAACAAAATCTAAAAATAATACAAGAGTTCCGATTTTGGCTGAAATTCCTCTTGTAGGAAATTTATTCAAAAGCACAGCTGATGTTTTGAGCACAACTGAGCTTATTTTCGTCGTAACTCCGCATATTATCGACAATACAGGCGCTCCTTTGGCTACATCGCTAAAAGAGCTTGGTTACTCAAAATCAATTTATGAAAAATAATGAGTAACACTTATACCTCTATTAAAGAGATATTTATCGAAGATAACGAAGTCTCGGACTTCGTTAATCTCGATAAATCAACTCTTGCATACCATAAAATTTTAAATGCCCTACAAAAACCGCTCAAACTGATTTTGTTTTATGGCAAACCAGGTTGCGGAAAGACCTTTTTGCTAAATAAAATAAAAGCTGATTTGGAAAAAAAGGTTAAAGTAGTTTTTATGCCACAACCTTTTTTTGATGAAAAAGAGTTTTTTTTAGAACTTTATTCTCAAATTTTCCACTCTAACCCAGTTGCGCCAATCGATAACTACGAAAATTTTATGAGAGTTTATCGCGAAAGACTTGGGATTACAGGTGGAGGTGCAGCCGTGGAGCAGGTGGTAATCTTGCTTGATGAAGCTCAGCTTTATCCTGGAAATTTGATTGAAAAAATTAGATTAATGGCGGATTCTAGGTTATTTAAATTTTTATTTACAGTGCATAAAACAGACGAGGAAGATCGTCTTGCCAAAGATTATTTTAAAACCAGAATTTGGGAGAGTATAGAGCTTCCAAACTCAAATTTAGGCGAGGTGAAGCTGTATATAGAAAAAAAATTAGTTTTTCATGGTTTTCAGCAATATTATTTTATGTTTAGCGATGACAATTTCGATTTAATCCTAAATTTAACTGATGGAAATATGAGAAACATAAATAAATTAATGTATAAAATGTATGAGCTGTTTGAGTATTACGAGGCAAATAAGCCAACAGAGATTAGTTTTGCTCAAATTAATAATAAAATCATAGAAATGGCGGCCATTGGCACGGGGATAATCGATGCTTGAATTTTACGAAGTTAATGAATTAGAAAAAAAATGGGAAGAATACAACAAAAACAAAAAGCAATTTTCCTTTTTGAAATCTAAGCCAAATTTTGTATTTAAATTTGACAAGACGATTTTAGGGCTTTTGGCTTTGATTTCTATCGCGATCGGCGCGATTTTTTGGTTGCTTAAAGACGACGATAAAGTCAGCATGGCTAGCATAAACGAAAATATCCAAAACGAACCTGCTATAAGTGATGTCGTGCCAAACCCTGCGCCGCAGGCCCAGCCTACCATAAATACTGCCCCGCAAACTGAGGTTGTCGCGCAAAATAGTGAAATTTCGCGCGCAGATTATAATATCAGCGCCCCAGCAAACGATACTAACCGAGCGCAAAATGTAGAACGCCCAAGCCTAAATATCAACGATGTGGGCGTGCTATCTAGCGAGGATTCTGGTGGTTTTAAGATCACAAACACATACGAAAATTCTGCCAATAACCAAAATTTTTCTAACCAAAATTTTGCAAATGGGGGATTTAATCAGGGTTTTAATCAGGCTAATAATGTGCCAAATTTTAACCCAAATGCTCAGAATTTCAATCAGCCGATGAAAAACGAGATTATTGATTTTGGTAAGGCTCCATTGCCGCCAAAACAAAATGTCGCTTCTAACGCGCCAGCCCCTGTAAATAGGGCTCCGATTAGCTCTCGTCTTGAAATTCGCACTTCAAATTTAAGCTCTGAGCGACAGAGTTTGGAGAGTAAATTTTATGCGACAAATAAAATCGAGTATTCACTTTCATTGGCCGAGGAAGCTTATAATAAAAAAGATTATGACAATGCGATAAAATGGGCTTTAACATCAAATGAGATTGATAAAAACAATATTAATAGCTGGATAATTTTTGCCAAAGCTAATTATAAAAAAGGTCGCAAAGATGACGCTATTTATGCGCTAGAAACATTTAATTCTAAGGCTAAAAATGGCGAAATTGCGAATTTAATAAATCAAATCAAAAGCGGTGCGCTATGAGAGTATTTTTATTTTTAACGCTATTTTTTGGCTCTGTTTTCGCTGTCAATGTCGATGATGTGCGAAACTGGGATCAAATCGGTCAATACAATAGAATTTGTCAAGAAAGCGTTAGAAATCTCTTTATCGAGGAGCAAAACGAGGCGCTAGCAAACACTTACGCGAAAGCTTGCCTAAAAATGGATAGGGTAAATGAGCTAGTCGTGCCAATGGTAATGCTGTATAAAACGAAGGAAACTAGGGAAAATGCCTCTTTGTATTCGACCATAGTTTTCCAAAAGAAAATGCTTTATTTAGCGCTTTGCGACGGCGTGGATATTTCGTATATCAGAACGCCGAAGATTAATTATATTTTGTCTGAAATTTTTGATAAATTTGTAGAGAAAACATACACCAAAAAAGGCGATGCGTATGTTTTTACCCTAGATGACGGCGAAAAAGCCGAGCTTTTTATCAAAGAAGAAGAGGGAGTAAAAAAAATGGTGGTGGCAATCTATGCCGGTGAAAAACTTAGCTCGATTAAAATTTATTGGTGATTGATATGACAAAGATAGAAGAGCAGATTGTTTCAATTCTAATAAAAAATAATGTCCTAACCCAAGCTATCGTTCCTGAAATTCAGGAGAAAATGGATATTGGTTTGACCCTTGGCGAAGTTTTGGTCGGCGACAACTATTTAAGTCAAGAAAATTTTTGCTTGATTTTAGCTGAGCTTTACAAACGCAGACAGATCGATTACGAAGATGTTCGCGAGAAATTTTCAATCGATCAAAAAGAATTTTTGCAAGTTTTGGCTAAAAAGCAAAATTTAACCTATATGAATTTAGATGATGTTGATATCGATTTCAAACTATCTGAGCGCGCTCCGATGGCGCAACTTAAAAAATTTGGCGTAATTCCTGTAAGGGCGGACGATTTAAATATCTATGTTGCGTTTTCTGATCCATTTAATATGGAAGCCCAGGATAGAATTCAAGCGATTTTTAACAAACACCTTCTAAAAATCGTTGTAGCCGATCCAAATCAAGTAAATAAATATATGGCTAAACTCGAACTTTCCGAGAGTATCAAAGATTTGGTCGCTACTATTAGAAAAGAGCTTGCTAGCACGGGCGGTAGTGGCACAGGCGATGATACATCTGCGATTTTGCAGCTTATCGAGATGATTGTAAAACAATCAATCATTATGCGCGGTAGCGATATTCACATCGAGCCTACTGAGAATAACTGCGTCGTGCGCACCAGAATTGACGGTATGTTGCAAGAAATTTTTATCTTTGATAAAGACATTTATCCGCCACTTGTGAGCCGTTTGAAATTGCTTTCGAATATGGACATCGCAGAGCGTAGAAAGCCACAAGACGGCCGTTTTTCTATGACGATTTCTGGGCGCGAATATGATTTTCGTATTTCGACGCTTCCTATTATCAATGGTGAATCAACCGTTATGCGTATTTTGGATAAATCCAAGGTTATCATTAGCCTTGAAAAGCTTGGTATGCACCCAGAAAGCTTTAAAAAATTTAGCAATGCAATGCACGCACCGTATGGCATTATCCTAGTTACTGGACCAACCGGTAGTGGTAAATCAACCACACTATATGCGGCACTAAACGATGTCAAAAGTGTCGATACAAAAATCATTACCGTTGAAGACCCTGTTGAGTATCAGGTAAATTTAATACAACAAGTCCATGTTAATGAAAAAGCAGGCCTTACATTTGCGTCGGCTTTGCGCTCGATTTTGCGTCAAGACCCTGATATTATAATGATCGGTGAGATTCGTGACCAAGAAACGCTTAGAATCGCGATTCAAGCGGCTCTTACTGGACACTTGGTCTTTTCTACACTACACACAAATGACGCTGTTAGTGCGATACCAAGAATTGTAGATATGGGAATTGAGAGTTATTTAATCAGTGGTGCGCTTATTGCGGTCGAGGCTCAACGCCTTGTGCGCAAGCTATGCCCGCACTGCAAACAACCGACAAATGTGCCAAAATCTATGCTCGATCAGTTAAAAGAATTTTTACCTGAGCAGTATAAATTTTTCAAAGCAGTTGGTTGTGATCAATGTGGTCAGACAGGCTATATGGGTCGTGAGATGATAAGTGAAATTTTGCCTATTACAGATCGTATGCAAAGCCTGATTGCAAATGGTGGCTCGAAAGACGATATGAGAGCTTTGGCGAAAGAGGAGGGCTTTATCGATATGTTTGAAGACGGCATTATTCGTGCAGCTCGTGGAGTAACAAGTATAGAAGAAATTTATAGGGTGGCTAAACAATGAAAGATTTAAATGTAAATATGAACGCTGGTGGAAAACGCCAGCAAATGCGACTAAAAGTCAATAACAAGGTCAATGCGAACAACCTAATGAAACAACGCTCAGGCGGTTCGATTTCTAGACGCGCTCAAACGCAAAATTTGGGTAATATCACAGGCGATTTTAAAACCCAAGTAAGTCGTTTAATGGGCGGTAGTGGCAAGGTAAAAACTCTGCCATTAGTTGCTGCTATTAGACAGCTTTCTGTCATGACAAACGCTGGTATTTCTATCCACGACTCTATTAAAGAGGTCGCAAGAGCGACAGAGGATAAGACGCTAAAAGGCATTTTTAGCGCGATGAACGACGACCTTAATGCAGGTCTTAGCCTTACTGAATCAGCTGAGAAATTCCGCCCACAACTAGGCGATGTCGTCGTAGCAATGGTAAGCCTTGGCGAGGCCACAGGTAATATGGCTGAATCACTTGCCAAGCTAGCTTCTATGCTTACTGAACTTTACGAAAACCAAAGAAAATTTAAAAAGGCTATGCGCTATCCGATGACTTTGATGATTGTTATGGCGATAGCATTTACGATTTTGATGATGTATGTTGTGCCTAAATTCCGCGAAATTTTCGAAGAGCTCGGCGCAGATTTGCCACTTCCTACAAGAATTTTGCTAGGAATTGAAAGTGCGCTTAGCAATTATGGTGGCTATATTTTGCTTGGTATCATCGTTACAATCGTGGGTCTTAAATGGCTGTATAAAAACAACGATCAGTTTAAAATCGGCTGGGATAGGGGAATTTTAAAGGTTTATTTGTTTGGCAAGATTATTTTTTACTCTACAATGTCACGCTTTATGCTGATTTTTACCGAGCTAGTTCGCGCTGGTATTCCTATTGCAGACGCCCTTGATACGGCTGTTTTGATGGTCGATAACCACACGCTAAAAGAAAAACTTTCAAGCGTTAAAATCGCTGTTCAACAAGGTGTTAGCCTAACAGAGGCTTTTGAGAATACTGGACTTTACGAGAGTATGCTTATTCAGATGATTAGCGCTGGTGAGCAGGCTGGTAACCTTGATAAAATGCTTGGAAATGTCGCTGATTATTACAAAGAGAAATTTGACGATATTATTGATAATATTTCTAGCTATGTTGAGCCGATTATGCTATTTTTCATGGCTGGTATGGTATTGCTACTCGCTCTTGGTATCTTTATGCCAATGTGGGATTTGGGAAAAGCTGTCAAAAGCTAAAACAAAATCCGCGTCCAAATCGGGCGCGGATTTATCTCAACTTCGTAAAATTCTAGTTTTCAAATAAAATTTTAACCTTAAATTTGCTAAAATTGCGCTTTTTATTTTCAAAGGATTTATCATAATAAAAGAAGTATATTTTATAATCGTCTCGGCTATAATTTTGTTTTTTGGATTTGCTACGATTGCGCCTGATTCGGCTCTTGTCGGCAGTGCTGGCAATGCGATTCGCTCGGTAAATTTAGGGCTTTTTGGTTATTTTTCATATATTTATCCGCTATTTTTACTCGGGCTTGTTTATATCGCGTATCGCTATTTTAGGGGATTTGATTTTAGATTTTTTGAATTTTGCATAGGCGTGATTTTGCTATTTTTCACCGTGCTTTTTGTGCAATCAAGCATTATCGGCGATAGTGGCGGAATCATCGGTAGCGTGGTCATAAATCAGCTAAGGCAGTTTGTGGGAAGTGTGGGGATTTGGATTTTTAATCTAACGCTTTTTGTCCTTTCGCTGGTGCTGATTTTCGAGGATAAGCTTACAAATATTATCAAAAATTCTTTTATCAAAGAGCAAACTAGCGAGGCAAAAAGTGAAATTTTGCGCGAACAAACTCGCCAAAGAGCTACTCGCGCGCAAACCGAGCTAAAACCAAAACCGCTTAAAAAAGATAGAGCTGAATTTAGCGAAAAGCAAGAGAGCAAAATCGAAAAATTTTTAACCGAGCAAAGCGATGATTTGGAGGGGGAAAATTTAGACTTAAATTCAGAAAAAGAGCCAAATTTACAAAATGAAATTTTAGAGCCAAATTTTAAAAAGTCAAATTCCAAAAAACCAGCTTCGCTAAAAAAAGTCGAGCATTTAAGCGAGGTTGCCGAAAACAAAAAACTTCTTGATGAGCTAGAAAAGGGCAAAATCGATAAACCGCAAAATTTCGCCCTCCCTCCACTTGATTTTTTGGAAAATCCGCCCAAAAAACAAAATATAATCGATGAGAGCGAAATAGATCAAAAAATCTTTGATTTGCTCGATAAACTTCGCAAATTTAAAATCGACGGCGATGTCGTTCGCACATACTCAGGTCCCGTGGTTACGACATTTGAGTTTCGCCCAGCAGCGCACATTAAGGTTAGTAAAATCCTAACCCTCCAAGATGATTTGGCTATGGCACTGCGCGCGCAGACGATCCGTATCCAAGCCCCGATTCCTGGCAAAGATGTCGTAGGTATCGAAATCCCAAATCAAGAGGCACAGACAATCTATTTGCGTGAAATTTTTGAAAGTGAGGTTTTTAAAACAGCTTCTAGTCCGCTTACTATGGCGCTTGGTAAGGATATCGTGGGTCAGCCTTTTGTCACAGATCTGAAAAAACTCCCACACCTACTCATCGCAGGAGGAACAGGAAGTGGTAAAAGTGTCGGCGTAAATGCCCTTATTTTAAGCCTTTTGTATAGAAATTCGCCAAAAACTCTGCGCCTAATAATGGTCGATCCAAAAATGGTTGAATTTAGACTTTATGAGGATATCCCGCACCTGCTAACACCGATTATTACTGAGCCCAAAAAAGCCATAACCGCCCTTGGAAATGTCGTGGCTGAAATGGAGCACAGATATCGCATAATGGCTGATAATAGGGTCAAAAATATCGAAAGTTATAATGCCAAAATTTCAAAAGAAAATGGCGAAATTTTGCCTTATATTGTGGTTGTGATAGATGAATTTGCCGACCTTATTATGACAGGTGGAAAAGAGGTCGAAACCAACATAGTGCTTTTAGCTCAAAAGGCAAGAGCATGCGGAATCCACCTCATCATAGCAACTCAACGCCCAAGCAAAGAGATTGTAACAGGCCTAATCAAAGCCAATATGCCAAGTCGCATTAGCTTTAAGGTTCGCTCATATACAGATAGTCGCATAATCCTCGATCAAATGGGATCTGAAAGCCTGATAGGGAAAGGTGATATGCTCTTTATGCCACCAAGTGGAAGCACTACGATTCGCTTGCATGCGCCATTTAGCACAGAAGATGAGATAAATGCCATAGCTGAGTATTTGCGTTCGCAAGAAAGCGTGGTTTATGATGAGAGATTTTTGGCTGAAAACGATAGCCAAAAAGAGGGCGCAGGTATGATAGATCCGCAAAATATGGAGCTTGACGAGCTGTTTGAAGAGGCGAAAAATATCATTTTAACCGAAGAAAAAACTTCGATTAGCTATCTGCAACGCCGTCTTAAAATCGGCTACAACCGCGCCGCTACAATCATCGAGCAGTTAGAGCAAATGGGAATTTTAAGCGAAGTTAATGCCAAAGGGCAAAGAGATATCATCAAATAAATTTGGCTAAATTTTGAAATTTAAATGGAGTAAAATTTGAGAACAGATCAGTGGCTGTTTTATTTCACGGTTGCATTAATCACCATAGGCATTGTATTTTCGCTATCATTGACCTCATATACCACGCTTGCAAGCGATACTGAGCCACTATATTTTTTCAAAAAACAATGGATATTTGGTATGTTTAGCATTTTCCTTATGTGGGGGCTTTCACAGTTTAACCCAGATAAGGTTTTAACGCCGTTTTGTATGGTTTTGTGGGTGGTATCTGGGCTAGTGATGATCTCAATGGGCTTCATGCCTAAATCAATCGTATCAGAGGTAAATGGAGCGGCTAGGTGGATAAAAATCGCAGGCATTAGTATCGCTCCGGTGGAATTTTTCAAAGTTGGCTTTATATATTTTTTGGCGTGGAGTTTCTCGCGCAAGATGAACCATACTAAAAAAACGGTTTGGCAAGAGATTAAAATTTGGGTTCCGTATGTCTTTCTTTTCGCGATTTTTGGCATAGTTATCGCCATAGGGCAAAAAGATCTTGGACAAGTGGCTGTTTTGGCTGCGACGATGATATGTATGTCGTTTTTCGCCGGAACTAGCATGAGGCTAGTTGGCATAGTGGTGGGAATAATCGGCATTTTGGGTTATACCTTTGTCGTCACTAGTCCGCACAGAATCGTGAGAATTCGCTCATGGTGGGCTGGCGTGCAAGACACTATCACTCCGTTTCTCTCCCCAGAAACAGCCGCTAAGGTTCGCGTAGATGATGCGAATATGCCTTACCAAGTCGGCCATTCGCTAAATGCCATAAACAACGGCGAGCTAATGGGAGCTGGGCTAGGGCAGGGAAGCTTCAAACTAGGCTATCTTAGCGAGGTGCATACTGACTTCGTGCTAGCTGGCATTGCCGAGGAAATCGGATTTTTTGGAATTCTTGGCGTTGTTTTGCTCTTTTCTGCGATGCTTGCCAGGGTCTTTCGCATAGCCTCAAAATCCGTAAATAGCGTATATTTTCTCTTTGGGCTTGGCATTGCTTTTATGCTGTTTTTCTCATTTTGTCTAAATTCTTATGGAATTACTGGGCTAATCCCTATGAAGGGTATCGCTGTGCCGTTTTTAAGCTATGGCGGAAGCCATGTTATAGCTGCTTCAATGGCGGTTGGATTTATACTTATGATTAGCAAACGCGCAAATTTAAGGAGCTAAAAATGATAGCAATCAGTGGTGGTGGCACAGGCGGGCATTTAAGTATCGCAAAAAGTTTGGGCACTGAGCTTAAAAATCGCGGAATAGGGGTGATTTTTATCGGTTCGACCAACGGCCAAGACAGAGCGTGGTTCGAAAATAGCGAAATTTTCGAGCGGGCGTATTTTTTGGAAAGCTCTGGCGTGGTAAATAAAAAAGGATTTAGTAAAATTTCATCGCTGATGAATATTTTAAAACTATCTTTGAAATGTCGTAAAATTTTCAAAGAAAACGGCGTAAAAGCCGTAATCAGCGTGGGCGGATACAGCTCAGCTCCGGCTTCGTTTGCGTCGTTATTTTTTTTCAAGCCACTTTTTATACACGAGCAAAACGCTATTTTAGGGCGGTTAAACGACCTTTTAGAGCCGTTTTGCAAGAAAATTTACAGCCCATATTCTAGGGAAAAATTCGAGCTTCCCACAGCTTGTGGTTGCGTGACGAAATTTACTCAGGATAATACCCAGTGCATAAGTGATAAATTCGACTATCCAGTAAGCGATATTTTTTTTGAAAAATCTAGAATTCGAAGCGAGGTAAAAACGATAATTTTCTTAGGCGGTTCGCAAGGGGCGAGTTTTATCAATACTCTTGCTTCAAATTTAGCGCCAAGGCTTACCAAAATGGGCTATGAGATTATTCATCAATGTGGCGAAAAAGAGTTTGAAAAATACAGCGAATTTTACAAAAACGCGAATTTAAATGTCGAGCTCGTGGGATTTAGCAAAAATTTGGTTGATTTAATCTCAAAGGCTGATTTGTGCGTAGGCAGAAGTGGGGCTAGCACGCTGTGGGAGCTCGTGGCAAACGGACTTCCTGCGATTTTCGTGCCGTTTCCGCATGCAGCAGGAGATCATCAATTCTACAATGCGAAATTTTTGCAAGATCTAAATTTATGCAAAATCGTGCGCCAAAATGAGGCTAGCGAGGATAAAATTTTGGATTTAATCCAAAATTTCGACGCTCCAAGTGCAAGTAGGGGGCTAGTAAATTTCAGCTCCAAAAACGGCGCAAAATCCATAATCGACGATATTCTAAGCCAAATTTAAAAACAAAATTTGGCTTAATATTGACAAAACTTAGCACTCGGTGCTATAATGTGCTAATTTTTAAACAAAATTCAATCCAAAGGACATTTTATGGCAAAGAAAAAATTCAAAACAGAGGTCAATGATTTATTAAATTTAATGATCCACTCGCTGTATTCAAACAAGGAAATTTTCCTTCGTGAGCTCGTATCTAACGCCTCAGACGCGCTTGATAAGCTAAATTATCTATGCCTTACCGATGAGGCTTACAAGGCTTTAAGCTACACGCCACGCATTGAAATTTCGCTCGATAGCGAGAATAAAATTTTAAAAATTTCAGATAATGGTATCGGTATGAACGAGGGCGAGTTAGAGACCAATCTAGGCACGATTGCGAGATCTGGCACAAAGGGATTTATGGCGAATTTGAGCGGAGATGCCGCCAAAGATAGCAACCTAATCGGGCAGTTTGGCGTGGGGTTTTATTCGGCGTTTATGGTCGCAGATAGTATCGATGTCATCTCGCGCAAAGCCCTTGAAGACGAGGCTTTCAAATGGTCATCGAACGCCGAAAACTACACAATCGAGCCTTGCGAAAAAGATAGCTTTGGCACTGATATAATCTTGCATTTAAAAGATGATGAATTTGCGAATTTAGCGCGATTAGAGGGCATTATCAAAAAATACTCAAACCATATCCCATACCCGATTTTTGGGCAAAAAGAGGAGTATATCCCTGGCGAGGACGGCGCGCAGGGTCATAGCGAAACCAAAGTGGTTCAGCTAAATTCAGCCAGCGCGCTGTGGCAACTACCAAAATCATCGCTAAAACAGAGCGATTATGACGACTTTTATAAACAAATCAGCCACGATAGCGCGGATCCGCTATTTCATATACATACCAAAGCAGAGGGTGTGCATGAATACACTACGCTGTTTTATGTGCCATCAAACGAGCCGTTTGATTTATACCGCGTGGATTATCAAAGTGGCGTCAAACTCTATGTCAAGCGCGTATTTATCACAGATGACGCCAAAGAGCTTTTGCCTGTGTATTTGCGCTTTGTGCGTGGCGTGATAGATGTGGAGGATCTGCCACTAAATGTAAGCCGTGAAATTCTGCAAGAAAACCGCATTTTGGCCCATGTCAAGGAACAAAGCGTAAAGAAAATTTTAGGCGAATTAGCCAAAATGCTAAAAAATGATCGCGAAAAATATGAGAAATTTTACGCGCTTTTTGGCAAAGTGCTAAAAGAGGGCTTGTATGGATTCGGCCCTGATAAGGCTGAGATTAGCCACCTAGCGCTATTTAAGTCAAATTTACGCGAGGGGCTAATCAGCCTAGATGAATACAAGGCTAAAATGAGCGAAAACGCGGAGCAAAAAGAGATTTATTTCATCACCGGCAAAGATGCGAAAATGCTGAAAAACTCGCCACTTTTGGAGGATTTTAACGCTAGGGGCGTGGAGGTTTTGCTCTGCGATGATGAGATCGACGCTGTGGTTATGCCGGGACTTTTCGAGTTTGACGGCACAGCAATCAAGAGCGTAACTAGCGTAAAAAGCGCCGAGCAAAACGAAGAGCAAAGCGCGTGGGCACTGGAAGTGGCGGCGAAATTTAAAGAGTGCTTGGAGGGTCGCGTAAAAGATGTGAAAATCTCCACTCGTCTGACAAACTCGCTTTCTTGCCTTGTCTTTGACGAGAGCGATCCAGACTACGCCACACAGCAAATTTTGCGCCAAATGGGGCAGACGAATTTGCCTGAGTTTAAGCCGATTTTGGAAATCAACGCAAAGCATGAAATCATCAAAAAGCTAGAAAATAATAAAACTATGATTGCTAGCGTGGCGCGTTTGGCTTTTGATTTGGCTAAGCTAGGCGAGACCCAAGGCGTCGATGATCCGGGCGCTTTTATCGCCAATATCAACGAACTAGTCGCAAAAGCTTTATAAAATTTGATTTTCGATTGAGCGTGGCGCACGATTTGGAATTTTGATTGTGTTGTAAGCCGTGGCGCGTGGCTCGGAATTTAGCCACGCTTTTTCGCTTGGGAATTTGATTATGTTTTAATCCGTCGCGTTTTAGCTGGTAATTTAGCCATGCTTTAAGCGTGGCTTTTGGCTGGGGGGATACTGCGCGCGAGGTGCTAAAAATCTCGCGTGCAGGTGATTTGTGTAAAATTTGCTTTTTGATATTGCAAGGAGTTGTGAAACAGTGACGAAATTCTAGCGTAGCAAAAATTCATTTTCTTTTTTGTTAATTTTTGATAAAATCTGCAATTTTATGCTAAGGATAAAAAATGACCGAAGAAGATGTAAAATTAAAACTCATTACGCCAAGCTTGCAAAAATCAGGCTGGAATATTCAAAACCAAATAAATATGGAATTTCCTGTAAAGCAAAATTATCAATTCACAGACGGCGAAATGGCATTTATGGGTGATAAAGTTTCTAGAAAAACACCTAAATTTGCTGATTATTTATTGACTTATAAAAATATTCGTCTAGCCATAGTCGAAGCTAAAAAAGATGATAAATCATATACAGACGGACTATCACAAGCCAAAGATTATGCAAAAATGCTAAATGTTCCATTTGCTTATGCTTCAAACGGTGACGCTTTTATGGAGTATGATTTTTTTACTGGCAAAAATAAAACCCTTAAAATGAGCGAATTTCCAACCCCAGATGAACTTTTTATGCGTTATATAAATGCGAAAAATATAACCCCAGATCAAGAAAAACTTATAACTTATCCGTATTATTTAGAAAATCGCGAACCAAGATATTATCAACAAATTGCTATTGATAGCGTAATTCAGGCTATCGCAAAAGGACAAAAACGCCTTTTACTCGTTATGGCGACAGGTACGGGCAAGACCTTTACCGCTTTTGAGATTATTCATAGGCTTTATAAGAGTGGTAAATTTAAAAAAATTCTTTATCTAGCAGATAGAAATATTTTAGTAGATCAGAGTATCGACGGAGATTTTAAGCCACTTGGTAAAAATATTGACAAAATCCAAAAACATAAAATTAACGCTAGTGAATATGATATATTTTTCGGGCTTTATCAGCAACTTGCTGGAAATGATGACGAGGACTTTTTTACTACATATTATAAAGATATTCCGCGAGATTTTTTCGATTTTATTATCATTGATGAGTGTCATAGAGGTAGCGCAAACGAAGTTTCGGCATGGCGTAAAATTTTAGATTATTTTAGCTTGGCTACCAGCTTGGCTTAACAGCTACTCCAAAACACGATGAGAGTGGGTCAAATTTAGAATATTTTGGAAATCCTATTTACGAATACTCACTTAAACAAGGAATTCAAGATGGCTTTTTAGCACCTTTTAAAGTCATTAGATATATTTCCAACATCGATGACGGCGTAGAGATACAGGGTGAAACTATTGATAAAATCGGACAAGAAGTTCCAGAGGGTATATATTATCAATCTGATTTTGGTAGAAAAATTTTAATCGACGAGCGAACTAACACCATTGCAAAGGCGATTACAAATTTTTTGAAATACACGATAAAAGATAGATTTGCAAGAACGATAGTTTTTTGCGAAACCACAGAAGAGGCAAATTTGGTAAAATTTGCATTAGAAAATGAAAATTTAGATTTAAAAGACAAAAATTATGTCGTGCGTATCACTGGCGATGATATGGACGGTAAGAGATATTTGAGTGATTTTATCAGCTCAAAAAAGAAATTTCCAGTCATAGCCACAACTTCGCAGCTTTTAAGCACAGGCGTAGATACCAAACTAGCCAAAGTTATCGTGCTAAACAAAATTATAAATTCAATGACAGATTTCAAACAAATCATAGGGCGTGGCACAAGACTAGATGAGAAACGAAATAAAAAATATTTCACGGTTATCGATTTTAAAGGTTCTAGTGAAAAATTTAAAGACCCAGAATTCGACGGCACAATCGAAATAATCGAAGTTCCGCCTGTCGTAGAAATCGATGAGCCTGCGCCTAGCGAGATAAATGGTGGCAGCTCAAAGCCAATTCCGCAACCTCCTACGACATTTCCACCTCAGCCAACTCCCGAGCCAGAGCCAGAGCCAAAGAGTGTAAAAAGATATTATATTAATGGAGTTGAGGTTACGATAGATACGCAAATTAACCAAATTTATCTAAATGGTGAAGTAATTACTGATAACTTTATAGATTATTCTAAAAAAAATATCAAAGATAGTATTGAATTTGCAAATTTAGAGGAATTTCTCAAAATTTGGAATTCTAGTAAGAAAAAGCTTGAATTACTTGGTGAATTTGAAAACAAAGGAATTTTAATCGAAGAATTGCGAAGTTATTCTCAATACGAAAATATGGACGAATTTGACATTTTGCTTTCACTTGCTTTTGGCAAAATTCCGCTTTCTCGCTCACAAAGAGCCAAAAAAGCAAACAAAATTTTAGAAAATTATCAAGGTGAAGCGAGAGAAATTTTGCAAATTTTGCTTGAAAGATACGAGCAAAATGGCATAAATGAGTTAGAAAGTATGGAGGTTTTTAGCAAAGAGCCATTTGACGACCCAAGCTTTAAAAAGCTAAAAACCGCTTTTGGCGACATTGCTTCATATAGAATTGCTATTGATAGCATAAAATCAGCACTTTACGCAGAATAAGGATTTGATTTGTTAAATATAAAAACATTACAAGACATTATGCGCACAGACGCAGGAGTAGATGGTGACGCTCAAAGAATTGGTCAGATTATTTGGATTTTGTTTTTAAAAGTCTATGATTTTTACGAAAAGCGTTGGCGTGATAGCGCTGAATTCGAGGGCGAAATTTATACTTCTATCATACCAGATGAGCTTTCATGGGATACTTGGGCTAATCAATACGACGCCAATGGCAATGTTAGAAAAGATATCAAAACAGGTGATGAGTTGATAGATTTCGTAAATAATAAACTTTTCCCTACGCTTAAAAATTTATACATTACTAACGATATGCCGTTAAATAAAAAAATCGTCAAAAAAGCTTTTGAAGATCGCATTAATTTTATGAAAGACGGTATCCAGCTTCGCAAGCTAATAAACGCAATCAATAGCATTACCCTTGATGAAAATTCCGATAGAGCTCTGCTTTCTAGCACTTACGAAACATTTTTAAAAGATTTGCAAAGCGCAGGAAATGCAGGCGAGTATTACACTCCGCGAGCTGTAACGGATTTTATTATGGAAATTTTACGCCCGAAAATCGGCGATAAAATCGCAGACCTTGCTTGTGGCACGGGCGGGTTTTTGACCTCAGCTTTTAATTATTTGAACAAATTAACCAAAAATACACGAGATAGTGAGATTTTAAAAGAAAGCTTTTACGGCGTTGAGAAAAAGCCACTTCCTTATATTTTATGTGTAACAAATTTTTTAATCAAAGGTATCGAAAATCCTAATTTAGACCACGCAAATTCATTTGACACCCATTTTGATGACATTAAGCCTAGCTTTGACATTATCGCTATGAACCCACCTTATGGCGGAAGCGAAAACGACACCATAAAATCAAATTTTCCAAGCGAATTTAGAAGTAGCGAAACCGCTGATTTATTTATGGCGATGATTACCGAGAGTTTGAAATTTGACGGCAAAGCCGCCGTAGTCTTGCCTGATGGATTTTTATTTGGCGATGATAGTGCCAAAATCAATCTCAAAAAACGCCTACTTGACGAATTTAACCTGCATTTAATCGTCCGTCTTCCAAAAAGCGTTTTTGCCCCATACACTTCCATTACGACAAATATTTTATTTTTTGAGCGTAACGGCACAGGCACCGATGAGACTTGGTTTTATCGCCTTGATATGCCGCCTGCCTACAAGGCATTTTCTAAGACCAAACCTATGAAATTAGAGCATTTTGATGAATTTTTCGCTTGGGATACAAACCGCACCGCACTAAATGACGAAAACGGCAACCCAAAAGCCGCCAAATTTAGTAAAGCCCAGCTTATAGATAAAAACTACAACCTTGATTTATGCGGATTTATCGAAGCCAAAGACGAAATTTTACCGCCATTTGAGTTGATTGAAAAATTCACCCACGAACAAAACGAACTAAAATCCCAAATGTCCGCCACGCTCGAAGCTATTGAGGCGATCCTTAAAAGCAACAAGGCGCAATAATGACTAATCCTGCGAATTTGAAAAAATCCATTTTAGACTATGCTATTCGTGGCGAACTATCAGCGAAATTTCGCCTTTCGTGTCATTGCGAGGAGCGAAGCGACGAAGCAATCCAGAAAAATTCCAAAATCTCTAAATTTAAAGATAATGGCAATTCTCTGGATTGCTTCGATTTTTCTGCGAAAAATCTCGCAATGACAAACAAAACAGCCCTTGATGAAATCGCTGAATTTAACGCCAAAATTTCAACTCTAAAATCACAGCGTGAAAAATTGCTTTCAAATTTAGAAAAACTTCTAAAAACAAAACCAAAAAATAGCGACAAAATCAAACATATCATCGCTAAAATAAAAACCAAAATCAAATCATATCGCACTATCACGCCCCTAAATACTGACCTGAATTTCAATCCGCCTTTTGAAATCCCAAATTCTTGGGTATGGGTGAAGTTGGGGGATTTGGGGATTTGGAAATCTGGCTCAACACCATTAAGAAATAATTCGCAATTTTTTATTAATGGAACAATAAATTGGCTAAAAACTGGCGATTTAAATGATAGTTTTATTTACCATACGGAAGAGAAAATAACACAAAATGCACTCAAATCAGCAAATTTACATATCAATAAAATAGGCAGTATTTTAATTGCGATGTATGGTGCAACTATTGGAAAATTAGGAATTGCTAAAATTCCATTGGCAACAAATCAAGCTTGTTGTGCTTGTTCTTGCAATTCATTGCTTTTTAATTACTATTTATTTTATTTTTTATTACAAAAAAGAGACTATTTTTTATCACTTGGAAGCGGAAGTGGTCAGCCAAATATTTCAAGAGAAAAAATTATTGAAACAATAATCCCCTTGCCACCAAAAAACGAGCAAATTTATATTTCACAAGTTTTGCAAAATTTATTAAAAGAGTGTGAAAATTACGAAGCAAAAGCCCTAAATTTAGCAAATTTGCAAACCAAATTTAAAACACAAATTCCAAAATCCATACTTGATTACGCCGTGCGTGGCGAACTCTCAGCGAAATTTCGCCTTTCGTGTCATTGCGAGGAGCGAACAGGCAGAGCAATCTCGTCCCTTTCGTCATTGCGAGAGAGCGAAGCGACGAAGCAATCCAGAAAAATTCCAAAATCTCTAAATTTAAAGATAATGGCAATTCTCTGGATTGCTTCGATTTTTCTGCGAAAAATCTCGCAATGACAAACAAAACAGCCCTTGATGAAATCGCTGAATTTAACGCCAAAATTTCAACTCTAAAATCACAGCGTGAAAAATTGCTTTCAAATTTAGAAAAACTTCTAAAAACAAAACCAAAAAATAGCGACAAAATCAAACATATCATCGCTAAAATAAAAACCAAAATCAAATCATATCGCACTATCACGCCCCTAAATACTGACCTGAATTTCAATCCGCCTTTTGAAATCCCAAATTCTTGGGTATGGGTGAAGTTGGGGGAAATTTGCGAGATTGTGCGTGGTGGTTCGCCACGACCTATTGAAAATTATTTAACAAATTCTGAAAATGGTTTTAATTGGATAAAAATAGGCGATAGCGATATAGGTGGAAAATATATTAAAAAAACGGCACAAAAAATTACAAAAGACGGATTATATAAAACTAGATTTGTAAAAGCAGGTAGCCTATTACTAACAAATTCAATGAGTTTTGGCAGACCTTATATTTTGCAAATCAATGGTTGCATACACGATGGTTGGCTAGTGTTAAGTAAATTTGAAAATTTAACAATAATAGATTATTTATTTTATTTACTAACTTGCAATTATGTTCAGAAATCTTTTAGAGAAACTGTTTCTGGGGCGGTTGTAAAAAATTTATCAACCGAAAAAGTTCAAGGAACAATAATCCCCCTGCCACCAAAAAATGAGCAAGAATTTATAGCGTCGGAGTTAGAAAAACTTCTAAGCTTATGCAAGAATTTATAAATTCGTTTTTGTCATTGCGAGCGAACGCAGTGAGCGTGGCAATCTACGAATTAAAAATTCAAGGTCAGTATTTTTGCAAATTTAGCGTAAGGAATTTCAAGTTCGTAGATTGCTTCGTCGCTTCGCTTCTCGCAATGACAGCAAATGCAATGCTGGAATTTTAAATTCTCGCAATGACAGCATTACGCGCACCGCTAATGCGCCATTACGAGAATTTCACGCCAAATTTCACGCCCTTATCGCAGGCTTTCAGCCTTGTGAGAGTTTCGTTGCGATAAAGTAGTTAAGCTGAGAATACGAAATATTCCCTAGCTCGGGCTTTAATTCTTTTAGTTTGGCACGGATATCCGTGAGCTGCTCGCCGCTAGCTAGCATTTTGCGAATTTCATCTTTGTATGGGCTTAGCAACTCTTTGCTTGTCGGACCTGCGAATTTCGCCTTTATTTCGGCTAAGTATTTTTCGCCAAATTCGCTTTTGATAAAGTTGCTAATCTGCGAATATGTAAGCTCGCTAAGCTCGGGGTATGCCTCTGCCAAATCGCCACCGATTGAGTAGTAGCTATCGCCGTTTTCGAGTTTGGCTTGGATTTCGTCCTTGTATTTGGCGAGCCTGTCCCTAGTTGATGGTGCGGAAAATTGATTAAGCCTTGTCTCTGATATGAAATGGCTGACCTGAGAGTAGGCCACCTCCACGCCTCGTTCTTGCAAAATTTTTGTGATTTGAAGCGGGGTTTTTTCCTTTTTGAGTAGCTCTATGATTTCCATAGTGTGGCCGGCTAAAACCTGCTGTTTAGGGGTATAGACCTCGTCTATTTCTGCCCTTGCTAGGCCCAAGAGCGAAGCCATTGTTTGCACGCTATTATGGAGAGCTTCCCATTTCTCGCTATCCAAAAGGCTATAATTTTTAGCAATTCCTAAGAGTTTTAGAGCTTTTCTATAACTTTCTCTGCCTCTGATATTTTCTAAAAATTCAGCGTCTTTGACCATTTGCTCGACTTTTATAACATCTACTGCCATAGGTTGCTCCTTGTGAAAATTTGGCGTTATAATATAATATTAATTCTTAAAAGTCAATAAAAATAGCGGATTTGTAAGTGGATTTTAAGAAAATTTGTAAGTTTATAAATTTACTTTTACTAAATTTTAAGGTTGATAATGTGCATTTTGCAAGTAATTTTCTTAAACAATAAATCTGGCGAAATTTGCGCTAAATTTCACTCCTGCACGCAGATTTCGCCGTTAATTAGCCCTTTTATGGTGTGGTAGCTAACTATGCAAATCAAAACACACAAAAGCGCAAACATACCAAGCCCAAGGCGCGCAAACCATACTTCCGCGCTTAAAAAATACGCCTTCATAAAGGTAATGCACCCAGCCGCTGTCGGGAAAGTGAAAGCCCACCATGATAGGAAAAATTTAAGCCCGAAAAAGCTTTTTGCCATGAAAAATATCAAAAGTGTGAAAAATAGCACCAAATTTATCAAAATTTTAGCGAGCATATCAAACTCGCCGCCGATGTTGATATAGCCCAGAAACGCCACAGACGGGGGCGCAATCATTATAAAAAGCGTGGGGACGAATTTTTGTGCGAGCTGGTCGTGAAAAATAATGCGGTAAAAAACAATGCTAAAAAGCACAATCCAAAAGAAAATCCCAATGCTAAAAAAATACCACAGATATTCGCCTTTTTCGCTCGCGGCGATTACTACGATGAGATTGCCTACGATCGGGATAAACCACGCTGGATTGGAGTGGGTGATGAGCATGTTTTTTTGTATCCAAAACGAAATGATATAAAGCGTCAAAAACGCATGAAATATCATCGCTACGCCGTAAAATGCGCTATGAAGCGCGCTAATATCGTTAAATGCGATGGCTAGTAAAAGTAGGCTAATCGAAAATGTGGCAAAAAAACTTAGCTTGATTGGGTGGGTAAATTCTGACTGCACAGCGCGTGGAAATTTGATGATTTTTGCCGTGTAAAACGCCGAAATTAGCGCAAACACACCAAGGGCGAAAAATCGCAAAATTTCAAATATAAAATGTGGCGCACCATACGCCTCACTAATGGCGCGATAAGCGATACTAAGCCCGCCAAGCCCCATTGTAACGGCAAAAAACATAATCGGGAAATTTGAGAGTTTGGAGATATTTTCATTTTTTAGATTCATTTTAGCCTCGATGAATTTCAAATTTTTTTAAAAACGGCGCGAATTTTAGCAAAATTTGGCGCCATAAATTCTTACAATTATAAATTAAAACTGAAATTTATAAAATTTTAAGTTTTATTAAGCGCGAAAAAAGTAAAATAATCGATTTTTAACAAATTCGAGGCAGATTAAGGCGGACAAAATGGAAAATTTTATCAAAATCGTAACCGACATAAACTCATTTATCTGGGGGCCATACTTTCTCATAGCCCTTCTTTGCGGAACTGGCGTGTATTTTACAATCAGATTAAAATTCGTTCAAATTTTAAAATTTAAGCTTGCTGGAAATAGACTTTTGGGCGATTTTTCGCTCCATGGCAAAAAGGCGGGCAAACACGGTATGAGCTCGTTTCAGGCGATTTCGACTGCGATTGCAGCACAAGTGGGCACGGGCAATCTAGTAGGGGCCTCGACTGCGCTTATTATGGGCGGACCTGGGGCGATTTTTTGGATGTGGTTGGCTGCGTTTTTTGGTATGGCGACAAATTTTGCTGAAATTTGTCTAGCTCAAATTTATCGTTCAAAGGATAAAAGTGGTCATATTATCGGCGGACCTGCGTTTTATATTTCGCGCGGTATTGGCGGGAAATTTGGCAAAATTTTGGCTGTGGTTTTTGCCATAGCGATAATCTTAGCGCTTGGTTGCATGGGAAATATGGTGCAAGCAAACGCCATTTCAGACGGATTTAGCAAGGCTTTTAATATCGACAAGGTCTATATCGGCGAAATTTTGGCTGTGGTTTGCGCGATAATCTTCATCGGCGGTGTCAGGGCGATCGCGCGCGTAGCCGAAAAGGTCGTCCCGCTTATGGCGATTTTATACATTTTGGTAGGATTTAGTATAATTTGCGCAAATATTTCTGAATTTCCTAGTGCAATCTCGCTGATTTTCAAATCAGCTTTTGATCCAAGCGCTGCATGGGGTGGTGCGACGGGGGCTAGTATCGCTATGGCTATGAGATATGGTGTGGCGCGCGGACTATTTAGCAACGAAGCTGGTATGGGCTCTACCCCTCACGCTCACGCCGCTGCTAATGTCACTCACCCAGTCGATCAAGCAATGCTGGGCATTATGAGCGTTTTTATCGATACATTTATCGTGCTAAATATCACGGTTTTTGTGATACTGACCTCGGGCGTGGTGGAGTTTGGGGCTGATGGCAAGGCTGTATTTAGCGGGATTGCGCTCGTGCAAGAGGCGTTTTCGTCGAATTTTTTGGGCAGGGAGCTTGGATATAGCTTCGTGGCGATTTGTCTTTTGTTTTTCGCATTTACCACGATTATGGGCTGGTATTATTTCGCTGAGATAAATATCCGCTATCTGCTTGGACCAAAAGGGGTGAAATTTTTACAGCTTTTGGTTATTGGCTTTGTTTTTATGGGCTCACTGCTTAAAATCGACCTTGTTTGGGAGCTAGCCGATCTTTTCAACGGCCTTATGGTGATTCCAAACCTGATTGCGATTTTGCTTTTAAGTGGCATTGTAGTGCGCTTACTGCGGGATTTCGACGCGGGCAAGGCATACAACGCCAGCGATTACATTAAAGGCTAAATTTCAGCGTTAAATAATTAAATTTAGGTAAAATCGTAAGTTATTTTACGATTAGGAATTTTTATGTTTTTACATACTTTTCACCAAAAAAGTATTAAAGAAAAATTAGATTATTTAGCGGATTTGGGGCAAATCGACAAGGCTACATACGATAAAATTTTAAAATTTTACGCCCTTGATAGCGAGGGGCAAATTTTAGCCCTAATCAAAATGCAAAGCGCAACCAATAAAGTTTTATGGAGCGTTAAAAAAATAGATTCTTACAGGATCGAACCAGACGGGGCAATGCGCTATAATGGCGAATTTGTCGATGTCAGGCGCGCTGTTTTAAGTAGCGCGGATATGAAGGCAAAAGATTTTTACGAAAACTCACAAAACAAAGTCGCAACCCATGAGCAAAGTAGCAATAAATTTTGGAAAAAATTTGTTATTTGGTCGGTGGTGTGGGCTTTGGTTTTAATTTTTCTTGTATATTTAATCTCAAATTAAAGGATAAAAAATGTGTAAAGATTGCGGATGTTCTATCGCAGGACACACTCACAGCCACACGCACTCTGACGGTGTTACGCACACTCACGAGCATAATCACGCTCATGCTCACTCTCATGGAGAGGCGCACGAGCACGAGCACGGCGAAATTCACGGCGACCACGCACACCCTGTGCTAAATGATAAAAAAACCGTTGAAGTAATCACGAAAATTCTCTCAGCTAACGATGCCGAAGCGGCGCATATCAGAGAGCATTTCGACGAAGACGGGATTTTATGCGTAAATTTGATGAGTAGCCCAGGAAGTGGCAAAACAACGCTACTAGAAGCCACTATCAAAAGCGGTAAATTTAAAATCGGCGTAATCGAGGGCGATTTAGAAACCAACCGCGACGCCGATCGCGTATTGCAAGCAGGCGCGCGCGCTCATCAAATCACCACAGGACAAGCCTGTCATTTAGACGCTTTTATGGTGCATGAAGGGCTTCATCACCTCGATACCACTGGGCTTGATTTGGTTTTCATAGAAAATGTCGGAAATCTCGTCTGCCCTGCAAGCTACGATGTCGGCGCGCACGCAAATGTCGTGCTTCTAAGCGTAACCGAAGGAAGCGATAAAGTAGCAAAATACCCTGTAATGTTTCGCGCGGCGGATTTGGTCGTGGTAACCAAACACTCGCTAATCGAGCATTTTGATTTTAGCGTCGAAGAGGTGGTTAAAGAGGTGCGAAAACTAAATCCAAAAGCCGCTGTAATCGCCCTAGATAGTAAAACTGGCGAGGGCGTGGAAAAATGGCTAAAATTTTTGGAATTTAAAAAGGAATTCAAATAATGTGCCTTTCAATCCCGTCAAAAGTGATTTCAATTGATGAAAACAATTTCGCGACCGTCGAAACGCTCGGCGTTAGGCGTGGCGTGAGCTTAGATCTGATCTCCGAGCCAGTTAGCGTGGGGGATTTCGTGCTCATTCATGTGGGCTTTGCGATGGAAAAAATCGACACGGATGTCGCCTTAGAGAGCTTGAAAATTTACGAACAAATCGCCGAAGAGATGAATAGTGGCGAAATTTCGGCAGATGAGGGCGATATGGGGCTAGCGAATTTCAAAGGCTAAATTTTGCGTAGAATCGATAGAGCTTTAAGCGTATCCGAAGCTTACGAAATAATCGATAATGCCGAATATGCCGTGTTTTCATGCGTGAGGGATAATGGAGAAATTTTTTCAATCCCGCTTTCAATCGTGCGTGAAAATGACAGCATTTTTATTCACGGTGCGACAAAAGGAAGCAAAGCTGAACTTTTCACTGGCGGACGCGATGTGAGCATAGTTTGCGTCAGTTTCAACGCTGTACCAAATTTAAACGACGCCGAATTTGAAGCGATAAAAGATAATTCAAAAGAGCTTGGAAATAGGGTTTTTACGACCGAATACAAAAGCGTGGTCGCAAAAACAAAAGCCTATGAAATCACAGACAAAAACGCCAAATTAGAGGCTTTGCGAATTCTTAGCGCTAAATATTGCGCGAAATTTATGGACGCTTTCGAGACAGCGGCTTTGGGTGCGTTAAGTCATACTAAAATTTATGAATTTAAAATTTACGAGATGACAGCGAAAGCGAAAATTTTAAAATAAGGCGCGCGGTGGAAGCAGAAGCACTAATCCAAGAAATCTGGCGCAGGTATCGCGCAAAGCCTGAGTATTTGTGGAAAAGTGCGCCGGGCTTTTGCGTTTTTCGCCACGAAAAAAACAAAAAATGGTTTGCCGTGCTGATGAAGGGCGTGAGCGTAAAAACTCTGGGCGTCGAACCCGGCGCGTTTATGAGCGAAAAAACGCTTGATATTTTAAATTTGAAAATCGAGCCGAATTTGGGCGAAATTTTGCGCGACGGCAAGAGTATCATAGAAGCGTATCACATGAACAAAAAGCATTGGATTAGCGTAATTTTGGGCGTTTGCGACGAGGCGACGACATACGATTTAATCGAAGAAAGTTATAAACTTACAAAGAAGTAAAAATGGATTTGATAAAAGATTTTAGAGATAAAAAGCTGATTTTAGGGCTTTCAGAAGCGATTAAAAAAGCTAGTAAAACACCTATAAATATAATGGAAATTTGTGGCGGTCATACGCACAGCATTATGAAATTTGGGCTGCCAAATTTAGTAGGCGAGAATATAAATTTCGTGCATGGTCCGGGCTGTCCTGTGTGCGTAATGCCACGAGCTCGCATTGACGAAGCAATCGCTCTTGCGTCGCTTGACGGCGTGATTTTTTGCACTTTGGCTGATATGCTAAGAGTCCCCGGAAGCACCACGAGCCTACAAAAACTGCGTGCGGGTGGAGCCGATATACGCGCACTTTATAGTCCGCTCGATGCCCTAAAAATCGCCTTAGAAAACCCGGATAAAAATGTCATTTTCTTTGCGATTGGCTTTGAGACGACCACGCCGATGAGTGCGGTTTTGGTGGATAAGGCGATAAATTTGGGGCTAAAAAATCTATTTTTTCACATAAATCATGTAACCGTCCCAGCCCCAGTAGAAGCCATTTTGCAAGATAAAGAAGCCAAAATCGACGCATTTTTAGGACCTAGCCATGTCAGCGTCATCACAGGAAGCAAAATTTACGAAAATATCGCCACAAAATACAAAAAACCAATCGCCGTGAGCGGATTTGAGCCACTTGACATTATGGCTGGTGTGCTAAATTTGGTAACTCAGTTTGAAAATGGCACGCATGAAGTCTATAACGAATACGACCGCGTAGTTAAGGCTGATGGCAACAAAACTGCGTTAAATTTGATAGATAAGTATTTTGAAATTTGCGATTTTTCGTGGCGAGGGCTAGGCGAAATCCAAAAAAGCGGTATGAAGCTAAAAGCCGAATTCGCCGAATTTGACGCGAGAGTAAAATTCGCTGAAATTTTGCAAAATTTAGAAAGTAAGGGCGAAAATAGGGCGTGTATTTGTGGCGAGATACTGCGTGGCAAGGCAAAACCTTATGATTGCAAGGTTTTTGGCAAGGTCTGCACCCCGCAAAACCCGATAGGCTCGTGCATGGTAAGTTCTGAGGGCGCATGTGCTGCGTATTTCAAATACGCACGAAATTCATAAAATTTTGCGTAAAATTTTACAAAATAAGGATAAATTTTGAAAAAAACGATACTTTTAAGCCACGGTGGTGGTGGCGAAGAGATGAATAAACTCATCAATGATACGATTTTTAGGGCGTTTGATAATGAAATTTTGCGTGAGTGCAACGACAGCGCGATTTTGCCAAATTTCGGTGGTGAGTTAGCTTTTACGACTGATTCGTATGTCGTTACGCCGATATTTTTTAGCGGTGGCGACATCGGTAAAATCGCAGTTTGTGGCACTATAAACGATCTTTGTATGGTTGGAGCTAAACCGCTCTTTATCAGTGTGGGCTTCATCATCGAAGAAGGGCTGGAATTTGCTGAATTTGAGCGAATTTTAGCTTCCATTGCCGATACTGCCAAGCAGTGTGGCGTAAAAATCGTCTGTGGCGATACCAAGGTCGTCCCGCACGGCAAATGCGACAAGATTTTCATAAATACAAGCGGAATAGGGCAAATCATCGCCCAAAATATCGAAGCAAAAAATATCAAAATCGGCGATAAAATCTTGCTTAGTGGCGATGTCGGCAGACACGGGGCTGTGATTTTGGCCGCCAGAGATGAGCTTTCGCTTGAAAGTGAGCTTAAAAGCGACTGCAAACCGCTAAATGGCGTAGTAGGGGAGCTGTTAAAAAGTGGCGTGAAAATAAGTGCTATGAGAGATGCTACGCGTGGTGGTTTGAGTGCAGTGCTAAACGAATTTGCCGAGATTTCGGGCAATGAAATTTTGGTTTTCGAAGAAAAAATCGCGCTGAGCGATGAAGTCGTGGGCGTGTGCGAGTTGCTAGGTTTTGAGCCTTACGAACTGGCAAACGAAGGCACTTTTGTCGCAGTCGTTGCTAACGGCGATGAAGCAAAAGCTTTGGAAGTGTTGCGTAAATTTGATAAAAATGCCGAAATCATCGGCGAAGTAACAGGCACGGCAAAATCGCAAAATAGGGTGATAATCCAAAATGCGTATGGCTCAGGGCGATTTTTGGAGCTTCCAAAGGGTGAGCTTTTGCCTAGAATTTGCTGAAATTTAAAATTCAGTATCAAACGATACTGACCGAACAGCAAAAACAAAAGGATAAATTTGGAAAACGAAAATTTAGAAAATAAACCAAATGTCAAAAAATCAAATTTGAGAAATTATGATGAAAATCCGATTGTTATGAAAGATTATGGGATTTCTGTAAATATTTTTTCGGTTGTATTATTTGTTTCTATTAGTCTTATAGGTTTATTGTTTGGTTTAATAAGGCTTCAAAAAGAAATATTTTTACTAATTTTATATTTTCCAATATTTAAATTTATTTTTGACGGATATTCAGAGCGTAAAAATAGCCATTATTATTTTGAAAATTCAAAAATTACCCACGCAAAAAATAAATATCTCCCAATACAAGAGTTAAATTTAAACGATATTAAAGAAATAGAAAAAGTTACTTATGCAATTTCACCTTATGATATTGATAAAGAAAAAATAAAAATAAATAAATTTGTATTATATTTGTGTATAGGTTTTTTATCTATGATTTACATTGCAAATTTTATTATAGACCCAAGTAGTTTTTTATATTTTTTATTTGCCATTAGCATAATTGCCATTGTGATTTTTTTACCTACAATTTTATTTCAAATATATTTAAATGGTTTAGGTTTTTTGAGATTTTACGATACATTGGAGATAAGGACTAAAAATAATAAAATGCTTAAAATTTATATTCCGACACAATGGGAATATAATGAAATAAGAAAGTATTTTATTTACAAAATCGGAAAAGATATAAATAAAATGCAAAAAAGTTTTTTTGAAAAAGAAATTTAATGACAAAATTTTATAAATGGAGATAATATGCACGAAATGTCGATAGTGCAGAGTTTAGTAGAGCTTTGCGAGAAAAATTTAAATGCAAACGGTGGCGGAGAAATCAAAGAAATCGTAGTCAAAGTAGGCAGGCTTAGTGGCGTAGAGGCGCATTATTTGCAAAGCTGCTACGATGTGTTTAGGCAGGGCACGGTCTGCGAAAATGCCGAGCTAAAAATCCATATCCAAGATGTCGTTATAGAGTGCGAAAAGTGCGGATACAACGGCGTTTTGGAGCAAAACAACTTCATCTGCCCAAAATGCGAGAGTAGAAATTTAAAAGTAACCGACGGCGAAGATTTGTATCTAATGCAACTTGTGATTGAGTAGGTGCGCTATGGATTTAAACGAATTTGAGAATTGCAAAATTTATATTGACGGCGAATACGGTGATTTTTGTATTATCAAAAAGATGATGCGTTTTATTTTAAGAAGCTTTGAATTTTGAGCGAAGTTAAATTCTGCGCCGAATTTAGAAAATTCGCGCAAATTTAAAATTTGTCAAATTTCGGCACAGTATTTCAAACCATGCCAAAAACCCAAACCTACGCTAAAAATCCCATTACTCTTCGTTATCATCATCGCTAGTATTATGTATAAACCCGCTAAAATCCAGCTTCTCAGCCATTTTTAAAATTTCTTTAAATTCCAAAAATCTGCCGTTATAATCATAGCAAACATTAATCGCGCGCCCTTTTAGCGGTGGGGTTTTGTCATGCACATGGCCGTATAAATGCACCGAGCCATAATGCGCGCCGTTCCACTCCAAAATCGGGTAGTGAAATAGCACGAGACCCTTTTTCACGCCTGGGGCTTTGAAATATTTATAATCGCAAATTTCGTCGAAATATCCCTGCAAATCGGCGTTTGCGATGATTTGTTTGTCGTGATTGCCCAAAATCAGCCTATGAGAGCCGTTTAGCCGCTCTAAAATCCGCGCTGTTTTGGCGCTGTCTTTGTGAAATGAGAGATCGCCTAGATTATAGACGATGTCATCATCGCTCACAGTGTCGTTCCACAGGGCGATTAGATACTCGTCCATTTCGGCCACGCTCTTAAAATTTCGGTATTTTGGGCTGTATTTCATAATGTTTTCGTGTCCGAAATGCAAATCGCTGATAAAATAAATTTTACTCATTTTAAACCCTTAAATTCGGTGAAATTTTAAATTTTGTGTGGAAGTGAAATTTTAAAATTTAAGCGCGTATTGTAGCGTAAATTTTGAAAAATAGGCAAATTTTAGGCGATTTCTCGCCTAAAATTTACGGAATTTAGGCTAAATTTTTAGCTTTTAGCACCTCGACTACTTGCTCGGCGATCGCTAACTCTTCGTTTGTAGGGATAATTAGAGTTTTGATTTTTGCCTCGCTCGCGCTTAGATCGCGATTGATTTTCCTGCGGATATTGTTTTCAGCTTTGTCGATTGCGATACCAAAATGCGCTAGCTTCTCGCAAACTCTCTCGCGCAAGATATTTGCGTTCTCTCCGATACCCCCAGTAAAGACGATAGCGTCGATTTTGCCAAGCACTGCGTAGTATGCGCCTACGAGTTTGACGATTTGATAGACTAGCATATCATAGGCGAGTTTTGCCTTTTCGTCGCCTGCTTCCATCATTTCCTCGACTTTGCGCAAATCGCTAGTGCCACAAATCCCCAAAAGTCCGCTTTTTTTGTTCATTATCGCGTCCATTTCTTGTGCGCCATGACCTGCTACTCTCTCCATATACGCGATAATCGCAGGATCTATCGAACCACACCTAGTGCCCATCATAAGGCCTTCGAGTGGAGTCATACCCATTGAAGTATCGACGCATTTGCCATTTTTGATAGCGGTGATACTAGAACCATTTCCAAGGTGAAGCGTAATGCAGTTAAATTTATCATAATCCACGCCTAAAAATTCAGCCGCTGTGCGTGATACATACCAGTGAGAAGTGCCGTGTGCGCCGTATCTGCGGACTTTGTTTTTCTCGTAGAATTCATACGGAAGCGCATACATATATGCTTCGCGCGGCATGCTTTGGTGAAATGTAGTGTCAAAAACAGCCACATTTGGGGTTTTTGACGCGCTCATACATGATTTGATTCCAGCAACTGCTGCTGGGTTATGAAGTGGAGCAAGCGGGCAAAGCTCTTCGATTTTGGCTAGCACATCGCTATCTACGAAGGCTGCTTTGTCGAAATAATCAGCGCCTTGGACGATTCTGTGTCCGATACCCTCGATATCGTTGATGTCTTTTAGCGTGCCACTTTCTTTTAGCAAGCGATACATTATCTCAATGCCCTCTTCGTGAGATTTAATCGGCTCTTTGACCTCTTTTTCAAATTCGCCTGCCTCAATTTTGGCTTTTGAATGCTCTGAGCCAATCTCTTCGATGACGCCACTTGCAAGGCAAGTTTTATTATCCATATCTTGGAATTTAAATTTGATTGAACTGCTACCTGAGTTTATGACTAAAATTTCCATTAATTTACTCCTGCTTGAATTGCGCTAATAAGCACTGTATTTACGATATCTTCGACCTTGCAACCCCTGCTTAAATCATTAACTGGCTTTTTAAGACCTTGCAAGATTGGGCCGATTGCTACTGCGCCAGATGTGCGTTGAACTGCCTTGTAGCCGATATTTCCTGCATTTAAATCAGGGAAAACAAAGACATTTGCCTTGCCAGCTACCGCTGAGCCTGGGGCCTTTTTGCTTGCGGTTGTAGGATCAAACGCTGCGTCGAATTGCAAAGGTCCATCGACTGCTAAATCAGGGGCAAGCTCGCCGACTAGCTTGGTGGCTTCTTCTACGATTTCTACGCTTGGGCCTGAGCCACTTCCCTTGGTAGAGTAGCTTAGCATGGCTACGCGAGGTTCTAGTCCAAATGCGCGCGCAGTATTTGCCGAGCTAATCGCGATACTTGCAAGGGCGTTTGCATCAGGGTTTGGCACGACGGCGCAGTCTGCGAAAATCACAATTTGGCTATCTAGGCACATGATAAATGAGCCACTAACAGTGCTAACGCCCGGCATTGTTTTGATTGTTTGTAGTGCTGGGCGGATAGTCTCGGCTGTGGTCGTGCTAGCGCCACTGACCATAGCGTCGGCCTTGCCACTATACACTAACATTGTGCCGAAAAATGTGCGGTCTTTGACTAATTTTTGCGCTTTTTCTAGCTCCATGCCTTTGGCTTTGCGAAGCTCGTAAAGGGTGTTTGCAAACTCATCAGAGAATTCGTTGTTTGCTGGGTTTATGATTTTGACGCCGTCTAAATTTAGCCCTAAATTTCCAGCTTTTTCTTTGATTTGCGCTTCATCGCCAAGCAAGACTAAATTTACCGCGCCACTTTTTAGCAAAATTTCGCTAGCGCGCAAAATCCTCTCATCATCGGCCTCAGGTAGGACGACTGATTTTTTGTTTGACGCTGCTTTGGCATAAAGTGTGCTCTCAAATCTCACTGGGGTTAGAATTTCGCATTTTGCGCCTTTTAGCGCCTCGCCTAGGCAATCAGCGCAGACATCTTTTGTGGTGAAGCGCAAAACTTGTGCGCCACATTTTTTGGCGAAATTCTCGGCGATTTTCGCCTTGCTCTCGCTCGTATATAGTCCCACCACAGGCAGAGCCAAATCCTTGCTAAGGCCGAAATTTAGCACCTCATCGAAGCCTTTTGCGCCATAGACGATTACGCATTTTGCGTTTTTTGAGACTGCGTCAAATTTGGCTATTGCCATTTTTGAGATTTGTGCAATCTCGCCTTTTTCTAAAAGCGATATGATTTCGCTCTCGCTCGCCACATCTGGGACGATATTTAGCGCCACAGCGCCGTCAAATTTGGCTGTGACATCGCGCACATCGTCGCCTAAAACAAAAAATGCGTTCATAAGCAATCCTTATAAAAAAATTAAAAAAACACTTGCATTTTATCATATTAAAGTTGGGTTTTGTTTTAAATTTGGCAAATTTGGGTGAAATAAAATTTCATTTTGTTTTTTGCAAATTTTGGGTGCGATAATACTTACTCTGCAATGAGAGATTTTATAAATTTGCAAAATTTAAAGCACATTTTGATACAATCTTGCACGCTAAATTTTAAAATTCAAGGCAAATTTACAATGAGATACAAAACAAAGCAGATAAAAGTAGGAAGTGTCGCTATCGGTGGGGACGCGCCGATTTCGGTGCAGTCGATGACATTTTCAAAGACAAAAGATATAAATGACACTCTTGCGCAGATAAATCGCCTTTATTTTGCGGGGGCTGATTTGGTGCGATGTGCTGTGCTGGATCATGACGACGCAAAAGCTTTGGCAGAGATAAAGAAAAACTCGCCTTTGCCGATAGTTGCGGATATTCATTTTAACTATCGCTTGGCGTTGGAAGTCGCCCCTTTCGTCGATGCGATTCGCATAAATCCGGGCAATATCGGCGGAAAAGAGCGCATAAAAGCAGTCGTTACCGCGTGCAAAGAGCGAAATTTGCCGATTC
The DNA here is from genome assembly GCF_027737785.1 of Campylobacter sp. JMF_06 NA1. Lineage (NCBI taxonomy): Bacteria > Pseudomonadati > Campylobacterota > Epsilonproteobacteria > Campylobacterales > Campylobacteraceae > Campylobacter > Campylobacter sp. JMF_06 NA1. The sequence continues at coordinate 281,062 of NZ_JAOVUA010000001.1, forward strand.
GCATAGGGGTAAATTCCGGCTCACTCGAAGAACAGTTTGAAGCCAAATTTGGTAGAACCCCGCAAGGTATGATAGAGAGTGCGCTTTATAATTTCAAATTGCTCGAAGACTTCGATTTTACTGACATTGCGATTTCGCTTAAAAGCTCCGATGTGCCCCGCACGGTCGAAGCGTATCGCACACTTCGTCCGCTTTGCGAGTATCCGTTTCACTTAGGCGTTACCGAAGCTGGGACGACCTTCCACGCGACGATAAAAAGCGCAATCGCACTTGGAACGCTTTTATTAGAAGGTATCGGCGATACGATGAGAGTAAGCATTACTGGCGAACTCGAAGAAGAAATCAAGGTCGCCAAAGCCATACTCCAAGACGCCGGAGTGCAAAAAAGCGGCATAAATATCATCTCATGTCCTACTTGTGGGCGTTTGCAAAGCGATTTAGTAAGTGCGATTAAAATCGTAGAAGAGCGAACAAAACACATAAAAGCACCTTTAAACATCTCTGTCATGGGCTGCGTGGTAAATGCACTTGGCGAAGCCAAAGGCGCAGATGTCGCTATCGCCTTTGGCAAGGGAAACGGGCTAGTGATTCGCCACGGCGAAATCGTCGCAAAGCTAAAAGAGAGCGAGCTTGTGGAGAGATTTTTAAGCGAAGTAGAGGACGAAGTGAAGCGCCATGAAGAGCGCTAAATTTTGGCAAATTTAATGAAATTTAATCAAATGTAATCAAGGCAAATTTATGGAAGTAGCTGCAAATTTATATGATTTGGATATGGAAAGAGCGATTTTAAGCGCGCTCATACAAGACGACGAGGCATACAGCGAAATCGGCGATATGATTGGCGTGGGGGACTTTTATTTCAAGCCACATGCCGATGTTTATGAGGCTATCACGAAGTGCGTGGCGCATGATGAGCCTATCGCGCCTAGTTTTATCAAAAAATGGCTAGAAGGCAGGTATAATGAGCAAATTTTCGCTGAAATTTTAGCCACGAGCGGACTAATCGACGCGCGAAAATACGCAAACGAGCTAAAAGAAAAATCTATCAAACGCGGGCTAAATTCTATCGCGCACAGGACGCCTACTATCGTAAATGAAACCCAAAAAGCCAAAGAAGCTGCCGATAAAATCAGCGCAGAAATCTACAAACTAATCGACGAGGAAAAACACGGCGGGGTCAAAACGAGCCCCGAAATCATCACCGAAGTCGTCAGCGAGCTACGCAAACAAAAAGAGCAAGCAGGCTCCGAGCTAGTGGGGCTTGACACGGGCTTTACATACCTTAATAAATTCACCAAAGGCTACAAACCAGGCGAGCTTATCATCATTGCTGCGCGCCCAGGTATGGGAAAGACAGCCTTTGTGCTAAACTCCATGCTAAAAACGCTCGAAAAGGGAAAGGGCGTGGTGTTTTTCTCGCTGGAAATGCCAGCTGTGCAGATTATGTATAGAATGCTAAGTATTGGAAGCTCTGTGCCACTAAATTCGATTTTAAGTGCGACGCTAAGCGATGATGATTGGAGCAGGTTTAATGCCGAGTGTGAGCGTATGATGGATTTGCCACTTTTTGTGTATGATAGCGGTCATGTCAATATCCAACAAGTGCGCACCCAAATGCGCAAACTCAAAGCCGCGCACGAAAATATCGAGCTTTGCGTGGTGGATTATATAGGTTTGATGACAAGCACTAGTAATTTTAGCGAGAGGCATTTGCAAATCGCCGAAATTTCGCGTGGATTAAAGCTACTTGCGCGCGAGCTAAATATACCGATTATCGCGCTTTCTCAGCTCAATCGTGGCGTGGAGCTTAGATCTGATAAACGCCCGCAAATGGCGGATTTGCGCGAGAGTGGGGCGATCGAGCAGGACGCGGATATTATACTTTTTGTTTATCGTGATGAGGTCTATAAAGAAAGGGCGTATCGCGAGAAAAGAGCCGCCCTCGAAATGGCTGGAAAAGATCCGAGCGAGATTGAGGAATTTAAGCGAAATGAGCTAGAAGAAAAGGCTGAAATCATCATCGGTAAAAACCGCTCAGGCGAAGCAGGACGCACGATAGAGGTCGCATTTCAGGGGCCTTATACGCGTTTTGTGGATTTGGTGAGCTTCGGCGGTGCGCCAATGGAGAGTAGCGAGTTTGAAATGACGCCTGATATGACGCCAGATTTTGCCGAAGCAATGCCAATGGTGGGCGAAATTTCGCTAGAAAATGGGGCAGGTGCGCCAAATACTGCGCCCGAATTTGCGCCAAATTTTGCGCCTCAGGGCGTGGGAGATAGTGCGCCAAATTTTGCGCAAGAAAGCGAAAGCGGGGAATTTATCGAAACTGGTGCAGATGAGATTATGCAAAGTGTAGATGTGCCAAGCCAAAGCGTAGATATCGAAAGCTTCGCGATCCCTGACACAAATATGGCAAATGTCCTAAAACAGGGCGCATATACGCAAAATCAAAGTCAAGGCGAAGAGCTTTTTGGCGATGAAAATGCGAGCGAAAACGACGAAAACCCTGTGGATATTTAGGGGTAAAATTTAGCTAAATTTTAAAATTTAAGGAATTTGATGTTTGAAAAAATCGGCGAATTTTTAAATTCGCCCAAAATCGCAAAACCATATTTAATCATAGTTTTGGCCTATATGTCGGCTGTGGCGCCACTTTCGACGGATATGTATCTGCCAGCGCTCAAAAATGTCCAAACCAGCTTTGAGACGAGCGAATTTTACACTCAGCTCTCAATCAGCGCGTTTTTTGTGGCATTTTCGCTAGGACAGCTGATTTATGGACCACTTAGCGACATTTATGGTCGCAGAAAGCCCCTGCTAGCGGGCGTTGCGCTATTTATCGTGGCGAGTATTTTATGTGCTAATACCCAAAATATCTATGCTTTTATATTTTTTAGATTTGTTCAAGCTCTTGGCGGGTGCGCTGGCGTGGTGATTGCGCGCGCTGTGATAAATGATAAATTTGACACCGCCCAGGGCGCGTCAGTTTTGGCGCTGATGATGATAGTAGGCTCCATAGCGCCTATGCTAGCGCCCACATTTGGGGCGTTTATACTAGATTTTGGCGGGTGGAGAGTGATATTTGGCACGCTTTTTGTGCTTGGAATAATTTTATTTTGTATGATATTTTTAGGGCTTAGGGAGAGCGCGATTATCGACAAGAGCCTAAAATTGGGCTTCAAGCCCGTTTTTATAAACTACGCTAGAATTTTGCAAAATCGCAAATTTTTCATTTTTACGCTTTCATCTGCGCTTACAATGGCGGCGATGTTTGCCTATATCACGGGCTCTGCGTTTGTTTTTAAGGAGCATTTTGGGCTAAGTAGCAAGGAATTTGGGCTGATTTTTGGCGTAAATGCGCTGTCAATGACGATTTTTTCGGCGATAAATGCCAAAATCGTGCAAAAAATCTCGCCTTTTGTGATTGTGCAATTTGCCTTTTTAGCGATGATTGTGGGGGCTTTGTGTTTGCTTGGGTGCGGGCTTTTGGGGCTTGGATTTTGGGCGTTTGAGGTTTGCCTTTTTTTCACGCTGGGTATGAAAGGTCTCATAATCCCAAATGCCGTGGTGCTTGCCATGGCGCGCTTCAAGGGCAAATCAGGCTCTGCCTCGGCTGTGCTAGGCGCGGTGCAAATGGCGGTAGCTGGGCTAATCGCTGCGATCGTGGGAGCTGCTGGCGCAAATCACCCATTTTCGCTGGCTGTGGTAATGGCGATTTGCATTTTCCTAGGATACGGCGTCTATCTGTGCGCGGATAAAAAATTCACTAAAAATTTGAAGCGCAAATTTAGCTAAATTCGCAGAATTTAAAATTTATGAAATTTTGCCAAAACACTGCGCTGAAATTTTAAATTTATAGATTGTTTTCGAGGTAGTGTTTAAAAATTGCGTTAGCGTGTGAAAAAATGAAATCAAAATTTTGGATAAATTTAACCAAATTTAGGCGAAATTTCGCCTAAATTTAGCCATAAATTTTACTCACGCACGAAGAATGCGTTTTGAAGTGAGCCACTGGCGATGAAATCGCGCGCCTCGCTCTCGCTTTTGAATCCGCTTAAAAATACCCTATAAATCGGCGCGCCGTCTAGGTCGAACTCGCGCATTACGCTAGGATATCCGTGCAGAGCGTCGTTTTCTCGCGTGAAGCGTGCTGCGCCAGATTGGTTTCTAAACGCTCCGATTTGCACCATAAAATTTCCGCCCACAATCGTCGCATTTGGCGCGCCTTTTTTGATAGTTTGACCATAAAATCCCACGACTTCGAGCTTCACAGGAGCCGTGCCTTTGGCGAAGACGCCGACTTTATTGGCTGCGCTTTTGCTAAGATCGATTACGCGCCCGCTCACAAACGGCCCGCGGTCGTTTATGCGCACGGTAGCGCTTGCGCCAGTGTCGCGGTTGGTGACCTTGACCATGGTGTTCATCGGGTAGGTTTTGTGTGCGGCGGTCATGGCGTTCATATCGTAAATCTCGCCATTGCTCGTTTTTTTGCCGTTAAAGCCAGGTCCATACCAGCTAGCAATGCCACTTTGTGTATCGCCGATACTGACCTGCTCGGGGTAGTAGGTTTTGCCATTTATCTTGTAAGGGCGCATGGTTGCAGGCGAGTTTTTGCCGATTTTAGGGGCTTTTGAGCCCGAACTAGGACTAGATGACGGATAATTTCTGTGTGATGAGAAACACCCAGCAAAGATTAGCGCGACAAGCGCGCTAAAAATTATTGATTTTTTAAAATGCAAAATTTACTCCGAATTTAAAATTTGAAATCAAACGCCATTGCGACTGTGCGGATTTTTTCATCAGTTTTAGAGGCAAATGTCGGAGTGGTTTTTTCGATCTGTTCGACCTTGATTATATGCTCGTGCTGAGGCTTAAATTTCGCAAAACTTAGCCTTGGACGATTTTTGATAAGGTTTGGTTCATACGCCTGAAAATCGCCTCTGCTTAGGACAAATTCTGTATATTTGCTCTCTGGGATATAGAAAAAATACTTGCCGTTGCTAGGTGATACGCCGTTTGTAATGTGTGCATTGTAGCTATTCATTTGGGTTTGCGAAATGCCGATTTGTTTGGCGATCGCGCTTAGCTTCGTGCCTGGGGCTACGGCGATGCGTTTTAACGCCCACGGCTCGTTTTCGAATCTTAGCACCTTTTGCATACTATCGCTTTGGGCGATGTAGGCGAATTTGATAATGCGTTTGATGAAATTTTTGGTCTCTTTTGGCACTGCATTGCTAGAAAGTAGGGTGCCTAAATCATCGTTTCCAGCCGCTTTTATGGCTCTGTTCATACAGCCTTCGCCACAATTATACGCCATGAGGGCAGTGTACCATTTGCCAAAATTTTGTCTTAAATGCAAAATATATGAAAACGCAGCGTCCGTCGAGGCTGCGGGATCTCTGCGCTCATCTACATGCGTATCTATACGCAGGCCGAAATTTTTGGCAGTTGTAGGCATGAGTTGCCACATACCGCCTGCTTTGGCGTGCGAAGTAACAGTGTTTTTGAGGTGAGATTCTACCATAGCAAGGTAGAGCAAAAACTCAGGCGCTTCAATGCTTTCGATTTCAGTTTTTACCAAAAAGGCATTGTGAGCTTGTGAAGTGATGATGTCTTTGAATAATTTTTTATCCGAAGAATCGATAGAGCGGTAAATGTCAGCGACGACTTTTTGGCTTGAAAGGTTGTTTTCTATGCCAAATTCGTTCATAATGTAGTCGTGATTTACTCGTGAAATTTTTGACTGGCTAGCGTGCGCAAAACCTGCGAAAATTAGCATCAAAAAAATGATTTTAATGACTCTCATTAATCTCCTTTAATTTGATTTGCAAAAAGTCTGTAAGCATTTTGCGTAGTGATACTTTTAATCAATTCTACATCTTTATCTAAAATTTCGGCTATCTTATCCACGACAAGGCTTGTGAAGGCTGGCTCGTTGCGCTCGCCTCTGTGAGGGTGCGGGGTAAGATATGGCGCGTCTGTTTCGACGACGATTTTATCAAGTGGAAGTTTTGGTAAAATTTCGACTAAATTTTTTGCGTTTTTAAATGTCAAAACACCGCCGATTCCAAAATAAAATCCAAATTCGCTTAAATTTGCGAGTAGTGGGCTTGCATTGTAGCAGTGCAAAACACCGCCGTTTAGCCCATTTGCGTGAGTTTTTAAAATTTGATAAGCATCTTCGTTTGCATCTCTAATATGCACGATTAGTGGTAAATTTAGTTCTTTGGCAAGCTCAATTTGTGCCAAAAAAATCTCTTTTTGGCGTGCTTTTTCGCTAGATTTTTGCTCGTCGCTAAGACCATTTAAGCGATAATAATCCAAACCGCACTCGCCTACACCCACGCATTTTGAGTCGTTTGCGAACTCTTTTAGCGTATTAATGTCAAATTCATCTATTTCATAAGGATGCACGCCCACGGCGAAGAATACATTTGCATAAGTGTGAGAAATCTCCCTAGCGCGCGCTAAATCCGACATGCTAGCACCAGGGATGACGATAGTGCCGACATCGTGCTCGCTTGCTCTTTGAACTACGGCGTCAAGGTCGCTAAAATAGCTACTATCATCTAAATGGCAATGTGTATCAATAATCATAAAACTCACTTAAAAATTTATAAACAAAACATTTTACGCCAAAATAGCCAAATTAAAATTAAACAAAGATTAAATATACCAAACTAGTTTCATTTTTGGCTTAAATTTAGCTAATTTTTGAGCTTTTTGGCGAATTCTAATGCTTCCTTGCTTATCGTCTCTCCGCTAATCATTCTGGCTAGTTCTGTGATTTTTTCGCTCTCATTTAGCAGTTTTACGCTCGAAATTTCGCCATTTTTGGTGATTAAAAAGTGCGAGTGAGCTTTGGAGCTGAGTTGTGGCTGGTGCGAGATAGCGAAAATTTGGTAAAATTTCGAGATTTTTTCTAGCACGGTTGCGATACTCATCGCCTCTTTTCCGCTCAAATTTGAATCAATCTCATCAAGGATTAAAATCCCGCTTCCTTGGTTTGTAATCTCCAAATTTGCCCCGATGAAGGCGAGGCGCAGGCGGTTTGTCTCGCCCGAGCTTAAATTTTTAAATTCGGTATTATTTAGCATTACGCGCACTTCGTCGCTGCCGTTTGCTTCCAAGCTCTGCTCTAAAAATTCCAGCCTCACGCTAGGCATATACAAATCGCCCAAATAGCGATTTATTAGGCTTTCTAGCACATTTTTACTTGCTTTTCGTTTTGCGCTGATAAGAGTAGCTAAATTTGAAATTTCCAAATTTAGCGCGCCAAATTTCGCGGTCAAATCTCTTTTTTCGAAGCTGATTTGCTCGTAGTGCGCAAGCTCTATTTTGCGCCTTTCAAGCGTGTCAAGCGCGCCGGCAATGTCGCCGTAGCGTTTGTTTAAGCCTGAAAGCGCTTCTAGTCTGTTTAATACTGCCTCGATATCGATTTCACCTAGTTCGTCTAGGTTTAAGTTTTCCATTTTTATGCGCAGTTCGTTCATGCTATCTTCGAAAAACGCACTATCCATTTCGCTTAGATTTAGTGCTTCTATCACGCTTCGCTCAAATTCGAAAATCCCTTCGGCTCTCGCCCAAAGTTCTTCGATTTTATCCTTTTTGCTAAGCTTTTTTTTGACTGCCAAAAGCTCTTCGTATTCGCCGATTTTAGGCGAAATTTGCTCGATTTTTTCGATTTCAAATTTGGCAAATTCTTTAAGTTCTTCGATTTTGTTTTCTTCTTCTTCGATTTTTCTAAGCTCTTTTTGCACTCTTAAAAATTCGCTAAATTTAGCCCTAAAATTCGCCAAATTTGCGCCATGAGCGCTATCGTTTTTGCAAATCATAAAATCAAGCAACTCCAAAAGCGAGGCAGAGTTTATCTCATCGGCATTTTTTGCGCCCAAAAACTTCACATATTCGCCCGCTATTTTGGTCAAATTTTTCTTTGAAATTAGTTGCGAGTTTATGAAATACCGCACGGATTTATCCCGCAAAATGCGGAAATTATTCGGCGTTTCGTTTCCTATGCCAAACTCATCAAGTCCAAATTCGTGGCTAATGTCGGCTTCGATGATCTTTGCTTCCGCCTCTCTTAGCCCAAACACAGCCAAAATAGCGTTCATTAGCACAGATTTTCCAGCACCGCTCACACCGGTAAATACGCTTAGCCCTGGGGCGAAATTTAGCTCGATTTCGTTGAAGCTAAGGTGATTTTTGATATACACTCTCTCTAACATCCAGTATGTCCCCAGCGCAATTTTTCCTTCAAAACCGCGAAATAATCGTATGAGCTAGCGCGGATTATTTGGGATTTGTGTTTTGAAATTTTTACTTCCACGCTTTTGAATTCGTCCATATTGTAAAAATTTTGCCCGTCGATGACTACGCAAAGCTCGGAATTTCCGCTATTTTTGAAGCCTAGTTTGTATCTTTTTGGCAAAATTAGCGGGCGTTGGGTCAGGCTGTGTGAGCAAATCGGCGTTATAGCGAAAACTTCGCAAAGCGGGTAGATTATCGCGCCATTTGCGCTCATATTATACGCTGTCGAGCCTGCTGGCGAGCTGATTATGACGCCGTCTCCATAGTATGTGTTAAAGTGCGTATCGTCCAAAAACGCGTCGATTTTCGCCATTGACGAGATATGAGAGCGCGTGATAACCATATCGTTAAATGCGCTGATTTCGAGCTTCTCGCCGTTTTTGCGCTCCAAGCTTACGCTTAAAACAGGCAGTTTATCTAGCCTAAATTTCCCAGCCATAAATTCACGCCAAAATGCGTTAAATTCGCTATTTTTAATGTCTGTTAGAAAGCCAAGCGTGCCAGCATTTACACCTATTATATATGCGCCTTTTTTTAGCACGCTCCTAGCTACGCCAATTAGCGTGCCGTCCCCTCCAAGGCTGATTAAAACTTTGGTGCGAGATAAAATCTCATCTATGCTAAATCCAGTTTTGCCAAAATACTGCGCGCAGGTTTTTTCGCATAAAATTTCAATGCCCCCCAAGCGCAAAATTTTAGAAATTTCCTCCATAATAGGCAAAATTCCCGCCTCTGTTTTGGCGATGATTCCGACAAATTTTAAATTTTTTTGTAATGCGATTAAATTTTCCATGGCGCGATTTTATAAAAAATTAGCTTTGTAAAAGCAAAATTTAACTATAATCATTGGTTTTAATTATTTTTTTTAAGGAGAACACATTGCGAAGTCATTATTGCACCGATCTAAGCAAAGCAAATATCGGCGAAAATGTTAGCGTTTGTGGTTGGGTGAATTCTTACCGCGACCATGGTGGCGTTATTTTCATCGATTTGCGCGATAGAAGCGGACTTTTACAGCTAGTATGCGATCCAAAAGATAGCAAAAGCGCTTACGAAATAGCAAACGATGTCAGAAACGAATATGTTTTGCGCGCAAACGGAAAAGTGCGCGCCAGAGGCGAGGGTTTGGAAAACCCAAATTTAAAAACCGGAGAGATTGAAATCGTAGTCGATGAGCTAATCATCGAAAATCCGAGCCGTGCGCTACCATTTGTCATCGGTGATGAAAATGTAAATGAGGAAATTCGCCTAAAATACAGATTTTTGGATTTAAGGACGAGCGATAAATTTGAGCGCTTTGCAATGCGTTCAAAAGCGGCTATTGCGGCGCGAAATGCGCTTGATAGACTTGGTTTTGTCGAGGTTGAAACCCCTGTGCTAACTCGCGCTACGCCAGAGGGTGCGAGGGATTATTTGGTGCCTAGTCGCGTTTATCCGGGTAGCTTTTATGCGCTTCCGCAAAGCCCACAGCTTTTCAAACAGCTTTTAATGTGCTCTGGATTTGATAGATATTTCCAAGTGGCAAAATGCTTCCGCGATGAGGATTTGCGCGCAGATCGCCAGCCAGAATTTACACAAATCGATGTCGAGATGAGCTTTTGCGATCAAAATGATGTAATGAAGGTCGCTGAGACATTTTTGAAAGATATTTTCGCTGCTTGTGGTCACGATATTCCAACTCCATTTCGCGTAATGGAATACAAAGACGCTATGGAGAATTACGGTAGCGACAAGCCAGATCTTCGCTTTGGTATGCCATTTATTGATGTGGCTGATATTTTCGCGCGTTCAAATAATGAAATTTTCGCTAATATCGCAAAAGATACTAAGAAAAACCGCGTAAAAGCCCTTGTAGTCGAGGGTGGAGATTTGAAATTTAGCAAACGCCAAATGCAAAGATTTGAAGAATATGTGCGTAAATTTGGCGCACAAGGTCTAGCCTTTATCCAAGTCAAAGAAGACGGACTAAAAGGACCTTTGGTTAAATTTTTCGATGAAGCAGATGTAAATGAGCTAGTCGCTCGCTGTAACCTAAAAGTCGGCGATGTCGTATTTTTCGGCGCTGGAAAGAAAAAAATCGTGCTTGATTATATGGGTAGATTTAGACTTTTCCTTGCAAACGAGCTTGGCATTATCGACGAGAACAAACTCGAATTTTTGTGGGTTGTAAATTTCCCAATGTTCGAGCAAAACGACGACGGAAGCTACTCGGCTATGCACCACCCATTTACTATGCCAAACAATGTCGATGAACCAGATATGGAAGAAATCACCTCTATCGCTTACGATGTCGTGCTAAATGGCGTCGAGCTTGGTGGTGGAAGTATCAGAATCCACAAAGCTGATATCCAAGAAAAGGTTTTCAAACTACTTAAAATCGAGCCAGACGAGCAAAGAGAAAAATTCGGCTTCTTGCTTGACGCGCTTAGCTTTGGTGCGCCACCACACGGGGGCATTGCTATTGGATTTGACAGACTTATGATGTTAGTAACTAAATCAAGTAGCATTAGAGATGTCATCGCCTTCCCTAAAACTCAAAGAGCGCAATGCCCTATGACAAAGGCTCCAAGCGAGGTTAGCAGCGAACAGCTCCAAGAATTGGGACTTAGAATAAATTTAAAGGATAAAAAATGAAAAATCTATTTTTAATCATCGGCGCACCGGGCAGTGGCAAAACCACAGACGCTAGCTTGATCGCGCAAAACAACGAGAGTATCGCTCACTACTCTACTGGCGATTTGCTTCGCGCAGAGGTAGCAAGCGGTAGCGAACTAGGCAAAACAATCGACAGCTTTATCTCAGCTGGAAATTTAGTCCCGCTTGAAGTGGTTGTAGGCACGATAACTTCTGCGATTAAAAGCTCGCCAAAAGATTTTATCATTATCGATGGCTACCCACGAAGCGTGGAGCAAATGACAAAACTCGACGAAGTTTTAAAAAGCGATGATGAGATCGAGCTTAGCGCAGTAATCGAAGTAGCTGTCAGCGAAAACACAGCCAAAGAGCGCGTTTTGGGTCGTGCAAGGGGAGCTGATGATAACGAGCAAGTCTTTTATAACCGCATGAAAGTCTTCAACGAACCAATCGGCGCAATCCGCGAATTTTACGGCAAAAAAGAGATTTTTTACTCAGTTGATGGCGAACGCACAATCGAAGAAATCGTCGAAGATATCAACGATATAATAGCGAAAAAAATCATTGGCTAATGAGTGAAATTTAGGGAATTCTTGTGAAATTTAGCCCCAAATTTGGCATGAAATTTTGCCTTAGAATTTGCGCTGTTTTCGCTGTTTTGGTTTTTTGCGCTGGTTGTGAAGCCAAAAAATCCGTGAGCGCAGCAGGAAACAGCGGCGGCGGCGGAGTTTTCACGGGATTTTCTATAAGTGCGTGGTAAATTTACAAATTTAATAAAAAGGACAAAAAATGGATATTTCTAAAATCAAAGTAGGTTCAAACCCTGATAAAATCAATGCCGTAATCGAGATCCCATACGGCTCAAACATAAAATATGAAATCGACAAAGAAAGCGGTGCGGTTTGCGTCGATCGCGTTATGTATTCGGCGATGTTTTACCCTGCAAACTACGGCTTTGTGCCAAACACACTAGCTGATGACGGCGATCCAGCGGATATTTTGGTGCTAAATGAATACCCGCTTCAAGCAGGCTCAGTTATCCCATGCCGCTTAATCGGCGTTTTGGTTATGGAAGATGAAAGCGGAATGGACGAAAAACTCCTAGCCGTGCCGGTTAGCAAAATCGACCCTAGATATGACAATATCAAATCTCTAAGCGATTTGCCAAAAATCACACTTGATAGAATCAAAAATTTCTTTGAAACTTACAAGGCGTTGGAGCCGGGCAAATGGGTGAAGGTCAAGGATTTTGAGGACGCTAGCAAGGCCGAGGCAATCCTATCTCGCGCAATCGCAAACTACAAATAATAATTTCGCCCAAATTTCGGGCGAAATTTCACTTCCGCTATGATTTACCTAGCCCAGACAGACACCACAGCCGGATTTTTAAGCAAGGACTTTACGCAGATTAACCGCGCGAAAATGCGCCCCAAAAACACCCCATGCGTGCTGACCACGGCGAATTTAAACGAGCTAAAAACCATAGCGCGCGTGCCAGAAAAATTTAAAAATCTCGTGCGAAGGGCGAAAAAATCAACCTTCATCTACCCAAATCAAATTTCACTTCGCTATGTGCAAGGCTGTGAGCATGCGAAATTTTTGCGACAATTTGGCGCGATGTATTCGAGCTCGGCGAATTTGCACGGCGAGAAATTCGACGAGGAGTATGCTAGGGATATCGCAGATATCATCGTAGATGAGAAATTTAGTGAGCATGCCCCCTCGAAAATGTATAAAATTTCAAATTTTAAAATTAAAAAAATTCGTTAAACTTAGGTTTAATTCAAATATTGTAAAATCACACAAAAAATTTCTTAAAAGGAGCGAATTATGGTAAAAAAATTTCTAATCCTTAGCGCAGTTTGCGCATTTGCCTTGGCAAAGGGTGGTTTTGTCGGAGGTGATGGCAGTAGCAAGGGTGAGTTCGTCGAATACGGCGCCAAATCATACCGCGTAGTTAGCGTCAAAGAGGCGAAAGATTTGCGCGATGATACGAAGGTAACCCTAGTGGGAAATATCAAAAAACGCCTAAATAACGACGATAAATATCTATTCGTGGATAAAAGTGGCGCCTCTATCACCGTCGATATCGACGATGATGACTGGAACGGCCTAGTCGTGAGTCCAGATACCAAAATCCGCATAGTCGGCGAGGTGGATAAGGATTTAGTCGGCGTAGAAATCGATGTCGATGATGTCTTGCCTGTGAAATAAATTTTGTTTTTTGCTAAATTTGCACTAATTTAGCCAAATTTTACAAAATATGCAAAATTTAATGTAAAATTTTGCATATTTTTAAATTTCATCTAAATTTTTTATTTAAAATTTTTTCGTTTGCTTAAATTTACGCTATTTTTATACTATTTTCGCTGCCGCAAGCCCGAAATACTGCCCCGTAATCTCAAAATTAGCAATCTGTGTGAAAAGGAATAAATACGCCAAAAACTAAGTGTAAAATTTGAAACAAATGTTTAAATTTCTAAGAATTATTTTAATTCACCAAATTTTCAGAAAATTTTAATGGGGGGGGGTATAATAAACAATTTTTTTCGAAAGGATTTTTATGTTTTTTTGGGGATATATCGAAGATGTCAAAAGGGAAATTGTAACAGATTTTCAAGTCAGTAGAACTCCGATAGAAGTAAATACTAAGGTTTCAGGTGGAGGTCCGCAGTTTGGGCTGGGATATGGTCATTTTTTGGCATTGACTGGAAGTGGCGTAAAAGCCGAAACTTCTGTTAGTGGTGGCGAAGTAAAAGTAAATTCTACCCGTGAGACGATTTGGACTTTTGATATAGGCGATACTTCGTTTAAATTAATTAGCGATACAATGCACCTAAAAAACGGCGATTTTGTAGTGGTGGAGAGCTATTTTAGGGACGGAGTTTATTATATTGCTGATTGTTTGGATAATGCTACAAAAAAATATTCAGAACCAAGTTGGTTTCCTAATTATTTAGAAAAAAAGAGTATTCCGCAAAAACCAAACATATTATTAATAATATTATTGATAATTTCGATTATTTCTCTTTTAACCACTATGTTACTATTTATATCAGGTAATATTTTTTATGGTATTATCGGAGCCGTTGTCTTTGGTGTTCTTTTTAGCATTCGTTCTTACAAGAGCGATGATTATAAAATAAAATTGCAAGATGTAATTGAACAAAATAACTGGATAGAACGCCATAACGCAGAATATAGAGAGTATGAAGGTAAAATTTGCAACGCATTACAAAACGAAGGCTTTCTACCTAAAAAAGAAGAAATTAAACAAATAAATAGCTAAAATAAAATTCGGCAAATTCACTTTCAAATTTGTCGAATTTACAATATTTTAAAACTATGAATTTCAAAAGTAAAAATTAAAATGTTAATTTGTAGTAAAATTTAGCCCACAGGGCTAAATTTTAATTTTTGTGATTTTTTGCGTAGGCTAAAATGTATTCTAGTCCCGAATACAGCGTGAGTGCTACTGCGACCCATAGCAAGAAATTTCCGCCACTCCACTGCATTGTCAAAAATCCTATGGCAAACATTTGCGACACCGTTTTTACCTTGCCCGCCATTGAGGCTGAGACGCTGATATTTTCGCTCACCATAACCGTGCGAAAACCTGTGATAAAAAAAGGGAATTTGGCAAATTTGCTAAATTCCCTTTTTATTTGCCAAAATTTGGCTCGTAGCTCAAAATTTCACAAATCTTTATCATTTCATTACCAAATAGAGTTAAAATTTCCCAATCGCTTTGGCGAAATTTTTAATGGAGGCTAAAATGCTAAGATACGCCATAATCTTCCTAATCATCGCAATCGTGGCTGGAATTTTCGGCTTTGGCGGGATTGCTGGCACAAGCGCAGGAATTGCGAAAATCCTGTTTTTTGTCTTTCTTGTGCTTTTTGCGATTTCATTTATTTTTAAGCTCATCAAACGCTAGCTTACGAAGCCTTTGCGCTTCGTAAATTTGGCGTGTAACTTAAAATTTATCCTTACTTCGCTACAATCACGCATTAAATTTCAAAGGTTAATCATGCAAAGTCTAGCGCTAAAATTTCGTCCCAAAAGCTTAAATGAAATTCTAGGTCAGAAAAAAATCGTGGAGCTTTTTAAAAAATTTATCGCCTCTGGCAAAATTCCGCATAGTATATTTTTCGGCGCGGCAGGGTGTGGCAAAACCACTATGGCGCGCGTGCTCGCAAGCGAGCTGAACTACGATTTTTACGAGCTTGACGCCACGAGCCTAAAAGTCGAAGATATCCGCAAAATCCTATCTGCGCACTCTGGCGTGCTAGCCAAACCGCTGATTTTTATCGACGAAATTCATCGCCTTAGCAAAACCCAGCAAGAGGTCCTCTTAATCCCAATGGAAAATTACGAAGCGATAATAATTGGCGCGACCACGGAAAATCCGCAGTTTGTCATAAGCTCTGGGATTCGCTCTCGCTCGATGATTTTCGAGTTTGAGCCTTTGGGAGCGCAGGAAATGAGCGAGCTTTTTGAGCGGGTGCAGGGCGAGCTGGGCTTCGCGTGTGATGATGATGCCAGAGAGTATCTCATACACACTAGCGCAGGGGACGGGCGAAGTCTTTTAAATTTGCTCGAATTTGCGATTTTGGCTGATAGTAAAATCTCTCTCGATACTCTAAAAACACTGCGCGCGAGTGCCGTCGCACAGGGGGTAAGCTCGGACGATACGCATTACGAGCTAGCAAGCGCGATGATAAAAAGCCTGCGCGGAAGCGACGCGGACGCCGCCCTATACTATGTGGCGCGCCTAATCGAGGCTGGCGAGAGCGCTGATTTCATCGCTAGGCGTATGGTGATTCTAGCTAGCGAAGATATCGGCAACGCCAATCCAAATGCCCTAAATATGGCGGTTAATACACTTTTGGCAGTCAGCAAAATCGGCTACCCAGAAGCTCGCATAATACTAGGACAATGCGCAGTGTATTTGGCACACTCGCCCAAATCAAACTCCGCTTACAACGCCATAAACGAGGCTTTGAAATTTGTGCGAGAGGGGGGGATTTTGCCAACTCCTCGCTACTTGATAAACTCCGCGCCTGAAATCGCACAATATCGCTATCCGCACGATTTTGGCGGCTGGGTGGCGCAAGAATATACTAGCGCGAGAGTGAAATTTTACCACAGCAAACAAATTGGCTTCGAAAAAACGCTAGATGAGTGGCTTAAAAAGATAAAGGGTGAAATTTGAATTTTATGAAAAATTTGACTTTGATTTTAATAGCTCTTTTGTTTTGGGGGTGTTCTACTCGTCTAATCCATAGCCCAGAGTATAAAGAGGCGAAAAAAGCCCCTTTTGTTTTTAATACTATGACGCAGAAAAAACCATTTTTAAACGCTCCACAAAACTGCGAATATATAGGCAAAGACAGCATTAGCTTCCATGAGGTTTATGAGGCTGTTAAGCGCGATTATGCGCCAAATTTTGGGTTTGATACACTTAAAATAAGTGGGAATTTATACGCTAATGCCATAATCACTATAAAAGCATACCAAAAAGGCGGGAATTTAGTAGATTTAAAAAACACTTATGCCACCACTTTTGTGTTTGACACATTAGAATTAGATAATATTATAAATTTTGATATTTATAAATGCAAATGCCTTTTTATGGAGTGCCTTTAACCCTTAATTATATTTTTTATCACTTTTGTCCCACCGCGTGAGTTCGCCCAAGCCTCCATTACGCTATTATCCACGCTATTTATGATTACGATATTTGGCTCACTCGCACCTGCGTTAGAATTTGGCGTTTCGGTCTTTTGGTTTGTTTTATTATCAAATTTTGATAAAATCTCAGAAATAAAAAAGGATTATCATGTATGCGTTTTTTATAATCATTGCTTCGCTTTTGGTTGCTACTTGGTATTTGCAAAACACAGCCGGGACTATGTTTAAAGCCTTTGTGCTTGGTGCTATTTGCTTTGTGGCTTTATGCGTGGTGTGTGATTTTGGCGTGGTAGTTTCATTTGTGATTAGCGTTTTGGCTTTTGGCACGGCGTATTTTATACTACACAAAAATTCGCTTAACAAAAACGAAATAATCATAAATTTAGAGGTTAAATAAATTTAAAATTTTACGCCTTTTATTGTCATTGCGAGAAACGGCGTAAGCCGTTTCGTGGCAATCTACGAGTGAAAAATTTAAGGCCGGTATTTTTGCAAATTCACCGCAAAGAATTTTAAAATTTATGAATTTTTGCCAAAACACTGCGCCGATTAATCAAAATTTATACATTATTATCAAAATTTGCGCTAAATTTTGGCGCAAATTTAGCGTTTTTACCTTTGATTTTTAGATAAATTTCTTCGGAATTTATGGCTCTTTCCCCGATATTTCTATCATCTTATTTCTTTCGATAAAAAATACAGCTCTTTGGTTTTTGCGTTGTTTTTAGCCATTTTTGGTGGCGAGTATGATACGGATGTTTAACCCTACTATGCGTTAAGTTCTCGCTCTTGCGAGTTGTTTTTAAATTGTCCAAAAATAAAATTCAAGCTTAATGTTTCGTGGAATTTGAAATTTTAAAATTTTGTAGATTTATGCCTTGCAATGGCGAATTTGCGCCACCGCAAGGCATAAAAGGCAAATTTACGCCATAGTTTCGGCGCGGGCTAGAAGCTCTTTTGCCCCTTTGGCGATAAATTTATCGGCAAAATCTGCGCCGATTTTTTGCGCTATTTTCGCATCGATTCCTGCGCGTGCAAGGCAGAGTTTATCCTCGATAAACTCGCTTCCATTAGGCAGTCCCACGACCGCGCGCACGATTACGCTATCATCTGAGATTTGCGCATTTACGCCGATTGGCACTTGGCAACCGCCCTCCAATCTCGCCACAAACGCCCTTTCTAAATTTGTCGCAAGCACGCTGTTTTCGTCGTTTATGAAATTTAAAATTTCGAGCAACTCTTTTTTGTCGGCACACTCAATCCCTAGTGCGCCTTGACCCATTGCAGGCACCATTTCATCGAGCTCGAAGGTATAAACATACGCCACTTCGGCTCTTAAATTTAGCCTATTTATCCCAGCCATTGCCAAAATTATCGCGTCAAATTCGCCGTCTTTTAGCTTTTTGAGGCGTGTTTGGACATTTCCGCGAAGCGAAATAATCTCTAAATCAGGGCGCATTTTTAGAAGTTGCATTTTGCGGCGAAGGCTTGTGGTGCCGATTTTAGCGCCATTTGGCAGGTCGCTAAATTTAGCGTATTTTTCGCTAATCATCGCGTCTCTCTCGTCTTCCCTAGCGCCGATTGCAGCCAAAACTAGACCCTCTGGAAAGACAACTGGCACATCTTTTAGGCTATGCACGGCTAGGTGGGCTTCGCCTCGGAGCATACACTCTTCGAGTTCTTTGGTAAATAGCCCCTTGCCGCCGATTTTTGCAAGCGGTGTGTCTAAAATTTTATCGCCCTTGGTTTTCATGCTTTTTAGCTCGACCTTAACTCCGTGTTTTTGCTCGATTAGCGATTTTATGTGTTCGCTTTGCCACAGAGCTAGCACGCTTCCGCGGGTGGCTATGATTAAATTTTGCATTTATTCTCCTTTTTTCTCTTCGATGATTTCAGCGTCGATTATATCGTCGTTTGCGTGGTTTTTGGGTCTGTAATGGGCGCTGTTTTGTGCGCTATAATCGCTGCTGTTTCGATAAAATGTGTCGTTTTTGGAAGCGGGGTTTTTCAGGTATAAAATCACCGCCGCTACTAGCAAGCAAACGCCCAAAATATCGCTGAGTATGAGTGGCACGCATAGCGCAAAACCAGCCGCGACAAAGCCAAATTCACTCAAAATATATTTTGGCGTGATACGGGCGAAATTTGCCAAATTTACCATTGGGCGTTTTGTCATCAAAAATAGCCCCAAAATCGTGCTGGCAAGGACTTCGATGACAAAAATCACAAATCCGTTTGCGTGCAAAAAATGGTATGTGATTATCATTTCTAGCACCAAATACGGAAGTATCAAAAACCTAAACATTTCTATCCTTGCTGAAATTTAAAGCGCCAATTTTATCAAAAGCTTTCTAAATTTTCTATTTTTTGCATTAGCGCTTCGCACGATTTAGCGATATCGTCATAACAGCTCTCAAAATCGCGCGTGTAGTATGGATCTGCGATGATTTTTTGCGATTTTGGCGCGTTTTGGCCTACCGCAAATTCGAGCAAGAATTTTACTTTTGGCGAATTTAGCCCAAAAATTCGGGCTAATGAGCGCATATTTTCTTCGTCCATACATAAAATCAAATCAAATTTTTCAAGATCAGCTTTTGTGATTTGCGTGGCAACATGAGCCATGAGAGGCACGGCCTTTTCGCGTAATACTCGCTTGGTTTCGTAGTAGGGCGCAGAGCCGATTTCATCGGTGTGAGTGGCTTTGGAATCGCAATGAATTTTATCCTGCAAACCGCGAATTTTTACTAAATTTTCCATGACGGCCTGCGCCATTGGCGAGCGACAAATATTTCCATGACAAACGAATAAAATTCTCATTTCTGCCCTTTATTGCGTGATTATGTCGTAGTGATTAGGGATATTTGGCGCGAAAATTTTCTCGTCTATTTTCTCGTTTTTGCGCACGCTTTGCAGATTTATCACGACTTTGTTATCGAGTTTGTCGGTGTATGAGATCTGGCTAGGGGCGTCGTTTTGGGTAGTGATGAAGTATTTCACGCCGTCAAGTTCGGCCTCATAAGCGCCTGATTTGTTTTGTTTCGCGCCAGATAAAATTGCTACTAAATTCGGCGTTTCTTTGATATTTGTGATGATAGCTTGCTCCAAATCAGGCTCTATGACCGTAACCTTTGTGAAGCTAAAAAATATATTTTTTTTCGTAGGGCTTGTGTAGTGCCACACGGCATGCTCTTTGGTCGCGCTAAAATCGCCTGTGTAGTTGATTTTGGCGTCTTCGCTTTGGACGCTTTGGGTGAAATTTGCGCTTAGAGTGTCGAATTCGAGCGGATTTGCGAGCGAAAAGGTAGCACAAAACGCCAATGCAAAAACAGATTTTTTCATATCTCAAACCTCTTTAAATTTAAAATTTTGCGTTATTATAGCTGTTTTTATTAAGTTTAATTAAATAAAAACTAAAAATATGGTAATATGTTCGGTTAAAATTTTAAAATGAAGGTTTGAAATGTTTAAAAGAGTAGTTAGAGGGATTTTTGGCACGAAAAACAATCGTGTGGTCAAACAATACGCAAAACGCGCAAAAGAGATAAACGCGCTAGAAAAAAAATACGAAGCACTCGATGACGAGGCGTTAAAGGCTGAATTTAACGCACTTAAAGAGCAAATCCAAAAGGGCGAAACGACAACTGATAAAATTTTGTATGATGTTTTTGCTATCGTCAGAGAGGCCTCAAAAAGGGTGCTAAATATGCGCCATTTCGATGTCCAGCTAATCGGCGGTATGGTTTTAAACGACGGCGCGATAGCTGAGATGAAAACAGGCGAGGGAAAGACGCTGGTTGCAACTCTTCCTGTGGTTTTAAATGCTATGAGTGGCAAGGGCGTGCATGTCGTTACGGTCAATGACTACCTAGCCAAACGCGACGCCGAGCAAATGGGCGTTTTGTATAATTTCTTAGGACTTAGCGTTGGCGTAGTAGTCGGTGGCGAGTATAACGATACTAAGCGCAAAGAGGCTTACGCTTGCGACATAACTTACGGCACAAACAACGAATTTGGCTTTGATTATTTGCGTGATAATATGAAATTTAGCAGCGAAGACAAAGTGCAAAGAGGTCATCATTTCGTAATCGTCGATGAAGTCGATAGTATCTTAATCGACGAGGCTAGAACTCCACTAATCATCTCAGGCCCTACAAACCGCACACTTGATGGCTATGTCAAAGCAAACGAAGTAGCCAAACAAATGGTGCAAGGTCAGGCGCCAGATGATCCAAAAGAAAAGCCAACTGGCGATTTTATTCTAGATGAAAAAAACAAAAGCGTGCTAATTACCGAAGCAGGTATCGCAAAGGCTGAAAAACTCTTTGGCGTAGATAACCTATATAAGCTTGAAAACGCCGTTTTAAGCCACTATTTAGACCAAGCATTAAAAGCAAATTATATATTTAAAAAAGATGTCAATTATGTCGTGCGCGATGGGCAGATCGTCATCGTAGATGAATTTACAGGCAGACTAAGCGAGGGGCGTCGTTTTAGCGAGGGCTTGCACCAAGCCCTAGAAGCCAAAGAGGGCGTGCAAATCCAAGAAGAGAGCCAAACCCTAGCCGATATTACATTTCAAAACTATTTTAGAATGTATGAAAAACTAGCAGGCATGACCGGCACAGCCCAAACTGAGGCGACTGAGTTTTCTCAAATTTATAAATTAGAGGTCGTTTCAATCCCTACAAATATCCCAGTGCAAAGACTAGATCAAAACGATTTAATTTACAAAACAGAGCGTGAGAAATTTAACGCCGTAATCGAGGAAGTAAAAAGGCTAAACAAAAAAGGTCAGCCAGTCTTAGTGGGCACCGCGTCGATCGAAAAATCAGAGTTATTGCACGAGCTTTTGGTTAAAGAAAAAATCGCTCACTCTGTGCTAAATGCCAAAAACCACGAAAAAGAGGCACAAATCATCGCCGAAGCCGGTGCAAAGGGCGCTGTAACAATCGCTACAAATATGGCGGGTCGTGGTGTAGATATCCGCATAAATGATGAAGTCAGGGAGCTTGGCGGGCTTTATATCCTAGGCACAGAACGCCACGAAAGCCGCCGTATCGACAACCAGCTCCGCGGTCGCTCAGGCCGCCAGGGCGATCCGGGCGAGAGTAGATTTTATCTGAGTTTAGAGGATAATTTGCTTCGAATTTTTGGTAGCGATAAGATTAAAAATATTATGGAGCGTTTGGGTTTGCAAGACGGCGAACATATCGAGTCTAAAATGGTCTCTCGTGCCGTAGAAAATGCGCAAAAAAAGGTCGAGAGCCTGCATTTCGAGGCTAGAAAACATATCCTAGAATACGACGATGTCGCAAACGAGCAGAGAAAAACGATTTATAAATACCGAAACGAGCTTTTGGATAAAGAATTTGACCTAAAAGACAAAATTTTGCAAAACCGCGAAGAGTATATCGCAAGTGTGCTAGATGATTTGGAGATTTTCGACGGAGATGAGAAGGAAAAATTCGATTATGAGGCGATAATAAACCGCATTTTAAACGATACTGGCGAGATGCTAAATGAGGCGAATTTGAAAAACGCTAATGATTATGGCGAGCTAAAAAGCGTGATTGTAGAGCAACTTCGAGACTCTTACGAGGAAAAAATGAGCCAAATCGATCAGGCTCAGCGCAAAGAGATCGAAAAAATGCTTTATTTGCAAATCGTAGATCGCGATTGGAGAGAGCATTTATACCAAATGGATATCCTAAAAACGGGCATTGGACTAAGGGGATACAATCACAAAGACCCGCTAACCGAGTATAAAAAAGAAAGCTACAATCTCTTTATGGAGCTTGTTTTGCGCCTAAAAAGCGATAGTATCCGCACCTTGCAACTAATTCGCTTCAAAACCCAAGAAGAAATTGACGCCGAAAGAGAGGCTATGCAAGAGCAAATGCGTAGCGAAGCGCAGGACGAAATAAACGAAGCTAACACAAATGAAGATGAAATTTCAAATTCAAGCCAAAGCGTAAATTCAAGTGAAAATTCTAGCCAAAGCACAGAAAATAGCGAATTTTCGCTAGGCGCGAAAAAACCTAAACGAAACGACCCATGTCCATGCGGAAGCGGTAAAAAATACAAAGACTGCCACGGAAAAGGTGGCCCTAAAAAAGGCGGTTTTGCAAGGTAACTTGCAAACGCCTAATTTCAAAATTCACAGGGCAGACTTTGATAAAATATCTACTTTTTAAATATTTGCGTTTCGACAAATCCCAGCCATTTATCACGCTTTCTGCGATTTTGGCGTTTTTGGGCGTGAGTATTGGACTAATGGTGCTAATCATCGCAATGGCGATAATGAACGGTTTCGATAAAGAATTTCAACGCAAACTCTTTACGATGAACTATCCTATCACGATACACAGCCAATTTCGTGGCGGTATCACAAACGATGATGTCGAAATTTTAAAGGGTGATTTCCCAAATTTAAAATTTAGCCCATATATCAGCTCGCAAGTCATCGCCAAAAACGGCGATAGATTAGAGGGTGGGATAATCTTTGGCGTAAATTTGGCTGATGAAATTCAAATAAACTCAGTTGTCGCACAGGGGGCGAAAGACGCGAATTTGAGCGAATTTGGCATTATGGTCGGCAAGGGCATAAAGGACGAATTTATGCTGGATATGGGCGATAAAATCACAATGATTTTTACCAAAAACGACCCAGGCGGATTTGCGCTGATTCCAAAAATGAAGCGATTTGAAGTGCGCGCTAGCTTTGATTCTGGTTTGATTGCTTATGATAAGGCGTATTCTTACGCGAGCGTGGGCGATTTAGCGAAAATTTTGGGCTATGACGAGGGGCGATATGATGGGGTGCATGTTTTCTCGGACGATCCATTTAAGGATTTAGAAATCATTAAAGAAAACCTCCCGCCGAGCGCGCGCGCTGTTGGCTGGTGGCAACAAAACGGCAACTTTTTCTCAGCCCTTGCGCTTGAAAAACGGGCGCTTTTTTTGGTGCTTTTGCTAATAATCTTAGTGGCTAGCTTAAATATCGTTAGTTCGCTTTTGATGACCGTGATGAATCGTCGCCAAGAAATCGCGCTTTTGCTTAGCCTTGGGGCGAGCAAAAAAGAGGTGAAAAAGACATTTTTCTCGCTTGGGGCGACGATTGGCGGAAGCGGAATAATCTTTGGCCTTATTTTGGGGCTTTTTGGAGTTTGGTTGCTTGGAAATTTCGATATCATCGACCTGCCAGCCGATGTTTATGGAAGCAGCAAACTGCCTATGGAGCTATCACTAAGCGATTTGATTTCTACCGTGGTAGGGGCTGTGATAATAGTAGCGCTCTCATCGTGGTATCCAGCCAAAAAGGCCACCGAAGTCGATGTTTTGCAAACTTTGCGTAATGAATAATTTAAATTTAATAGAGGAGAATTTATGAAAAAGTTAATTTTATGCGCCCTAGTGGTTGGGTTTTTTATCGGTTGTGCTGGCACAAAAGAGCCGGGCGTGAGCGAGAGCGCGCCAATCGAGCAGAAAAAAATCGAGCCAAATTTCAACCAAAATAGCGCTGGTTGCACCACAGGCTGCATGGACGCCGTAATCAAAGCCCAAGAAGCAAACAAAAATATAAAAAGATAAATTTCAATGGTAGTTTTTAACTACCATTTCCACTTAAAATTCCCAAATTTAGCCTAAAAATAAATCTGATTTTTATTAAATTTAAGGTAGAATTGAAGCTTAAATTTTTATTTAAAGGTTTTTTATGACTTTAATCGACGGAAAAGCGATAAGCGCAAAGGTCAAAGAAGAGGTAAAAATCGCAGCCGAAGAGCTTAGTGCGAAAGGTGTCACTCCGGGGCTTGCGGTGATTTTAGTGGGCGAGGACAAGGCTAGTGCTACTTATGTGGCTAGCAAAGAAAAGGCGTGCGTAGCGTGCGGGATAAATTCTTACCCATATCATTTAAGCGCGCAAACTACCGAAACTGCGCTATTAGAGCTAATTGATGAGCTTAATGCTGATGAAAATGTCGATGGCATACTTGTCCAACTTCCACTTCCAAAACACATTGATACAAATAAAATTTTAGAAAAAATCGATCCTAGCAAAGATGTTGATGGATTTCACGCTGTAAATGTCGGCAGGCTAGTTAGCGGATTGGAGGCTTTTGTGCCATGCACGCCACTTGGCATTATGCGACTTTTGGCTGAATACGGCATAGAAACAAACGGCGCAAACGCTGTGGTAATTGGCAGAAGCAATATAGTCGGCAAACCTATGGCAAATTTGCTTTTAAACGCGAATTCTACCGTTACTATCACACACTCTCGCACCAAAAATTTAGCCGAAATTTGCTCGCAGGCTGATATCTTAGTCGCAGCGATTGGAAAGCCAAATTTCGTAACCCCTGATATGGTAAAAGATGGCGCAGTGGTCATTGATGTAGGCATAAACCGCCTAGAAAACGGCAAACTAACTGGCGATGTGGATTTCGACGCAGTCGCGCCTAAATGCTCGTTTATCACGCCAGTTCCTGGTGGCGTGGGTCCTATGACAATCGCAATGCTACTTCAAAACACAATCACATCGGCGCGCAACCGCCTAAAAAGAAGCAAATAAATGAAATTTTTAGGTTCGCTTTATCGCTTTTCATCTAGCTGGGTTGGCACGATTTGCATTGTGCTTTTTATCATACTTTTTGTGGCGCAAGCTTTTGTGATTCCAAGCGGATCGATGAGAGTTACGCTTTTGGAGGGCGATTTTTTGTTTGTGAAAAAATTTAGCTACGGAATACCAACACCCCATATCCCATTTATCGAGGTTCCAGTAGCCCCTGATAGCGACGCAGACGGACATTTAATCCAAGGCAAACGCCCAGCTCGTGGGGATATCGTGGTATTTCGCTATCCAAAAGATGAGAAAATTCACTATGTCAAGCGAAATTTCGCCGTTGGTGGAGATGAAGTGATTTTTGATTTAGATAATTTCTACCTCAGACCAAACGAGGGCGATGAATTTATAGAGCAAAACTACGATAAAAGCGATATTGTCATCTTAAACGGACAAAAATATGTAAAAGAGCCGTATAAATTCAAAGGCATAAACTACAATCCGCATTTTAGAAACGCCATGCGGGCAAGCATGCTTGGAAATTTGGAGCGCAAAAGCCTAGCAATGCGCCCTATAATGGTGGCTGAGAGCGAGAAGGTCTATGAATACGGCAGTGTGAAATTTAACGCATTTTATATCAAAGTTCCGCAAGATGAATTTTTTATGATTGGCGATAACCGCAACAACTCAGGTGATAGCAGGTATTGGGGCACCGTGCCGTATCGTTTGATCGTAGGCAAGCCGTGGTTTACTTATTTTAGTATCGACCCGGATAAAAAAATCCGCTGGGAGAGAATAGGGCGCTTCATCGACACGCTTCAAAGCGATGAGAGCTTGATTTATGAGCAAAAATAAAGGGAAAATATGCAGGTAAAAAAGGTTTTTATTGCGGGCGATCACGCTTCACCGGCTGTGAAGGAAGAAGTCAAAAAAATAATCGCAAATTTGGGCTATGAGTTCGAAGATTTGGGCACAAATGACGAAAATATCAGCGTGGATTATCCTGATTTCGCGAAAATTTTGGCTGATAAAATTTTGGTTGAAAGCAAAAATTTAGCTAGCGCAAACGGCGAGCAAAACGGCGAAGATAGCACAAAATTTGGAATTTATGGAATTTTAATTTGTGGCACAGGCATTGGGATTTCGATTGCGGCAAACCGCCACGCACATATTCGTTGCGCGCTTTGCCACGATAGCTTAACTGCTAGGCTTTGCAGGGAGCATAATAACGCAAATGTGCTTGCATTTGGCGCAAGAGTGTTAGGAATCGCCGAGATTGAGGATATGATAAAGACATTTTTTAGCACAAATTTTAGTGGCGGCAGACACGAAAGACGCGTGAATAAGCTAGGCGTGATTGCCTGCGATATGAGCGCAAAATAGGGCGAGATATGATAGTGGTTTTTGAAATTTTAAGCTTTGTTTTGGCTGTATTGTTGGTGCTTTCGATCCGTAAAAATATGAAAATTTACGATAAATTGGCAAAATGCGAAGACGAAATTTCAAAACTAAAAGAAAATCAAGAAAAGCTAAAATCTGCGTTGGAGCTTAGCATACAGGCCTTGCAAAGCGACGAAGCAGAAAAGTTAAATTTAAGATTGCAAAATGCAAAATTATTAAAGGATAGAGGATGAAAACTTTAAGCAATGATGATAAAGCTTATCTTTTTAAATCATTAAGGACTATCGAGGATTTCCCTAAACCTGGGATTTTGTTTTACGATGTAACGACACTTTTGGGCGATAAAAAGGCATTTAGCTTTTTGTTAGATCATCTCGTAGATCGCTACAAGGATTACGAGCTTGATTATATCGTAGGGATTGAAAGCAGGGGATTTATCTTTGGTGCGGCACTTGCGGCTAGGCTAAATTTAGCTTTCGTGCCGATTCGCAAACCAAAAAAACTTCCATATATCACCATTTCGCAAAAATACTCTCTCGAATACGGCTTCGATCAAGTTGAAATGCATGTCGATGCCTTTGACGCAGTCGCAAACGCGCAAAACCGCAAAGCCAGAGTGCTTTTAATCGACGATTTAATCGCTACTGGTGGCACTGCCAAAGCCGCGCTTGATTTGATTGCACAAACAAACGCTGATTGCGTGGAAGCATGCTTTTTGCTAAATTTGCGCGCATTAAACGATCTGGGCGAATTTGAAGCAAGAACGAAAGTTTATTGTGTTTTAGAGGCTTAGTTTGGAAGAAACGCTCAAAGAAATTCTAACCCAGTATCATCAATACGCTTATATCGTGCTTTTTGCGTGGTGCGCATTAGAGGGCGAAATCGCGCTAGTTTTGGGCGGGATTTTGGCACACGAGGGGCATATAAATTTACCGCTTGGCATTTTTGTCGCGGCGTGTGGGGCGTTTGCGGGCGATCAATTTTATTTTTATATCGGCAGGTATAATAAAAACTACATTAGCAAAAAGCTCGCCACCCAACGCCGTAAATTTGCTATCGCGCACCTGCTTTTACAGCGTTGGGGCTGGATTTTGATATTTATCCAGCGATATATGTATGGTTTGCGTATGATAATTCCGATGAGTATTGGCATTACCCGTTATAGTGCCAAAAAATTTGCATTTATCAATTTTTTGAGTGCGATTGCATGGGCTAGCATGACGATGATACCTGCGTGGTATTTCGGCAAGCAAATTTGGCAAGCGATAAATTTGATCGAGCAATACTGGTATTTTGCGATACCGCTGATTGCCGGAATTGTCTTTGGGTTTTATAAAATTTTTGCAAGATTAGAAAATCATTTTATAAATTTAAGAAAGGATAGAGATGAAAGTAACATTATTGAATCAAAATTTTGACGCGATAAATGCGGATTTTGAGGTGATTTTTATCGTCGGTGGCGACACAGCTCACCGCTTTGTCAAAGACGGCGATAAATTTGATTTTTTTGATTACAAAGGCGAGGGAAATTTGCTTTTAAGCGAGCAAAAAAGGCTATATGTAGGCATAAAAGCCCTAGAATACGACCGCGTGAGAGTGGGCGTAGCGCAGGCATACAATACGCTAAAAAATCTTAAAATTTCAAATTTTAAAATCGCATTTTATGATTGCGGTTGCACGAAAAAAAGCGCAATGGCTATGGCTGAGGGCGCAGTGCTGGGCGCGTATGAGTTTAACAAATACAAAAGCGAAAAAAAATCCTACACTCTAAATGAAATTTTTATCGCTAGCGACACATACACAGGCTCTACGCTAGAAGCCGATAAAGCTAGTCGTGGCGTGAAATTTGGTGTTATTATGGCGGACGCGGCGAATTTCGCCAAAAACGGCGTCAATGAAATCCCTGAAATTTACACTCCGCATAAAATGGCAGATGAGGCTGAAATTTTAGCTTCAAACTACGATGATGTTAGCGTAGCTGTGTATGATGAGAGATTTTTAGAAGAAGAGAAAATGAACGCGTTTTTGGCTGTCAATCGCGCCTCAGCTCATCGCCCACGCCTAATCCACCTTACCTACAAACCTGAAAAATGCCTTCAAAAGGTCGTTTTCGTGGGCAAGGGTTTGACCTATGATAGTGGCGGACTTAGCCTAAAACCGAGCGATTATATGCTGACAATGAAAGCCGACAAAAGTGGCGCGCTTGCAGCTATGGCGATTATCAAAGGCGCTGCCGAGCTTGATTTGCCTTTTGAAATACACGCTATTATCGGTGCGACAGAAAATATGATAGGTGGCAACGCCTACAAACCAGACGATGTGCTAATCTCTCGCTCAGGCGTGAGTATCGAGGTGCGAAACACAGACGCAGAGGGCAGACTAGTGCTGGCTGATTGTCTAAGCTACGCTCAGGATTTAAACCCTGATTTGCTAATCGATATGGCGACACTTACAGGCGCTTGCGTAGTGGGACTTGGCGAATACACAAGCGGAATTCTAGGAAATAACGAAGAGTTAAAGCTAAAATTTAAAAATTTAACCAAAGCTAGTGGCGAGCTTTTTACGATTTTAGAATTTAATGATTATTTGCGAGAACTTATCAAATCAAATATCGCAGATGTCTCAAATACAGCGTCTAGCAGATACGGTGGCACGACCACGGCGGGACTTTTCCTTGATAAATTTATCAAACCTGAATTTAAAGACAAATGGCTCCACCTCGATATCGCAGGCCCAGCCTATGTCGAAAAAGCGTGGGGATATAACCAATTCGGCGCGACAGGTGCGGCAGTTAGAGCAAATCTATACTACCTAATGGCTCTGCAAAAAGAGCTAGAAAAGAGGGGCTAATGGGGCTTTCTGTTGGAATCGTAGGTTTGCCAAATGTGGGCAAATCTACCACCTTTAATGCACTAACAAAGGCGCAAAATGCCCAAGCGCAAAACTATCCGTTTTGCACAATCGAGCCAAACAAGGCTATCGTGCCAGTGCCTGATACTAGGCTTGATGAGCTAGCCAAAATCGTAAATCCAGAGCGTATCATGCACTCGACAATCGAATTTGTCGATATCGCTGGACTTGTAAAGGGTGCTAGCAAGGGCGAGGGTTTGGGAAATAAATTTCTCTCAAATATCCGTGAAGCTGAGATTATTTTGCATATCGTGCGTTGCTTCGAAGACGGCAATATCACGCATGTAGAGGGCAGTATCGATCCGATCCGCGATATCGAAATCATCGAAACCGAGCTTGTTTTAGCTGATATCGAGCAGCTAGGCAGAAAAATCGAGCGGCTAAACAAAGAGGCCAAAGCAAACGCCAAAGGCGCCAAAGAGGCCTTGGCACTCGCAAATGAGCTTTTAGAGCATTTAAATTTAGGCAAACCTGCTTCAAATTTTGCAGACAAAGACAGCGAAGTCTTTGCGAGCCTAAACAAAGAGTTGCGCCTGCTTTCTGCAAAAGAGGTGATTTATGGCGCAAATGTCGATGAGGACGGCATAGCGCAGGATAATGAGTATGTAAAAGCTGTAAAAGAGTATGCAAATGCGCGAAATGCCGAAGTTATCAAGCTTTGCGCTAAAATTGAAGAGGAGTTAATCGGTCTAGGTGATGATGAGGCGCACGAAATGCTTCAAAGCCTAGGCGCAGAAGAAAGCGGACTAGATAATATCATCAGAAGATCTTTTGCGAAGCTAAATTTGATAAGCTATTTTACCGCTGGGGTTATGGAAGTGCGCGCATGGACGATAACCAAAGGCTGGAAAGCGCCAAAGGCAGCTAGCGTGATACATAATGATTTCGAGCGTGGCTTTATCCGTGCAGAGGTGATTAGCTACGATGATTTCGTGGCGCATGGAGGTGAAAGTAGGGCAAAAGAGGCAGGAAAAATGCGCCTAGAAGGCAAGGATTATGTAGTAAATGATGGCGATGTAATGCATTTTAGGTTTAATGTGTAATTTAATTTTTTTTTGAAAAATGCAAATTTTGATTTTTTTTCTTAAAATTTAAGTTTTATTAGATTAAAATCACTTGAAAATTTTAGGTTAAAGTTTCCAAATTTATCTAAAATTTTGGTAAATGGGCGCGTATTGTCTTTTTATTTACTTTTTTTAGGTATTTTTCGGTTTTATTTTTAAGGAGTTAAAATGAAAAAGTTTTTAGGTCTTTTGGCATTAGCAGGCGCAGTGACTTTTTCTGGTGCTAACACACTAGAACAAATCAAAGCGAGCAATACGCTAAGAATTGGTGTAGGTGAGCACGATGCTCCAATGAGTTCTATTTCAAAAAGTGGCAAATTTCAAGGTTTTGAAATTGAGTTGGCAAAAGAACTAGCAAAAGCCATTTTAGGAGACGGCGGTAAGGTAGAATTTGTCGCTGTTAAAGATGCTGAGCGTATGGACGCTGTAACTCAAAACAGAGTTGATTTGCTAATCCATAATTATTCAAGAACACCTGAGCGCGAGAAATCAATGGACTTTTCTATGCCTTATCTTTCAACAATGGATGCTGTTGTTACTAAAAAAGATTTAGGTGTCCAAAGACTAAGCGATTTAAGAGGTAGAAGAGTTCTAGTTGTCCCAGGCACATCAGCTGAAACTGCTCTTAATAAAGAACCACAAATCCAACAAGTCCCTTGCTCTACATCAAAAGAGTGCTTGGATAAGCTAAGAGCTGGCGAAGCTGACGGCTATGCTAGAAAAATCACAGCAATCGCTACTATTCCTTTTGTTGATGATAGATTTGAGCTTGCTATCAAACGCATAGGAGCTATCGCTTTCAACTGCGTAGGCACTCAAAAAGGCAACCGCGATCTAATGGAAATCGTAGATAGCAAAATCCTATCTCTATCACAAGAAGGCTTCTTTGCTGATATGTATGAGCAAACTTTCGAGCTATTCTATCGTGGTGAGCTAGAAGAGAAAATGTTCGTTCTAGATGATATTTATGAAGCATTACTATAATTAGTGCTTTTTGATACTATACTTGGGCGCCTTTTTTAAGGCGCCTTTTTTTATGGCTGAAAATTTTATTTGTCTAATCTGCCATTGTTATAAAACTAAGTTTTTGAGGCAATTCAGTAAAATTTAAAGAGAATTTCAAAATTTAAAATTTTATCCCTTCTATTGTCATTGCGAGAAACGGCGTAAGCCGTTTCGTGGCAATCTACGAGTATAAATAATCCAAACGCAAATTTCGTGTCATTGCGAGAAAACGAAGTTTTCGAAGCAATCCAGTAAATTTTAGAGAAAATTTCAATTTATCAAAATTTATCTGAATTTCCCTAGATTGCTTCGCTTCGCTCGCAATGACAAATCTTACTCCACTGGCTCACAATGACAATATCGGGCAAATTTGCCGATTTTAAAATTTAATCTCGCTACTTGTTTGCGTATCGGCGAAATTTTGCGCTCTGCTTTTGGCTCGTTCGGTTATATCCTCTTCATAATCATACCACGAAAATGTCGCTCCGTGCTGAACCGAGCCATCGAGCAAATCTCCGCCTTGGCGGTTTTTGAGATCAATTCCTGCGACCTTAAATCCATCTAGTGTTTGCGCGAATTCTTTTAGTCTTTCTGGCGCTTGCTTTAATTTCGTGTAGAGATAGCACCAACCCTCGCCGCCGTTTCGCCCCACGCGACCGCGCAATTGGTGAAGCGAGGCTAGCCCCATGCGCTCGGCTCCGACGATTAAGATTATGCTAAGTCTTGGTAGAGAAATGCCCACTTCTACGACGGTTGTGGTGATTAGCAGTGAGCCATTGTCGCGGAATTTCAGCAAAATTTCCTCTTTTTCCTTGTCGCGCCCGTGCGTAACATATACGCCAGAAAATTTCGCCTGCCAAAACGGCGCGGCTTCCTCGACGCTTTGGTAAATCAGCTTTTCGGATTGTTCGACGAGCGGATAGACGATGATTGCTTGATTTCCTTTGTCGATTTCGCGCTTTAAATGGCTCATAAAGCCCTCAAATCCAGCGTTTTGCAAGATTAGCGTGTGGATATGTTTTTCGTAAGGCATTTGCTTTAAAAAGCTAAAATTCACAAGCTCGGATTGGATTAGCGAGAGTGTGCGCGGGATTGGCGTGGCGCTAAATTGCACGAAGTGCGCGCGATACTCGCCACACTGGGTGAGGGCGTTGATTTTTTCGCGCTGATTTGAGCCGAAGCGGTGCTGTTCATCGACCATGATGAGATTTGAGGGCGTCAAATCATGATAGAGCAGGGCGTGCGTGCCGATGACTAGGTGCGCGCCCTCTAAATTTAGCGATTTCTCGCCACCTTTGACCTCCAAAATATTCATAAACTCTGGCAAAAGCCGCACCGCTTCTGCGTAAATTTGATCGGCTAAAATCGAGGTTGGCACCATTAAATAGCTGGTGCGTGGATAGTTCAGCAAGGCTGCGCCAAGGATTATTAGCGTCTTGCCCGAACCTACATCGCCCATTACCACTCTGCGCCTTGCAAGCGGGCTAGATAGGTCGGCTTTGATATCATCAAGTGCCTTTATTTGGTCGTTTGTGGGAGCGAAAGGCAGGGTGCTAAGCCACGAGGAAATGTCGTTTAAAGGGTAAATTTGCGCCTTAAAATCCATTTTTTTGGCTTTTAATTTTCTTAAATAATTATAAATTTCAACGAATTTTAAAATTTCAAGCCCGTTTTCGTTTTCTTCTAAATTTTGCACCAAACGCACGCTGTTTTGGTCGTTTTGGTGAATTTGCATTAAAAATTCAGCCTCATTTTCGCTAAGCCCCTCATCAAGTAATGCCTGCTTGGAAATGTAGTTTGAAATAAGCTTTTGCGTCGCGGCGTCCGTGAGGGCGTTTTTGTATTTGGGGATAATTTCGCCTACTTTGGTGACGATTTTGGGATTTACGAACTGCCACGCGCCGTAAGCGTTGTCGCTTTTGCCGTGGATAAACATCTGCTTGCCGATTTTAAAGACGCTGTGGTGCCAGCTTTTGGCGTTGAAGATGACGATTTTGATCTCGCACTCCCAGCTTAGGCAAAATGCGCTGATGATGAGCATGCCATTGGCGCGACGGCTTGCGGAATTGCACTCGATCAAAACCGTGTTTTCGCCGGTATTTGGCTCATCTTTGACGCTTAAATCATCATAGCTTTTTGGAAGTGCCAAGGCTAAATCAAGCAGTGAAAAAACGCCGATTTTAGCGAGCGTTGCGCTATCTTTGGGGCTAAATTTCATAATTTAAAATTTGACTTTGCGACTTCTGAGCAAACCACGCAAAAGCTTAAATTTAAAATTTCAGCGTGCGAGGCGATAAATTCATTTAGCGTGCGCAAATCTAGGTTTTTCGTGCGCTCTAAATTTCGCTCAAACTCGCCAAATTCGAAGCCTTGATAGTATTCGTTGGCACTGATATTTGCGCGCTTAAACATAGTTTCTTTTTGCAAAACCGCGCTTCCTAGGATAAATTTTTTCGCACTTTCTAGCTCGCTTTGCGTAACGCCATTTTGGACGAAATTTGCGATTTCGGATTTGATTAGCTCGTAGGCTTTGGCTAAATTTTCGTTTTTGGTCTGCAAAAATCCCCAAAAATCGCGCTTAGACAGGTCGAAATTCGCTCTGGCATACACGGAGTATGCAAGTCCGTGTTTGACGCGGATGTTTTCCATGAGGCGTGAGCCAAATCCGCTCGAACCAAGGATAAAAAGCGCCACATTTGCGATATATTTTTCTGCGATTTCGGCGTAAAATGGCGCGCCAAAATAGATATAGGCTTGCTCGCTTTTTTGGGCGATAATTTGGGATTTGGGTGTAGAATTTGTCGCAAAAACGGGTAGTTCGCGCGCGCTTGTGGCGGCGAAATTCTCTAAAATTTTGGTTATATTTTTGCGCACAAGCCTAGCCTCATCGCTTGCGCCCTGCGCGTCGCCCACTACGAGGACATAGGCGTTTGCAAGATCAAGCGAGGCGAAAAATTCCTTGACATTTTCAAGGCTGATTTGCGCGATACTAGCCTCGTCGCCGATTAGTGGGGAGGCTAGTTTAGTGCCCGAATAAAGGCAGTTTTGCAAGCCTTGGTTTGCGATATAGTCAAATTCGCTCTTTAAAATATCGATTTCGCCTAAAATTTGGGTTTTGATTTTATCTAAAATTTCATCTGTGAAATTTGGCTCTTTTAGCAAAATATCTAGCATTTCTAGGGCAAATTCGAAGTGTTCTTTGAGCGAATTTACCTCGATTACGAAGGTCTCAAACCCTGCGTCGATATCGAAATTTATCGCATAGATATCGAGTTTTTCGTAAAATTTATTTACCCCTAGGCTCTTTGTGCCCTCATTTAGCATTTTTGCGGTGAGTTTGGCTAGGCCATTTATCTTTTCGCTCACTGCGCCACTGGCTTTGAAAACGAGCTTGAAACTCGCCACCGGCAGGGAATTTTCGATTTGAGTAAGAAAATCTACTTTGGTGTTTTTTGCTAAAATTTCGCTTTTTATCATTTATAAATCTCCAAAATATCATAGTTTGTGTTGCGTTTGGCTGGGATTTCGCCTATGTCTTTGATGAGTTCTATCATCTCGTTTTGGCTCATGCGAAAGGACACACCTGCTGCTTTTACGACATTTTCTTCCATCATGGTCGAACCCAAATCATTTGCGCCAAATTTTAGTGCGAGTTGCCCTATGTAACTGCCTTGCGTAACCCACGAGCTTTGGATATTTTTAAAATTATCCAAAAACAGCCTTGCCACAGCTAATAGCCTTAAATAGCGATTTGAGCTTGTTTTTTTGATTTCTGGGTGTTCGGCGATGAGTTTTGTGTTTGCAGACTGAAAACTCCACGAGATAAAAGCTCTAAATCCGCCTGTTTTGTCTTGCAAATTTCGCAGTTTTTCCCAGTGCTCGATGATTTCTTCGTCAGTTTCGACCGTGCCAAACATCATCGTGGCTGTGGTTTTCATACCGATTTCGTGGGCTGATTTATGCACATTTAGCCAACTGTCTGCGCCGATTTTTTTAGGCGAGATTATATCTCTAACTCTATCGCTTAAAATCTCAGCTCCGGCTCCGGGAATGCTATAAAGTCCCTTTGCTTGAAGCCTAGATAAGACTTCTTTGTGCGTTAAATTTGAAATTTTAGCGATATAATCAATCTCGATTGCAGAGAAGCCGTGAATCGTGATTTGCGGGTATTTTTGCGCTATATGAGCGACGAGATCTTCATACCAATCGATTTTTAATTTCGGATGGACGCCGCCTTGAAATAAAATTTGCGTCCCGCCGATTGCGATTAGTTCGTCGATTTTTTCATCAATCTCATCAAAGCTCAAAATATAGGCGTCTTTTTCGTTGATTTTACGACAAAACGCGCAAAATTTGCAATCCACAAAGCAGATATTTGTGTAATTAATGTTGCGATCGACTACAAAAGTCGTGATTTTATCAGGGTGAAGAGCTAATTTTTTTTCATACGCCATAGCCCCAAGCTCGTGAAGAGGGGCGTTTTTTATCAAATTTAATGCCTGTGATTTAGTAATTCTACTCAAATTTAACCTTTTTTTTGATTTATTTTTCTAGTATGATTTGTCCGTCTTTGACGCCACGCACGCGCACTTTCGTGCCTTCTGCCATGCTTTTTACCTCATCGCTTTGCCATAGCGTGCCCTT
Organism: Campylobacter sp. JMF_06 NA1; assembly: GCF_027737785.1. Classification (NCBI taxonomy): domain Bacteria; kingdom Pseudomonadati; phylum Campylobacterota; class Epsilonproteobacteria; order Campylobacterales; family Campylobacteraceae; genus Campylobacter; species Campylobacter sp. JMF_06 NA1. Next base: position 317,284 of record NZ_JAOVUA010000001.1, read on the forward strand.
GAAATAGACCATACCCTCTTTGACATAGCCCTCGCCACTCTCGTCTAAGAAATTGTCTTTAATCTCTTCGGTTGGCTTGAAAAATTTGGATTTTAGTGGCTTTTTTAGGGCGAGCAAAAGCGCGAAAGATAGCACGAAAGAGGCTAGGATTTGCACCTCCCATGATAGCGGAAGCGCGAAGCTAAATAGCCCCACGATCAAAAATCCTGCGCCAAAAAACACAAAGGTGAAATCAAGCACCAAAAGCTCGATAATCACCAAAATAACGCCAATTATGATAAAAATAAGTGGGCTCATTGATTGTTTTCCGTGATTAAATTTTTATCCCCAGCCTTGCCTAAAAATTCGCTTAGCACAGAGAGCGAGCCGATGATTTCGCTAGTTTCATACGGTATGATGACCTTGTCCTTGCTTGCGCTTTTTGCTAGCTCGTTGAAGGCATTTACGCGACTTTGCGCGAGCAGGTATTCAGCGGCGAATTTCGACGCAGCCATAGCCATATTGATATTATCCATAGCGTGTTTTTGACCCACAGCTAGGGCGATTTGCTCGTATTTTTTCGCGTCTGCCATACGCTCGATTGCCTCAGCTTCTAGTACTTTTTCTTGTTTTTGCGCTTCGGCTGTGCGAATTAGGGCGGCTTTTTCGGCTTCGGCTTTTAGCTCGATTGCCCGTTTTTCACGCTCGGCTTTCATTTGCATATTCATAGCGTCCTCTATGCCTTTTGGGACTGAAATTTCTGAAATTTCGACACGCATGATTTTTACGCCCCAGTTATCTGCTGCGTCCCCAAGAGCGATTTGAAGTTTTGAGTTTAACTGATCGCGGCTTGATAGGGTCTGGTCTAGGCTCATTTCGCCGATTGCTGAACGAAGTGTAGTCATAGCCAAATTTGAGATTGCTTTGCGATAATCCTCGACATTATAAAGCGCCATTTTGCCATTTACGATTTTCAAAAATACGATTCCATCGACCATGATATTGACATTGTCTTTGGTGATGACTTGCTGTTTTGTGATATCTACTAGCTGTTCGCGAACGCTCATTTTAGCGCGCACGCTGTCAAAAAACGGCACAATTACATGAAATCCGCCGTCTAAAACCTTGTGAAATTTACCAAGTCGTTCGATAATCATAATCTCAGATTGCGATACGATTTTGACACCAAGCTTCAAAACCAGCGCGATTAGCGCACAAATCACCACAACGGTAGCTGCGAAACCTTCCATTTTTTCTCCTAAAATTTCTAAAATTTAAATCTGACGATTATAGCAAGTTAATGTTTAATACTAAATTTAAGATTTTTGGTAGTTTTATTTAACAAATCCAAAACACATAATTAAGCCAAATTTGGCTAAAATGCGAGGTTTTTTGAAAGGCAAAAATGGTTAGATATTATATTTTACTTCGCAATTTTCGCAACTATCGCTTGCTATTTAGCGCGGGATTTATCTGCATGTTTGGCGTGTGGTTTTCGATCGTAGGTATCGCTACGCTACTAATCGAGCTGGGCGCGCCTGTGTGGGCGATCACCGCTGTGGGCGTGGTGTCGTTTATACCAAATATATTTTTAGCTCCGATTAATGGCATTATCGTGGATAAATTTCGCCCAAAACCCCTAATGGTGAGCATGTTCGCCATAGAGATTGTAACGATTTTCATGCTGATTTTTATCAATGATTTGGCGTATTTGTGGCTACTTTTGGGCATTGTCGTGGTGCGAAGCGTGGCTGGGACACTCTTTTATCAAACTGAGTCTTCGACCCTGCCGAAATTTCTACCAAAGCCGTATTTGAAGCTAGCAAACGAGCTAACTAGCATTAGTTGGACGATTACTTATACTCTTGGTATGGCGCTAGCTGGGGTGTTTATACACTATTTTGGGGTTAGAGCGGCGTTTATTTTGGATTTTTGTTTGTATGTTTTTTCGTTTTTTATCCTAATTCGCCTAAATTTTAAAGATATTGCAGGAAGTAGCACGCAAGGCGCGATAAAAATGCTAAAAGAGGGCTTTGCTTACATACGCTCGCGCCCTTTGGTGGTGCATTTAATCGTAATTCACGCCTTTGTGGCGGTTACGACTTATGATAATCTCATCGCGCTACTAGCGAAATTTGAGTATAAAGAAATCCTAAGCGCGTCGCTGGTGATTGGGCTGATGAATATGGCGCGCTCAGCCGCGGCGTTTTTTGGGCAGATGTGGCTGACACGCATTGTAAATTTGAAACGGTATTTTTGGATTTTGCTAGGGCAGGGCGGCGGAATCATGCTCTGGGCGGCGTTGGAGTTTAATTACTGGCTTTCGTTTATCGGTATCGTGATGGCTGGATTTTTTATCACGACGGTGTGGTCGTATTCTTTCACGCAACTCCAAAGCCATGTCGATAGGGAGTTTTTCGGGCGGGTGATTGCGTATAACGATATGGCGTATTTTATCGTCGCAACTCTGACCTCGGCGGCTATCGGTGCGCTGTATTCGCTAGGGCTGGCGCTGTGGCAGATAACATTTCTAATGGGATTTATGTTTATAATCGCTGCGGTGTATTATAAATTTATCGTGTATGATAGGTATCTAAGCAAGGAGTGAGGTTTAGCGTAAAATTTACTAATTTTGCTGTCATTGCGAGCGAAGCGAAGTCAATCTACGAATTTAAAATTCCTTGCGCTAAATTTGCAAAAACACTGACCTTAAATTTTGAAGTCGTAGATTGCCACGAATTTTGCTACGCAAAATTCTCGCAATGACAAATCTAACAAATTTTAAATTTTAGGGGCGATTTCGGGGCGGAAGTATGCGAAAACGAGCAAAAACACCATTACCACGAAAAACACTGCGCTAAACCCCTCTGCGCCGAAAACTCTCATCGCCCCGCCTATGATTATGGGCGAGAAAAACGATGAGAGCGAATACGAAAACAAAAGCGAGGCCGAGATTTGCACGCGCGAGATTGAGGAGCTGTTTGTAAAGGAATCGTTCGCGCGCGCGATTGCGAGCGAGTATAGCGGAAAAACGCCAAATCCTAGCAAAAAGGCTAGGGCGCATTTGACCTCGAAATTCCTGGTGGCAAATAGCCCCAGCGCCGAGCATGCGCCGATTGCGCACACTAGCATTATCGCCTTGCGCCTGCCGAAAAAATCAGACACGGGGCTAGCAAAAATCTGCGAAATGAAGCCTCCGACCATGGCTAGCCCCATGAACCAGCCCACTTGGCTGACATTTCCGCTTCCAAGCACATACACGCTCGCCATTGAAAAAAATCCGTTTATCAAAATCCCGCCACAAACTGCCGTCGCAAGCGCAAGTGGCGGTAGAACCGAGATTTTTGGCATGCAGATTGTGGCTTTTTGCGCTTTTGCGGGCGGGTTGAAACGCATAAATTTCAAAGGCACTAGCCCAAAAAGTATGAAAAATCCGCTTAGAAAAAAGATTAAATTTGCACTTAAATTTAGCGCGATTATCCCCACGCCCACGGTAAATGCGCCGTAAAATACGATCTCATACACGGCTAGGACGCGTGAGCGGATAGAATTTGTGATTTTGGAGTTGATCCAGCTTTCGATTATCATCAAAAGTGCGTAGTAGCAAAACCCAAGCCCGAAGCGAAGTATCGCCCAAAATGCCAAATTTGCGCTGATATCGTGGGCTAGGGCGCACAGCGCGAAAACCACGCTAAAAATATAATACGAGCGCACATGGGCGAAGCGGCCGATGATCGTTGGCGTGAAAAACACGCTAGAAATGGCGCCTAAGAAGAAAAACGATGAGATAATGCCGATGATTAGGTCGCTTTGGCCTCGCATTTTGAGTATGACGCCGGCTGATGATAGGGCTAGCGCGTCCCCGATAAACATAAAAAAAATCGCTAGAAATAGCGCACTTAGCGTCCTTGCCGCACGCAGGCTTTTAAACATAAATATCCTAAAAATTGAAATTCAAGCTAGTATTTTACTCGAAATTTGAAAAATTCAAGGTTAAATTTGCAAAATTTGCGATTGTTTTAGCATGGTAAGTGAGAGCAAAATTCTCGCAATGACAAATTGGGCGCAAAATTCTCGCAATGACAAATTGGGCGCAAAATTCTCGCAATGACAAATTTGGCGCAAAATTTAAGCAAATTTTGCAAAATTTAATCCTTCGCTAGACCCTTTAAAATCCTGTATTCATCGCAATTCGCGCTTAGTGTTTCATCATCGCCCATTGCGATAATCTCGCCGTTTTTGACCACGGCGATTTGGCTAGCGTTTTTGATAGTGGATAAGCGGTGAGCGATGACAATGACGATTTTATCGGCCTTTATTTTTTCGATGACAGATGAGATTTCCTTTTCGCTGGCGTTATCCAGAGCACTCGTGGCTTCGTCGAAAATGAGAATTTGCGGGTTTTTATACAGCGCGCGCGCAATCGCTATACGCTGGCGCTGTCCGCCTGAGAGATTCGCGCCAAACTCGCTTAAAAGCGTGTTTATGCCGTCTTCCATCTTGGCGACAAATTCATAAGCATTGGCAAGGCGCAGCGCATTTATGACGCGCTCTTCGTCAAATTCGGCGCCGTAGCTGACATTTGCAGCGATTGTATCGTTAAAAATATAAATTCGCTGGCTCACAAAGCCGATATTATCCCTCAGGCTTGCGATGTCAAATTCGCTAATCTCGTTGCCGTCAAAAAGTATATTTCCGCTTTTGGCGTCGTAGTAGCGCATTATGAGATTTACTACCGAGCTTTTGCCGCCGCCGCTGTTTCCCACAAGGGCTAAAATTTGCCCCTTTTTGACGCTAAAATTTATATCTTTTAGCGCGATTTTTTCATCATAGCTAAGCGAGACATTTTCGAAAGAGAGCGTGGATATATCGCCCATTTTTAGGCTTCCGCCGATTATGGCTGGCTCTAAATCAATTAGCTCGAAAGTCCGCTCAGTAGCAGCCGTGGCGTCTTGCATTTTATTATGCAGTGATGAGACCTTTTTTATCGGCGTATAGACCATAAAAAGCGCGGTCAAAAAGCTAAAAAAGCTTCCTATGCTCATCTTGCCCTCGATGACCTCTTTGCCACCTACGATGATAACCACAGCCACGCCAAGTGCGCCAAGCATCTCCATTACGGGGCTTACGAGCGAGTTTGTAATTATTGCCTTTAAATTTAGCTTGAAAAATTTTGAGTTTTCTTCCTCGAAGTGTTTTACCTCGAAATTTTGGGCGTTGCTAGCCTTTACGATTTCGATATTTGTAAAAATTTGATTTAGAGCCGATGTGATATCAGAGGTCTTTTCTAGCGATTGGCGCGAGACCTTTTTCATGCGTTTGGCTAGGCGCGATAGCGGATAAATCGCAGCTGGAAAGACCACGAGCGCAAAAAACGAAAGCTTAGGACTATTGTAAATCACCACGCCAAGAAGCCCAAAAATAGTGATGATTTGCGTCACAAAATCAGGTATCATGTTTGAAACCACCGTGCGGATTCGCTCGATATCGTTCATCGTCCTAGAAATCAGCTCGCCGGTGCTGTGAGTGTTGAAAAATTTCAAATCTAGCCTAATTAGCTTTGAAACGAGCAAATCGCGCAGTCTGCGCACGGTATCTTGCCCGATAAATGAAGTGTAGTATGTCTGGATAAATGTGCCAGCACTTTTCATCGCAAACACCGCTATAATCGCAAACGCAAGCGGGTAGAGATAGAGAGTGTTTTTCTCGACAAAGATATAATCAAGCACCGGTTTTACCAAATACGCACTCGCAGATGTCGCAAGCGAGGTCATAATCATACCCAAAAATGCCAGCGCAAACTGGATTTTATAATCAATCAAAAATGGTTTAAATCTTGTCAAAATGGTCTTAAAATCGTTCAAAACTATTCCTTATTTTTCGCTACCACGCGCTTTTTTCCCAAATCGTGCCATTTGGCGTATCCATAATCTCGATTTTCATCGCTGTAAGTTTGGCGCGAATTTCATCGGCTAGGGCGAAATTTTTCTGCTTTTTAGCTTCGCTTCTTTGCTCGATTAGACGCAAAATTTCAGCCCTCTCATCATCGCTTACGCCAAATTGAAAATAGCTAATCTCGTCCATATAAAGCACGCCAAGGGTATTTTTGACAAATTCTAAATTTGCTAAAATTTGCGCTTTAAAAGCCTTATCTTTTGGGTTTTTATCGAGTGCTTCGTTTGCGCAAGACACCATTTCATCGACACAGGCAAGCGCGCCAGATGTGTTTAGATCATCATTTAAAAACTCTAAAATTTTGCCCCTAAATTTGGCTTCAACGCAAGGCAAATTTTGCGCCATATTCACCCTTTTTTTAAGGCGGTAAATTTTATCAAGGCGTTTTTTGCAGGCGAGCAAATCATCGATTGTGTAGTTGAAATTTGCCCTATAATGCGAACTCATCAAATAAAATCTCAAAGCCTCGCCAGGCACGAGAGCTAGGGCGTCTTTGACAAAAAAGCTATTGCCTAGACTTTTGCTCATTTTTTCGTTATTTACCTGCACAAATCCATTGTGCATCCAGTATTTAGCCAAGGCTCTATGCTCGCTACATCTGCACTGTGCGGCCTCGTTTTCGTGGTGTGGGAAGAGCAAATCAGCCCCGCCAGCATGGATATCAATGCAAAATTCGGCGTCACGGCTATCTAAATGCGCTAAAATCATCGCCACACACTCGCTATGCCAGCCAGGTCTGCCACGCCCAAATGGCGCCTCAAACCACGCCTCATCGAATTTCCATAGCGCGAAATCTTTTTCATTTTTTTTCTGCTCGTTTGAAACCACGCGCGCAAACTCGCTGTTTTGATCCTCTGCTTTTTTGCCACTAAGGCTTAAATAATCGCTATCTTTGGTGGTATCAAAGTAAATCCCATCGCCTGAAATTTCATACGCATAACCCAAATTTAGCAAATTTGAAACAAGGGCGCAAATTTCACTGATATTTTCTGTCGCTTTGGGCGAAATGTCGGCGTCACGGACATTTAGCGCGCTCATATCGTCCAAATATCGCTTGGTGTAAAATTCTGTAATTTCGCTTAGAGTTTTTCCGCTCTCGCTCATTTTCTTTAAAATTTTATCGTCGATATCGGTGAAATTTCTAGCAAATTTCACATTTTTGCCCTGCGCTTCTAGCGCGCGCCTAAGCAAATCAAAGCTAATCGCGCTTTTAGCATGCCCCAAATGCGCGTCATCATACACAGTCGGCCCGCAGACATAAATTTTAATCTCATCTTCGTTAAGCGGGATAAATTCGACCTTTTTTTTACTTGCAGTATCATAAATTACCATAATATAAACCTTTTAAAACATATAAAATTCCTATTTCAAGTGCGCAAAGCCCTAGAATTAGAAGGATTTTTTTAGCGTTGATTATAGCTAAAAAGTTATTAAATCCAAAAAAATAGAGATTGAAAACAAACAAAAATCCCCCTGTAATCGAGCTAGCAAGCGCCAAACCCACAGCCCCAAATGGTTTAAAGAATAGTGCGCACAAAACTACATTTATAAAGACGCACCAAAGCGAAATTTTAGCACTTAGTTTTTGTTTCATGTGCGCATACAGCCAGTGCGAAAAAATGCGCGATAGCCCAAAGGGCAGCAGTCCCACCATATACGCTGCCAAAACAGCCGCACACTGGGCTGTGTTAGTGGTGGTGAAATTTCCGCGCTCAAATAAAATTTTGGTAATCTCGTGCGAGAGCATGATTCCGCCGATTGTGGAGAGTGCCAAAAGTGCCAAAAGCATGTAAAATCCACGCTCGATTAAATTTAGCGCCTCTTTTTGGTTGTTTGTTTTGATTTGTTTAGTTAGTCGTGGGAAAATCGCCGTGCTAAGCGCGATTGCAAAAAGTGCGAGCGGAAGCTGAAAAATGCGGTTTGCGTAGTATAGATAGCTGATACTTCCACTGGCTAAAAAGCTAGCAAAAAATGTATCTATAAATGAGCTAAGTTGCAAAGCGCTAGCCCCTACAACCCCGGCAAAAAAGTTGTTATAAAAGCCCTTAGTTTGCGCTTTTGCGCCGTTTTTTAGCCTAGCAAATCCGCCCAATAGCACTCTGAGCATACCGGTAAATTTCAGCGCATACACATGCACCAAAAACTGCAAAAACCCGCCCGCTACGACGCCACAAGATAGATACAAAACGATACTTCGCTCGTCCTTGCCACGAGCCAAAAGCAAAGCAGCAATCATAGCTAAATTTAATAAAGCGGTAGAAAATGCCGTAGTGGCGAAATGATCGCGGTATTGAAGCATAGAGGCAAAAAGCGTAACGATAAAAATAAAAGCTAGATATATGAAATTTATGCGCACAAATGGCGTTGCTAGCGTGATTTGCTCGTCCGAAAAACCATAAGCTAAAATTTTAGTAAAAAACGGCGCGAACACCCACACAACCGCAGTTAAAAACAAAATAAAAAGAAAAAATCTAATCAGCACGGAAGCTGCGAAAATCCCCTTTTTTTTCGAAGCGGTAAAATTTGGCAAAAACGCTTGCGTAAAGGCACCCTCGCCAAAAAGTCGTCTAAATAAATTTGGCAGTTTAAACGCCACAAAAAATATATCGCTATACACACCAGCGCCCAAAATAGAAGCCGTCAGCAAATCACGCACAAAGCCCAAAATGCGAGAAGCTAGCGTTCCGACGCTGTTTGTAAAAAACCCTCTAAACATAATTCCTCGTTAAATTTTATAAAATAAAAAGATAGATTATAATATAATTTCGCCTATTTTTTGATTTTGAAAGAGGATATTTTGCAAAATTTGCCATTTTCGCTCGATACGCAAAACTTCATCAAAACCCTAAAATTTGAGGGTAGCTGGACATATCGAAGCGGAAAAAAACAGCTTGATTTACTTAAAAAAACACTATCAAATTTAGACAATTTCGTAGCAGATTTTTCAAATGTCGAAAGGCTGGATTATTTCATGGCTTATAGCATTAAAAATTTAATGCGTGGCAAAAGCGTGGAATTTAGGAGCCAAAATCCAAAAATAGAGAAAATTTTCGAATTTATTAGCGATGAGAGCATAGACCATAATTTTATGCCAAAAGTGCATGGTATGGGGATTTTGGCTCAAATAGGGCTGTATTTTTGCGCAGGCTGGGCTGGGATTGTAAATCTAGCTACATTTTTGGGCGAGTTTTTTTGCAAGGTATTTTCGCTATTTTTGCACCCGCGCAAATTTCGCCTCAAAGAGACCGTAAATTTTATCAAAGACAACGGTATCGATTCGCTTTTTATCGTGGCTTTGACCGCGTTTTTAATCGGCGTGGTGCTAGCTTATATTGGCGCAGACATGTTATCGCAGTTTGGGGCTAGTATTTATATCATAGATATTATGGGCGCTTTAACCATGCGCGAGATTGCCCCGCTAATCGCAGCGATTGTCATTGCTGGGCGCTCTGCGTCGAGTTTTACGGCGCAAATTGGCGTTATGAAAATCACAGAAGAGATCGACGCGATGAAAACAATGGGCTTTGATCCGTTTTATTTCCTCTCGATGCCACGAATTTTGGCTATGGTGATTTGTATGCCATTTATCATTTTTATCGCAAATTCAATATGTATTTTCGCTCAAATGATAGTTTGCGAGGCGTATTTGGAGATAGGATTTTTGGATTATTTGGATAGATTTAAATCAAATGTCGAAATTCGCCACTTTTTCGCCGGTATGATAAAGGCTCCGTTTTTTGGCGCATTTATAGCAATAATTGGCTGTATGAGAGGCTTTGAGGTCAAGGGAAATACCCAAAGTATCGGCGAATACACCACAATCAGCGTGGTAAATGCGATATTTTGGGTCATCGCCATAGACGCGATTTTTGCGATACTCTTCTCGGAGATTGGGCTGTGAGCGAGATAATAAGCGCAAAAAATGTAACCACAGCGTATGGTTCGCGCATAATGCACGATAATGTGAGTTTTAGCGTGAAAAAGGCTGAAATTTACGGCTTTTTGGGCGGAAGTGGAAGCGGAAAAACCACTCTAATGAAAACGCTGATTTACCTAAACCAGCCAAAAAGCGGCGAGATTAAAATTTTTGGCGAGGATATTTGGAGCGTGGGCGAGGATAGACGCAATGAAATTCGCTTAAAATGCGGTGTGATGTTTCAATTCGGCGCGCTGTATAGCTCGATGAATGTGCTAGAAAATGTAGGCGTGCTACTGCGCGAATACTCAAATTTTAGCGACAAAGAGATTAACGAGCTTGCTATGTTTTGGATACAAAAGGTAGGCCTTAAAAAAGAGAGCGCAATGCTAAATCCAAACGAGTTAAGTGGCGGTATGAAAAAGCGTGTCGCCCTTGCTAGGGCATTGGCGTTAAGCCCTGAGATTTTATTTTTAGACGAGCCAAACTCAGGGCTCGATCCGCTTAGCTCGCGCGCCCTTGATAGGCTAGTGTGCGAGCTAAGAGATAATCTTGGCGTAACCGTGGTAATGGTAACGCACGATGTGGATAGTATTTTTGATATACTTGATAGATTTTTGATAGTCGATAATAAAAAAATCATCTTCGAAGGGGCTTTGAGCGAAATCGAAAAGCTAGAAAACAACCCGCTTGAAGAGCTATTTAAAATGAGAGCGAAATAGGAGCAAAATTTGGAAAATAGAACCTCATATACAATCGTGGGCGCATTTGTTATGGCGTGTGTGTTTGCGCTTACAGCTTTCGTGTGGTGGATGCTAACTCGCACCGATACCAGGGAGACTTACAGGTCGTATTATATCCATACTAAGGAGCTTCCGACTGGAATTCGCGAGAATTCAGATGTCAAATTTATCGGCGTAAATGCTGGAATCATCAAAAAAATAGATTTTATCGATATCGAAAATGCAATAATCGAAATCGAAGTATCGCTTAAAAGCAAACTCCCTATCTCGCGAGATAGTATCGCCAAGGTCGAAACGCAAGGCATTAGTGGAATTTCGTTTTTAAATATCACAAAGGGAAGTGGCGAGCTATTTAGCGAAAATGAAGAAAAGCCAATCATCGAGCTAGATAAAACCCTGCTCGATAAAATCGGCTCCAAAGCAGAAGTTATCACAGATAGTGTAGGGCAGATGATATTTAAAATCAACTCGCTTTTATCGCAAGATAATATGAAAAAAGTCGATGAAATTTTAACTTCGCTTAACAAATTTAGCGCCGAACTTAGCGATGAGAAGAAATTTAACGAACTAAACGCATTAATGGCGAATTTCAATACCTTAATGACGAATTTAAACGATAGAGAGCACGAATTAGACGAAATTTTGGATAAATTTAATGCTTTTGCTAGCAGTGCGACGCGCCTTTCAAATTCGCTCGAAAAAACAAGTCAGATTATGGCAAAGCGCGTAGAGCGGGGCGAATACAATCTCAAAGCCATACTAGATCCTACCCTAAACGAGGCCAAAACCACGCTAACCGAGTTTAACAAGGCTTTAAGAGAGTTTCAAGGCGCGATGTTTAGGCTAGAAGAAAATCCGTATGAATTCTTTTTTAGAGATACCAAAAAGGACTGAAAATGAGAAAAATTTTATGCGCATTTAGCGCAGTTTTGGCAGGAGCTTTACTAGGAGGCTGTTTGGCAAAGAGTGCCAAGCCATATACTTATTATGAGCTTAAATACGACCAAAAACACTGCGCCGCGAAGTCAAATTCACGCAAAAATATCTATATCGAGAGTGTAACTGCGACAAATTTGGTCGATAGACGCGATATTTTAATCGTGGATTGGAAATCTCGCACAAGATACGCAAGCGACGCTAAATATATCACAATGCCAAGCGAAATGCTTTATAAAGCCCTAATCGACGCGGCGTTTTCTACATGCGCGTTAAATCCGATTTTTGTGCCACAAGAGAGAGATTTGCGCCTAAAAACCACGCTTATCACGCTTCAAGTCGATGGCGATCACGCTAAAATCACGATTGGCTATGAGTTTTTAAACGCTGTGCAAAGCATAAAATCTGGCGTGATTACAAAGCGAGTTTTCGTGCCAGATCCAAGCTCACAAAGCATTTATAACGCGACAAATTCAGCGTTAAATTTGGCAATTGATGAAATTTTAAAGGCAATTCAATGATAGTAGGATTAGAAGGAATCATCACGCACAAAGAGCCCACTAAATGCGTGATAAAGTGCGCTAGTGGCGTAAGTTATGCTGTGGCGATTTCGCTAGGGTGTGGCGCTAGGGTAGAGCGGGGTGAAAAGGTGGAATTTTTGATAACTCAGATTATCAGAGAGGACGCAAATTTGCTCTATGGATTTTTGGAGCCAAAAGAGAAAAATATGTTTGAAATGCTAATCAAACTAAGCGGAATAGGGGCTAGCACAGCAATGGCTGTGTGCTCATCGCTTAGTGCGGAGAGCTTTTCTCGCGCGATTATCACAGGCGATAGCGCACTACTAACGAGCGTGCCAGGGATCGGCCCAAAGACAGCTAGGCGCATAATCGCCGAGCTAGGGGACGCGAAACTAATGGAGTTTAGCGAGAGCGAAGTGTATAAATCAGAGGCGATGAGCGCGTTAGAGAGTCTAGGTTTCAAACGCGATAGAATCAGTAAAATTTTGCTTGATTGCGTCAGCACAAATACGGCTGATTTAATCAAAGAAGCATTGAAAAAACTAGCATAAATTTAAAATTTACAAGGAGAAATAATGAAATACGGTATAGTTTTTGGTGGTCAAAGTTACGAACACGAGATTAGTATAATCTCTGCAATCGCGGTCAAAGACGCGTTAAAGGGCGAGAATTTGGCGTTTGTTTTTTGTGACAAAGATAGGCGATTTTTCTTAATCGAAGAGAAAAATATGCGCGCAGTGTATTTCAAAAACGGCGAATACACAAAATCTAAAGAGCTAAATATCTCAAACGGCGGATTTTATATGAGTGGGGGTATGTTTGGCAAAAAAAGCATGCTTGAAGTGAGTGTTTATGTGAATTTGATCCATGGTTGCGACGGCGAGGACGGAAAATTCGCAAGCCTTTTTGAGTTTTTCTCAATCCCTTATATCGGCCCTAGAATCGAGGCTAGCGTGCTAAGCTACAACAAAATTTTAACCAAATACCTAGCGCAAATCGCAGGTGTAAAAACCGTGCCATTTGAAATCGTCAATCGCAACAGCTTGCCGAATTTCAACTTCCCAGTCATCATCAAACCCGCTCATTTGGGTTCTAGTATCGGTATTGGCATAGCAAAATCAGAAAAAGAGTTCGACTACTGCATGGATAAGGTCTATGAGCTAGATGATAGCGCAATCGTCGAGCCATATATGGAAAATATCAAAGAATACAACCTAGCAGGGGCTAAAATCGACGGCAAAATCGAGTATTCCTTCATCGAAGAGCCGAAAAAAGAGGGATATTTGGATTTTGGTAGAAAATACCTTGACTTTTCGCGCACTGGCGTGGTCGAAGAGGCGCAAATCGGTATGTCGATCGAGGATAAGATGAAAGACGCGTTTGCTAAGCTTTATAATGTTGGTGGATTTGAGGGGGCGTTGATTAGGTGTGATTTTTTCGTGCAAAATAACGAAATCTATCTAAACGAGATAAATCCAAATCCAGGAAGTATGGCAAACTACCTATTTAGCGACTTTGCAGAGGTTTTGGGCAAGCTAGCTGCTTCGCTTCCAGCGACTAAGGAAATTCCGATTTCGTATGATTTGATAACAAAAATTTCAGCGAATAAATAAGCTAAATTTAAAAATTTTACGCTAAATTTTGCGTAAAATTTTACATAAGGATTGTTTATGTTAAATAAAGACGAAATTTACACAGCGACGGAAATGGCGAGAAATTTTAGCTCAATTTTAAAAAAACTAAATAGCCAAGAGATTAAAAAGGCTATGATTGTCAAAAATAATAAATTTGAGGCCGTAATGCTTAGTATGAGCGAATACGAGCGCCTAGAAAAGGCAGTCGAGCTACTCAAAGCGATTTATGGTAAAAAGGGTCAAGATGGCCAGTAAAACCATAAAATTTGGTGGCAACGAATACAAAATCAGCTACGAAATCGAAAATTTAAGCGTCGAGCCGTATATTTTGGTTTTGCACGGCTGGGGCGCGAAAAAAGAGCTTATGCAGAGGGTTTTCGAGGCGAAATTTTTCCCAAATTACAGGCTAGTTTTCGTGGATTTGCCCGGATTTGGCGCTAGCTCACAGCCAAAATTTGCGCTTACAAGCGAGGATTATGCGGGCATTATGCGTGAGTTTATCGCTGCGCTTGGAGGCGCACCGGAGGCCATTATGGGGCATAGTTTCGGTGGCAAAGTCGCCACACTGCTCGCGCCAAAAAGGCTGATTTTGCTAAGCTCGGCTGGGATAATCGAGCCAAAGCCTTTGAAGGTGAGGGCAAAAATCGTGGTTTTTAAGTGCCTAAAATATGTCGGGTTGGCGAAGTTTTGGCGATTTTTTGCCAGCAAAGACGCTTCTGGTATGAGCGAAGAGATGTTTGGGACGCTAAAAAATGTGATTCGCGAGGATTTCGAGCCGATTTTTGCCGAGATTAAACCCGAAAAAACGCTGATTTTTTGGGGTATTAGCGATACAGCCACAGCTCTAAGTAGCGGAGAGAAAATCCACTCGCTCATCAAAAATAGCAAATTTTACCCGCTTGATGGGGATCACTTTTTTTTCATAAAACACGCGAAATTCATCGCAGATACAATCACGGCTGAATTTAAATAATCCAAATTTAGTTATTTTTCGCTATTTGCCATCGCGAGCGAGCATTGCTCGCATGGCAAAGTGGATTTAAATTTGAAATTTTACGCTTTCCATTGTCATTGCGAGCGAACGACAGCGGAAAATTTCCCCTGATTTGTCATTGCGAGCGAGAGTAACGAGCGTGGCAATCTACGAGTTAAAATAACCAAACGCCATAATCCGTGTCATTGCGAGGAGCAAGGCGACGAAGCAATCCAGAGAAATTTAAAAAAAATTTAAAATTTACTAAAATTTATCTACAAAATGATATTCGCAAAAGTGAAAACGAGAGGATACGAACTATGATTTTACAAGCAATTATTGAAAAAGATGAACTTTAAAATAGTAGGATTGGATATAAAAGTAAAAATGAAAATTGTAGTTTTCAATACTAAAAATAAAATTTAAAAATACATAAACCTAAAATGTAATCATGCTTCTAATTTTATATTAAAATTATTGCGCTATAATGCCTAGACCAATCAGATGAGAAAGGTTTGATATGCTTTTTGATATCAGTTTAATTGGCGATACGAAAAATTTATATTTAAAGCGGTTTGGTCGCTCGAACCTAAACGGCGTCCCGCACTACCTGAAATTCGACTTTTCTGCGATGTCTTTTGTCAAGCTAAACAACAAACTTTCTATCAAATCCACAGGCTGCAAATCTGATTTGGACTATGGATTTTACCTCGTTTTCGAGGACAATAAATTTTTTATAAACAACAAAACTCACCTTTCTAAAAAAGAGATTTTTTATATGTTAAGCTATCTTTTTGATAAAATTTATGACAAAAATATCAAATACCCGCGCGACAGCCTGCACGCAAAAATAAAAAAAACGATTGAATTTTTAAACAAAATTTATAATTTTACCAAAGAAAAAGACCATAAATTCAACATGCACGCGCAGTATCGAAATGTGTTTGTGGGGTGTTTGAGTATCGATCATCACGAAAATTTGGCGCAAAATTTCGTTTAAATTTCATTGAAAATTGTGAAATTTGGCTTACAAATTTACCGAGTTTTTACCCAAATTTATTAAAATTATGAATTATATATATGATAAAGGTTTGATATGCTTTTCGATGTTGTAATAATCGGCGATAATAAAAATTTATATTTAAAGCAATTTGGCGGGCGTTCGAATTTCAGGGGTGTTCCGAACTATTTTCAATTCGATTTCAACGAAATGAAATTCGTGCAAATCAAAGAGAAAATTTATGTCAAATTTGACTACAACGAAACCGAGCAAAACACCAATCCTAACTATGGTTTTGTGTTGATTTTCGACGAAAAAGAGTTTTTCAAAAACAAGCAAAATTTAACGCGAAAAGAGGCGTTTATCTTGCTGAATTATATTTTTAACAAAATGTATAGCAAAGATGTCAAGTATCCGCGCGACAGCCTACATTTCAGGATAAAAAAGGCAATCGATTTATACAAGGCCGTCTATAAGGACGACGATTTCGACGGATACAACCTACACGCGCAATACCGCAATCTCTACGCCGGACAGATAAGTATCGACAAAAGAGAGCGAACGCTTGGCGCAGCGGAATAATCAGCGTTTGTGAGATAAAATTTATAAATTTAAACGCCAAAAACGGCGTTTAAATTTAAAATTCACTCTCTACTGCCATAGCCCATTTATCAGCCCTATTTTTCCAGTTTTCATCACCTTTGAAATCAATAGTTAGACCTAGAAATTTCCCATTTACAAATGCCCTTGAATAGCTAAAATTATATCCATCGGCATCTGTTAGCCCTACGAGTTTTGCGTTGCGCAATACCGGCAAAAACGCACTAAGCCCACTACAAAAATCATCACCGTGTCGTTCGCAGTTTCCCACGCCCACGAGCCCGACAGGTTTGCCCTTTAAATCAATGCTGTTTAATAGCTCTAATTTGTTTTCAAAATTTGCGAAAATTTGTCCCTGAGCATGCGTAGAAACCGCTAAAATCAGCGCACTAGCCTCCTCGATATCTGCTTGGCAAATCTCTTTTGCGTCCATTATCTTAAAGCCTAGTTTTTCTGCGATATACTCAGCCACAGCCTTTGTATCGCCACTTTTTGAGGCATAAACTAACAATTTTGACATAATTCTCTCCTTTTGTAAAAATTTATTTTAAATGCAAATTTGGATAATCAAAAAGCAAAACTTTCCCGCTATGCTCGCTAATCTCGGCGAAATTTTCCGCTTCAAATTCTAATCCGAAAATCGCACAAGTTGGGAATTTTTCGATTACTGAGTTGCTGAAATACTCGCACACTGCGCCGATTGTGGGGTTGTGGCCTACTATGAAAACCACTTTGTATTTTTCATCGAGCATGCGCACAAACTCCGCCAGCTCTCGCGCGCTAATGTCGTAAAGCTCTTTTTTTTCTTTTAAAATATCTTTGGCGCCAATATTTTTGGCTATGATTTTGGCGGTTTTTAATGCGCGTTTGGCAGGGCTAGTGGTGATGATATCAGGCACTATCCCCTCTTTTGCCAAAAGCTCCCCTAGCCTGCCTGCGTCGTCTTCGCCCTTTTGGCTTAGTTTGCGCTCGAAATCTGTCTGTGCGAAAGCCTCGGCTTTGGCGTGTCTGATAAAATAAATTTGTTTCATAAATTTCCTTTTCGTATAATTTTACGCAAAATTTTACAAAATTTTAAATTTTTGCTGTATCTTTCCGAATCCAAACCCTACCCCAAACCCTATCAAATGCGCATACCACGCCACATTTGAAGCTAGCAAAAGCGGAGCAAAACTAATAAGCGCAACCATAGCCAAAACGCTTTTTAAATTTTGCCTCTCATAGCACAAAATCACGCCCAAAAGTGCGCAGATTACGCCACTCGCGCCGATTAAATTTATATTTTGTCCCATGAATTTGTAAGTGCAAAAAATGTAAATCAGGCAGATTAAATTTGTAAAAATTCCAAGCCCAAAATACAAAATCGTAAATTTAACGCTACCAAAAAATCGCTCTAAAATAGAGCCGAACTGATACAGCACAGCCATATTCATCGCCAAATGCGCAATTCCAGCGTGCATGAAAAATGATGATAAAATTTGCCAAAAAAATCCGTCAAAAAATAGCAAATTTAGCCCCAAATACGCGCCCAAATTTGGGATTAAATTCGCTAGGACGAAAAACGCGCAGTTTGCGATGATGATAGTTAGTGTGGCCTTGCCTGCCTGCCCGAAATTCGCTCTTTGTCCGAAATTTGCCATTTGCATAAATTTCCTAAATTTATTGTTTTACGCGACCATATCCTGCGAAGCGATTTGAAGCTAGGCAAGAAACTTTGTTGCTTCCGCAGCGCACAATATAGCTATTTTCGATTTTTTTGCCGTTTTTGTGAGTATTTTTTTTGTTTAAATTTACAAAATCGACCTTGTTTCTACCGCGCGAATTATGCACGAATTTTATCCTGCCGTCTGCGTAAATTTCGCGGATCACGCCGATATGGCTGATTTCGTTATTTATGCGTTTTTTGTTTGATTGAAGGGTGTTTTGGAAAAATATCAAATCCCCTACTCGTGGGTTTTTGTGCGCGATTAGGTCGCGTTTTTTGTAGTAGTTGTAAATCGCTTGTGATTTTCTGCCGTTTGTGAAATACTTAGGCAGCTCTTTTGAGTTGAAAAAAATCTCTTTGTTTTTAGAATTTAGCGCTGTGATAAACCCGCTACAATCCCCGCCTACCTTGGTTCCAGTGTATTTATCGACCCATGAAATGAGCGTTGTGTTGTAGGTATTTCCTGGGATTTGTGATGAGCCAGAGTTATCCTCATAAACCTCATAGTCTGCTTGCGTAGTGGGGTTTGCAGGCGATGAAAACGGAGCTAGCCACGAGCAGCCACTCATCAAAAACGCCCCTAAAAATAAAGCAAAAATTTTTTTCATAAACTACCTTAAAAAATACAAAATGTGTTTTCATTTTAGCAACCAAATGTAATAAAATAGTAATTTTAAAGCAAATTTATGTATAATCACGGCGAAATTTTTGCAATCAAAACGGAGAGAAAATGCACTATTTACAAATCAAAGGCAAAGCCAAGCTTAGTGGCGAAATAAAAATCTCAGGCGCCAAAAACGCGGCACTACCGCTAATCGCGCTAATTATACTATCCAAAAACCCAGTTACAATTAAAAATTTACCAGATGTTTCAGATATCAAAACCCTAATCCAGCTTTTGGCAAATTTAGGCGCAAAATGCGAGTATTTGGACGCTCATACCGCCGTAATTGATCCAAGAGGGATAAACTCAACCAAGGCAGTTTATGACATCGTGCGCAAAATGCGCGCTTCGATTTTAGTTCTTGGTCCATTGCTAGCGCGTTTTGGCAAGGCAGAAGTTAGCATGCCAGGCGGGTGTGCGATAGGGGCAAGGCCGATTGATTTGCACCTAAAAGCAGTCGAAAAAATGGGCGCGCAGGTCAAAATCGAAGAAGGCTATGTCGTGTGCGAGGGCGCATTAAAGGGTGCGAATATTTCGTTTGATAAAATCACCGTTACAGGCACCGAAAATGTCGTAATGGCGGCTGCGTTAGCACATGGGGAGACTTGCATAATCAACGCTGCCAAAGAACCAGAGGTCGTGGCCGTGTGCGAAGCCCTAGCTAGTGCCGGCGTAAAAATCGAAGGAATCGGCACTGACGAGCTTAAAATCACAGGCACAGCGGGCGAACTTTTAAATATCAACGAAATCACCGTAATCCCCGATCGTATCGAGGCTGGGACATATCTATGCGCCGGGGCGATAACAAATTCTAAAATCAGCGTTACAAGCGTAAATCCTGCGCATTTGGGCGCTGTGCTAGCGAAATTTGAGGATATGGGATTTAAATTTGAAATTTCAGGCAGTGGTAACGACTCTAAAATCACCATTTTGCCAGCAGACGAAATCAAAGCGACCAAAATCATCACTACCGAATATCCGGGCTTTCCGACCGATATGCAAGCTCAGTTTATGGCGCTAACCTGCGTCGCGCAGGGCACTAGCACGGTCGAGGAAAGGCTGTTTGAAAACCGCTTTATGCATGTGAGCGAACTAAACCGCATGGGCGCAGATATCAAACTAAACGGCAATATCGCTACAATCAAGGGTGGCAAACTCGCAGGCGCAGATGTCATGGCGACGGATTTGCGCGCTAGCTCAGCTCTTGTTTTAGCGGCTCTTGCAGCAAGTGGCACTACGCGCGTGCATCGCATATATCACTTAGACCGCGGATATGAGAAATTAGAGGAAAAATTCGCAAAACTTGGTGTAAAAATAAAAAGGCTTGAAGAGTGAAAAGCCTAAATGAAGCGATAAATTCGGTAATTTCTAGCATTGATTTAAATTTAAAAAGTGAGTTTGTTAGCTTAAATTTTGCATTAGGACGAATTTTAGCTACGGATTTTAAAGCTTTGCGAAATTCGCCACTTTTTGACAATTCTGCGCTTGACGGATATGCTTATAATGCCGAATTTGTGGGAGAGAGTTTAGAAATCGTAGAGCCTGTTATTTTTGCAGGGGCTAAGCAAATTTATGAAATCAAAGCTAATCAAGCGCAAAAAATAATGACAGGCGCACCCTTCCCAAAGGGCGCAAATTCCGTAATCCGCCTAGAAGACGCCCAGTTTGTGGGTGAAAAACTAAAAATGCCAAAAAATCCTAAATTTGGCGACGGACATAGAAAAGCGGGCGAAGAATTTAGCGTGGGCGAAGTGCTAATAAAAAAAGGCAAAGCCCTAACCCCGCCTGAGATTATGCTTTTAGCTAGCCAAGGCGTGGGTGAGATTGAAGTGTTTGCAAGGCCAAAAATCGCCCTATTTTCGAGCGGAGACGAGCTTTTGAAGGTTGGCGAGAGGGCGGATGATTTTAGCATTTATGATGCGAACTCGGCAGGAATTTGCGCTTTGCTTTTACAAAATGGCTTTGAGTGCGAAAATTTGGGCATTATAAAAGATGAGTATAATGTGGTTTTGGATACTTTGAAAAAAGCTTATGAAAGTTACGATGTGGTTATCACAAGTGGCGGAGCTAGCGTCGGGGAGGCTGATTTTATGGAAAAGGTCTTAACCAGGCTTGGATTTGAAAATATCCTAAACGGGATAAATTTAAAACCTGGCGGAAAGCCTACAAAATGCTTTAAAAAAGGCGAGAAGTTCTTTTTCGTCCTACCTGGAAATCCAATGGCAGCCTACATTGTATCGCTACTTTTCATGCTCCCTATTTTGCGCTATTTAGGCGGAAAATTTGATTGTATGAGTGAAAGCTTTGAAGCTTTTTTGGAAGAGCAAATAAAATGCAATCCAAAACGAGAAAATGTAATTTTCGGCGATTTTGCAGGTGGCAAATTTGAGGCAAAATGCGATAAATTCGGCTCGTTTATGATAATGCCTTTATTGAAATTTAACTCTATTGCACTAAGCGATATTGGCGATGATAGCCCTATAATGATTAGATTTTTTAGAAAGTATTGACAAATGAAAAATTTTTTGCTAAAATCCAAGTTCTTTTTTACTTCGTGCGGGAATAGCTCAGTGGTAGAGCGCAACCTTGCCATGGTTGATGTCGCGAGTTCGACTCTCGTTTCCCGCTCCACTTTTTTAAATCCAAATCAAAAAGTTTGCTTATGAAAATCCTAGTTTGTGTAAGCGGTGCTAGTTTTTGCGAAATTGGGTTAAATTTAATCAAATTTTTATCGACCACGCCAAACGAAATTTACGCAATCATAAGCAAAAATGCAAAAATCGTCTTAAAATCCGAAAATAATATAAATTTTGCAAATTTCATTAGCGAAAATCAAGCTGTGAAATTCTTCGATGATAGCGATATTGGCGCGAGTGTGGCGTCTGGTTCGTTTGGTATAGACGCTACGATTTTTGCCCCCTGCTCTATCAACTCACTAGCGAAAATTCACGCAGGTATTGCCGATACTCTTAGCACTCGCGCAGCAGCCGTCGCGCTAAAAGAGCGCAAAAAACTAATCCTTGGCGTGCGCGAAATGCCTTTTTCGCCTATTTCGCTTCGTTCAATGAGCGAGTTAGCAAATCTCGGCGTCATCATCGCTCCGCCCATTATCGGCGGTTATAGCGGTGCGAAAAATTTAGAAGATATGCAAAATTTCATAATCGGCAAATGGTGCGACGCTATGGGCGTGGCAAACAATCTCTTTAAAAGGTGGCAAAAATGAGAAAATGTATCTATCCCGGTACTTTTGATCCTATCACAAATGGTCATTTAGATGTAATCAAACGCGCCCTTGGGCTTTTTGACGAGGTCATCGTCGCAATTGCACTTAGCGAGAGCAAAAGCCCTTGTTTTTCGCTAGAAAAGCGCTTGGAGATGACAAGGCTTGCCCTTAGCGATCTAAAAAATGTCAAAGTCGAGCCGTTTTCGAACCTGCTAGTCGATTTCGCCAAATCCCATGGCACGAATTTTTGCATTAGGGGACTGCGCGCGGTGAGCGATTTCGAATACGAATTACAACTTAGTTACACAAACACATCGCTATGGGATAAATTTGAGAGTGTGTTTTTGATGCCGAGCCTGAAAAACGCCTTTATTTCGAGTTCTATGGTTCGCACGATACTGCGCCACGACGGCGATGTTTCGCAGTTTGTGCCAAAGCAAATTTTGCCACTGCTTAAAAAGGAAAATTGATGTTTGTAGCCTTCGAAGGGATTGACGGAGTTGGCAAAAGCACGCAAATATCGCGCCTAGCTGAAATTTATCCTGGTGCGATAGTTACCAAAGAACCGGGCGCTACAAGGTTTGGCGAAATTTTGCGTAGTATAATTTTAAACGAAAATTTCAAATTTAACGGCGACAACCACATAAATTTAGGTCAAATTTGCGGAAGTATCTCAAAAACTGCTGAGATGTTTTTGTTTTTAGCTGATCGCGCTGAGCACCACGAGAAGGTTGTTTTGCCAAATTCGCACAATCTAATCCTAAGCGATAGAAGCTTCATCTCAGGTATCGCTTACGCCCTAGCAAACGATGAAAACGCTAAATTTGACGAGCTTGTAATGCTAAATAAAATCGCGCTTGGTGGCGAAATTTATGGTAAATTTGTATTTTTTGAGATTAGCAAAGATGATTTGATTTCTAGGCTAAATACTCGCGCGGGATACGATAAAATCGAGCTTCGTGGCGTGGAGTATCTGCTTAGGGTGCAAGAAAAGATAAAATTTACCTTACAAAAGCTAAAATTAAATTTTTTAATCGTTAATGCAAACGATGATATTGATAAAATAACAAAAAAAATAAAGGAATTTATAGATGATTAAAGCACTGCGTGGTATGAACGACCTAATGGGCTATGAAGCCGAACTTTTCGCAAAAATCGTGCGTGTGTGTGAAAGCGTGGCGAGGAATTATGGATTTGAACTAATCGAAACCCCAAAACTCGAACAAACTGCCCTATTTCGCCGAAGCGTGGGCGAGAGTAGCGATATAGTTGGTAAGGAAATGTATGAGTTTAGTGACAAAAGTGGCGATAGCGTCTGCTTGCGCCCAGAGGGCACGGCTGGGGTCGTTCGCTCATTTATCGAGAATAAATTTGACAAGGCTGGTGGCGTGCGCAAATTTTACTACACCGGCTCGATGTTTCGCTACGAGCGCCCGCAACGAGGCAGACTACGCGAATTTCACCAATTTGGCGTAGAGTGTTTTGGCGAGGGAAGCGTGTATGAGGACGCGAGTGTGATTTTGTTGCTAGCTGAAATTTTGCGCAAACTAGGCGTGAAAACCACGCTCAAACTAAACTCCCTAGGCGATAGCTCGTGCATGCCAGAGTATAAAAACAAACTAATCAAATTTTTAAATGAGCGCGAGGATAGGCTTTGCGAGGATTGCAAAAGGCGCATTATCACAAACCCAATCCGCGTGCTTGATTGCAAAAACGAAGCCTGCCAAAGCGAGCTTGCCACTGCCCCGCTAATCACGGATAATCTAAGCGGTGAGTGCAAAAGCGAATTTGAAAAATTACAAGAAATTTTGCTTGCAAATGGGCTAAATTTCGAAATCGACAAACGATTGGTTAGAGGGCTTGATTATTACTGCAAAACCGCATTTGAGTTCGTCAGCAGTGAGCTTGGCGCACAAAGCGCAGTCGGTGGTGGCGGCAGATACGATAGACTAGTAGAGTTTTTGGGTGGCAAAAGCACATTTGGCGTGGGTTTTGCGATAGGAATTGAAAGGCTAATCGAAATTTTAAAATTAAAAGAAGCCCCTAGCTCTCGCAGCGGAATTTACATCGGCGCAATGGACGAGGCAATCGTGTCTTGTGCGTTTGCTATCGGACAAAAACTGCGCGCAATCACCAAAACTCATATCGCATACGAGCCAAAAAATTTGCAAAAACACCTAAAAAGCGCAGATTCAAAAATGGCTAAATTTTGCCTATGTATCGGCGAAGATGAGTTTAAAAACGCTAGCGTATGGTGCAAAAATTTAGAGGATAAAAGCCAAGACATGGTTAAATTTAACGAAATCGAAGATTTTTTTAAGGATAGAGTATGAACGATTATGGACTAAATATTTGGGGAAATTCAAATTTCGTCATTGATTCTGGCAAGTTGTGCGTGAATTCTGACTTCAAACAGCCTCTTGTCGATATGGTTAAAGAAATCAGGGCTGACGGCATTAGAGGCCCTATTTTGCTTCGTTTTCCGCACCTTATCAAAAAACAAATTGTCGAAATTTACTCGAATTTCAACCGCGCGATAAAAGAATTTGACTACAAGGGCAAATTCAACGCCGTCTATCCGCTCAAAGTAAATCAATTTCCGGGATTTGTAAAAAATTTAGTCGAAATCGGCAAGCCTTACGGGTATGGCTTAGAGGCTGGATCTAAGCCAGAACTGCTTTTAGCCATGGCGTATAACAACGACAACGCGCCAATCACCGTAAATGGCTTTAAGGATAAAGAGCTTATCAATATCGGCTTTATCGCCGCTGAGATGGGGCATAATATCACGCTTACAATCGAGGGGCTAAACGAGCTAAAAACCATAATCGAAACCGCCAAAGAACGCTTTGCGCCAAAGCCATTTATCGGGCTTCGCATAAGGCTTCATAATTCAGGTAGCGGAATTTGGGTCAAAAGTGGCGGAATAAACTCCAAATTTGGCCTTACTTCGACCGAGCTAATTGAGGCTGTAAATTTGCTCAAAAAAAATAATCTAATCGAGCAATTTACGATGATTCATTTCCATATCGGTTCGCAAATCACCGAAATTCACCCGCTCAAAAAGGCGTTAGTCGAGGCTGGAAACATCTACGCCGAACTTCGCAAAATGGGTGCTAAAAATCTAAATTCGATAAATTTAGGCGGTGGTTTGGCGATAGAATACTCGCAAGTGAAGGAAAATTTCAGCAGAAATTACACTCTCAAAGAATACGCAAACGATGTCGTTTTTCTTTTAAAATCGATCGCGCAGGATAAAAACGAGATCGAGCCAAATATTTTCATAGAAAGCGGCCGTTATGTCGCAGCTAGCCACGCTGTGCTGGTCGCGCCTGTTTTGGAGCTTTTTACCCAAGAATACACAGAGGCTAAACTGGCTTTGAAAAAGGAAAATCCGCCAGTCATCACCGAGCTTTACGATCTTTACACTTCGTTAAAACCCTCAAACGCCCTTGAATACCTGCATGACGCTATGGCGCACATGGAGAGCGTGCTGACGCTCTTTGATTTGGGCTATGTAGATCTCACGGATCGCTCAAATGGCGAAATTTTGGTGCATCTAGTCGTGCGCAAGGCTTATGCGCTTTTGGGAAATAAGCAAGAGTATGGAAATTTCTTAAATTCACTCGGAAACGCGCAAGAGCGGTATTTGGTAAATTTCTCGCTTTTCCAATCCTTGCCTGATTTTTGGGGCATTAAACAGCATTTTCCAGTCATGCCACTCGAACACCTCGACGAGCGCGCTACGCTTTCAGCTACGCTGTGGGATATCACCTGCGATAGCGACGGCGAGATTACATTTGATAAAGAGCATAATCCTTTGTTTTTGCACGATATCGACCCGGAAGAAGAAGAGTATTTTCTCGGATTTTTCTTAGTCGGGGCGTATCAAGAGGTGCTTGGTATGAATCACAACCTCTTCGCTCACCCAAATGAGGCAACCGTGATTTTAAAAGACGGCGGATTTGAGATTACGGATTTTATCGAGTCGCAATCTGTCATTGATATCTTAGATGATATGGATTATGATGTAGTCGATATCAGAGAGAGCCTAAATGAACGAATCGCAAACTCACCATTGCTTTCAGAAAAAGAGAAAAAGCATGTCCTAGGCGAGCTGTATTTGTTCCTAAATGATAATAGCTATTTAAAAACTATCCAATAAGGCGGGATTATGACTTTTTGGCAAACTATAAAACACGATTTTACCGAGCCGTCTCGCCAAGATCCGGCGTGCAATAGCGTATTTGAGGTGATTTTTTGCTATCCGGGTGTGTGGGCGCTGATAAATTATCGTTTCGCGCACTGGTTTTATGAGCGCAAATTTCGCCTTATCGCGCGCATAATCTCAGGCATTACGCGCTTAATCACCGCCGTGGATATCAACCCAGGGGCGAAAATCGGCAGTGGCGTGTTTTTTGACCATGCGGCTGGTTTGGTCATCGGTGAGACGGCGATTGTCGGCGATAATTGTTTGATTTATCAAAATGTAACCCTAGGTGGCGTTAGCTTGGAAAAGGGCAAACGACACCCTACCCTAGAAAACGGCGTAGTCGTGGGAGCTGGGGCGAAAATTTTAGGCAATATCACAATCGGAGCGCACTCTAAAATCGGCGCAAATTCTGTCGTGATAAAAGATGTCCCCGCAAACTCCACAGCCGTGGGCGTGCCAGCTAGGATTTTAGGCGAGTGCGATAGCGATCCGCTAGCGCATAACAAACTCCCAGATATCAACAAAGAGCTGATGAAATATCTAATCAAACGAATTGAAATTTTAGAAGATTGCATACAAAATGGCGATAAAAATCTCTGCGACAAAGAAAAAGAGATCAACCAAGAGTATGAAAACTATCTAAAATCACTCAAATAACAGGGGGAATAATGAGAAAAATTTTGATTTTGTTTGGAATTTGCGGTGCGTTAAACGCTGGAAGCTTTGATGAACTTAAAATTTCGGTAGTGAAAAATTTCTACCAAAATCAAGGAGGCTTTAAAGAAATTTGTGATAAATACTGCACGAATTCCTTCAAAATTTCGCTTTTACAAGATGAAGAATTTGCAGGCGACGGCGAGCTTGGGTGCTTGGATTTCGACCCTAGGCAGGCTGGACAAGATGATTTATGCAATGATATGAAATCTGAATTTGAAATAAGCGAATTTGGCGATGTCAAAGCTAGCCTTAAATGCAAGGGTTACAAAGATACAAATATAGTTTATAAAACAAGTTGCAACGAAAGCGAGTGCAAGGTAGATGATATCTACAATATCGACGAGGGCACCGCATTTAGCGTCAAAGAGATGATTTATGATTGTTTAAAAACACACCAAAAGGAGAAAAAATGAAACTTGCTTCACGCATAAACAGACTAAGCGAAAGCCTAACAATCGCCATTAGCACACGCGCAAAAGAGCTTAAAGCTAGTGGAAAAGATGTGATTATTTTTAGCGCAGGCGAGCCTGATTTCGATACTGCCGAAGCGGCGAAAAATGCCGTAATAGAGGCTATGGCTAAGGGCTGCGGCAAATACACACCAATCCCAGGCACAGCTGAAATTCTAAACGCAGTCGCACTAAAACTAAAACGAGATAATGGTCTAGATTACAAACCTAGCCAAATCATCACAAATGTAGGGGCAAAACACTCGCTTTTTAATATTTTTTCATGTTTGATAGATGATGGCGACGAGGTTATCGTGCCAGCGCCATTTTGGGTAACATATCCTGAGATTGTCAAATTTTGCGGTGGCAAACCTGTCATAATCGACACAAAACCAGAAAATAAATACAAAATCACAGCAGATGAATTAAAAGCAGCTATCACGCCACGCACGAAAGCGCTTAGCCTTTGCTCTCCGTCAAATCCAGCAGGAGCTGTGTATAGCAAAGATGAGTTAGTAGCGATTGCTGAGGTGCTAAAAGGCACAGATATCGCCGTAATCGCAGATGAAATTTACGAAAAAATCATTTTTGATAAAGAATTTGTAGCTTGTGCTAGTATCAGCGAGGATATGTTTAATCGCACTATCACCGTAAATGGCCTTAGCAAATGTGGTGCAATGCCTGGGTGGAGATTTGGCTATACAGCGTGTGCGAACGACGAGCTAAACAAAGCTATGAAAAAACTTCAAAGCCAAAGCACAAGCAATATTTCAAGCATAGTCCAAGCAGGTGCCGTGGCTGTGCTAGAAGGCAAGGCCGATGAATATATCGCTATGATGAATAAAGAGTATCAAAAACGCCGTGATTACGCCGTAGATGCGATAAATGCGATAGAGGGTCTTAGTGTAGTCAAACCTGATGGCGCGTTTTATTTATTTATCAACTGCGGGGGCGTAGAAAAAGATAGCATGAAATTTTGCACAAAACTGCTAGATGAGGCACTTGTAGCGACCGTGCCGGGCGTGGGATTTGGTATGGACGAGCATTTTAGGATTAGTTATGCTTGCTCAATGGACGAGATAAAAGAGGGAATCGCGCGCATAGCAGAATTTGTGAAAAACTATAAATAAGCTAAATTTGCGAAATTTAAAATTTCGCAAATTTTGTAAAATTTGGGAGAAAATATGGCAAATTTTAAAAATTCACTTATGATGACTTTGGTAAATACAGAGACGATCCCCGGAAAAGAGATTGAGCAGGTTTTCGGCGTGGTGAGTGGAAGCACGGTCAGAGCTAAACACTTCGGACGCGATATCATGGCGAGCCTGAAAAATATCGTAGGTGGCGAGCTAGTAGGCTATACCGAGCTACTCGAAGAATCGCGCGAACAAGCGATCGAGCGTATGTGCGCGCAGGCCAGAGCCATGGGGGCAAATGCGATTGTAAATTTGCGATTTTCCACTAGCTCGGTTGCGGCTGGTGCGAGCGAAATTTATGTCTATGGCACGGCAGTTTTGGCAAGGTAAGCTATGAGCGATATTATAATATTTCTCATTTTGCTTGGGGTTGGATATATCTTTGGCAAGCAAGCTGAGGTGCGCCATTTCGCTAGAATTCGCAAAAAAGAGGCTCTGTTTTTACACATACCCACCACAAACTCAAAACACCCATTGCTAAATTCTGGCAAAATCGAAAGGGTGAGATTTGTAAGCGGAAATGTGGTTATAAGTATTGATTATTTCAAGCGAATTTACGCTAGCGTGATAAATTTTTTCGGTGGCGATGTCGTGCCGTATGAAAGCCTGCTAGACCGCGCTAGACGCGAGGCTGTGATTAGGCTAAAAGAAAAGGCCTTGGGTGCGGACGAGATTATAAATTTGCGCATAGAAACAAGCTCGATAAATCAAACCACGAAAAATGTCGGAAGCGTGGAAATCCTAGCTTACGCTACGGCGATTTATTACGCCAAAAAGCCAAAACAGGCAACACTCAATGGCTAAATTTATTCCCTCGCAAAACGAGGGCGAGCAAAATTATTCCAAAGAAAATCACGCTATAAATTTCCTAGCCCTTGGCGTGGGGCTTGTCGCAGTTATCGCGTGCGCGTTTTTCGCGCTAAATATTTTCGTGGGCGCGGCTGTAAAATTTATCCCAGAGGGCAAAGAGTATAAAATTTTCAAAGCCAGTGAAAGTGAGCGTGTAATCGAGCCAAAACACGAGAGGCTTGTCAGACAAATCCGCACCCTAACCTCACGGCTAAATTCATGCGCCAAGGTCAAAAACGAATATTTTATCGTGATAAACGAAAGCGAAATCCCAAACGCAAGCGCAGCCCTAAATGGCGCACTCACGGTTAATACCGGGCTTTTTTCGCATATTAAAAGCGAAAATGGGCTAGCCTTTGTTTTAGCCCACGAGCTAGCGCATTTTAAGCACCGCGATCACATAAAAGGTTTAGGAAATGGCGCTGTAATGGCGATTTTGTTCGGTTTTAGCGATGAGAGACTAAGCCAAATTTTAGGCGGAGCGATTGCTGGCAAATACTCGCGCTCGCAAGAAGCCGCCGCCGATAATGAGGCGCTTAGGATTTTAAACTGCGCTTATGGGCACATTGGCGGTGCAGATGAGTTTTTCGCTAGTGCAAAAAAGCTTGGTGATAGCGATACCTTCATCAATCTTTTTGAATCGCACCCGCTTTTGCAAAAGCGCATTGACGCGATAAAATCATCAAATTTTGGCATGCAAAATACAATCAAACTCGAAGAAAATTTAAGCGAAGTAGTGAAATTTAAAAGATAAATTTGGCGTTAAATTTGCAAATTTAACGCCAGAAAATTTAGATAAATTTATTGTTTTTTAAAGAGTGCGCAGCTTTTTTCGTTGCCAAGAGAGCAGGCTTTTTGGTGAAAAGCTATGGCTTTTTTATTGTTTTGTTGCAAATACTCGCCTTTGGCAAACATATTTCCGATTAGTCCGCACGCTGGGGAGTAGTTTAGATCGCAGGCTTTTTCGTAGCTAGCTATGGCCTCTGGTATGTTTTGGCGGTATGCGTTGCCTTTTAGATAATAAAAGCCTAGATTATAGCACCCGCTTCCCTCGCCTAAATCGCAGGCTTTTTTGGCTAATTCGATAGCTTGGGTTGTGTTGCTATAAACTGAGCTGTCGTAGTAAATGTAGCTTAAATTTACACATGCTGGGGCGTAGCCACTATCGCAGGCCTTGGTATAATACCTAATCGCCTCTGGCTCCATTTTAGCCACGCCAAAGCCGTTGTCAAACATAACGCCTAGATTGTAGCACGCATACGCGCTTTTTAAATCACAAGATTTTTTGAAATACTTTTGCGCTACTGGGTCGTGGCTGTTTTCGAAGTATTTCATACCGACATTTAGGCAGCTTTGAGCATCTTTTGCGTAGCATTTAAGCTCGTCTTTTTTAGCCACGCCCAAAAGTGCTCCCACAGCGCAGAGCGCTAGCAAAACCAAGATAAAAACATATTTTTTGTTCATTTTTATTCCTTACAAATCAAATTTGATAATTTTTTCATATCGCGCGCTAGGCGTTTGTTTAGCCAAATAGCGTTGTAAATCCCATCCTCGCTTAGCGCACCGCGATTGATCGCACGAAAGCTCTCGCCCTCACCTATTTCGCGCGGTATTTTACCGCTCTCATCGGCCTCGTAATCACTTAGCCAAATTTTACTAGAATAATATTTGCTAAGTTTTTTGATAAGTTTTTGCGAATTTTTATACTCATCAAGGGCGAGTTCAAATGTGTCTAGGCACTTTTGCACTTTTGCTAAAATCTCGCTCATCTGCTCTACTCGCTCTACTCGTTTCATAGCTTAGCCTAAATTTACTCTATCGGGACAGTGTATTTGCGAGGAGTGCCATTATCCACCTTTGGCTTTTTTTCCGTAGCTGGCGGTTCTTCTCTTTTTAGAGAGTCGATATCCACAACCCAACGCTTCTCTGAATTTTGCGCGATAGGTTTTTTTGCGCTATCTTGTTTGGAGGCGTTTTGTTTTTTCTTAATTCTTTTTGTTTTTTTAGGCGGTTGTTTGGAGCTGTCTTTGACTATCGGATATGGCTCCACGCGCGGTTTTGGCTTGTTTTGGGCACACCCTGCTAGCCCTAAACAAACGGCAAAAATAACAAAGGAATTTAAAATTTGACTTCTCATATTTTCTCCTTTTAAAAAGCCTTGATTTTACAAAAAAAGAATTAAAAATTTAATAAGATTATAGCGAGAAATAGAATAAATTTTTGCAAATTTAAGAGGGGCAATTCCCTCTTAAATTTGCCTCTTAAATTTGCGCTAGGCAAGCTTACATCATGCCGCCCATACCGCCCATGCCACCCATATCTGGCATTGGAGGAAGAGCTGGTTTGTCCTCTTTGATTTCGCTGACTGTCGCTTCTGTGGTTAGTAGCATGCTAGCGACTGAAACCGCATTTTGCAAAGCTACACGCTCTACTTTTAGCGGATCGATGATTCCAGCGCTATACATATTTGTAAATTCGCCACTTGCAGCGTTGAAGCCTTGCGCCTCATCGCTTGCGTTTTCGACTGCGTTTGCGATTACGCCTGCGTCATATCCAGCGTTTTCTACGATTTGGCGAAGTGGAGCATAGAGAGCTCGTTTGACGATATCTGCGCCGATTTTTTGATCGCCACTTAAATCTAGGCTGACATTTTTGCTAGCTTTGATTAGCGCAGCGCCACCGCCGATTACGATACCTTCCTCGACAGCCGCTTTTGTTGCATTTAGTGCGTCATCGACACGATCTTTTTTCTCTTTCATCTCTGTTTCGGTTGCTGCGCCTACTTTGATTACAGCTACGCCACCGCTTAGTTTTGCAAGGCGTTCTTGCAATTTTTCTTTATCATAATCGCTTGTTGTCTCTAAAATTTGAGCTTTGATTTGCGCGATTCTAGCGTCGATTGCACTTTTTTCGCCTACACCATTTACGATTGTAGTGTTGTCTTTGTCGATTACGATACGCTCAGCCTGACCAAGATCAGCCATATTTGCGCTTTCTAGCGTTCTGCCTAGCTCTTCGCTTACGACTGTTCCGCCTGTAAGGATAGCGATATCTTCTAGCATTGCCTTTCTTCTATCGCCAAATCCAGGGGCTTTTACGGCTGAAATGTTTAGCACGCCACGAAGTTTATTTACGACCAAAGTCGCAAGTGCTTCACCCTCGATATCCTCTGCGATGATTAGAAGTGGTTTGCCTGTTTTTTGAACTTGCTCTAAAACCGGAAGCAAATCTTTTAAATTTGTGATTTTTTTATCGAAAAGTAAAATTAGCGGCGAGCTAAGCTCCACTAGCATTTTTTCAGGGTTTGTGATGAAATATGGGCTTAGATAGCCTCTGTCGAACTGCATACCCTCGACCACATTTAGCTCGTCGTTGATTGATTTTGCTTCTTCGACTGTGATTACGCCGTCTTTGCCGACCTTTTCCATAGCCTCAGAAATCAAATCACCCACGCTCTCATCGTTGTTAGCTGAGATTGTAGCGACTTGGGCAATCTCTTTTTTGCCACTTACTGCTTTTGCAGATTTTTTTAGCTCTTCGATTACGGCTGCGCTAAATTTATCCATACCGCGTTTTACTTCGATAGGATTTGCGCCAGCTGTTACATTGCGTAAGCCCTCTTTGAAAATCGCGTGAGCTAGCACGGTCGCAGTAGTTGTGCCATCGCCTGCCTCGTCGTTAGTTTTGCTTGCGACCTCTCTAACCAAGCTTGCGCCCATATTTTCGAGAGTGTCTTTAAGCTCGATCTCTTTTGCTACGCTTACGCCGTCTTTTGTGATAGCAGGTGCGCCAAAGCTTTTTTGGATAAGCACATTTCTGCCTCTTGGTCCCATTGTGACCTTAACTGCGTCGTTTAGTTTTTTTACGCCTGAGTAAAGTTTGTTTCTAGCTTCGTCTGAGAAAAAAATTTCTTTTGCCATTTTGATTCCTTTTATTTAAGTATTCCTAAAACATCTTCTAAATTTAAGATAAGATATTTCTTATCATCTATTGTGATATCCGCGCCAGCGTATTTTGCAAACGCTACAACATCGCCAAGTTTTACGCTATCGCACTCTGTGCCGACAGCCACGATTTTGCCAGTTGATGGCTTCTCTTTTGAAGCGTTATCTGGGATAATGATACCGCTAGCTGTGGTTTTGGTCTCTTCCTCGCGCTCGATTAAAACGCGTTTTCCAAGTGGTTGAAAATTCATTTTCGTCCTTTCTAAATTAGTTTTGATTTTCTAAAAGTTGTCACTCTGTATCTTTGAGTGCTAGATTATATGCAAAATTTGATTTTTTGTCAATAGTTTTAGGCTAAAATTTTGCTTAAATTTTAGCCTAAATTGCGAATTTTAAATTTTAGTTTAAAGCCGATTTTACCGCTTCGCTTAGGCGTTTGCCATCGACACTGGCGCCGAATTTTTCTTTTGCGGCTTTCATTACGCGCCCCATATCTTTGGCAGAGTTTGCGCCAAGTTCGCCAAGCAGTGCGCTCAAAGCCACGCTAAGCTCGTCATTGCTAAGCTGTTTTGGCAGATACGCGCCGATAATTTCAGCCTCGCCAAGCTCTTTTTGCGCCAAATCATCGCGCCCGCCAGCTTTGTATTGTGCCGCGCTTTCGTTTCTGCGCTTGATTTCGGTTTGCAAAACGCTAAAAACCCTCTCATCGCTTAGCGTAATTCTCTCATCGACCTCAATTTGTTTAAGCGTAGAATTTAGCATACGCAAAGCGTCTCTGCGCACCGCATCACCGGATTTCATAGCGGTTTTGATATCTTCTAAAATTTGCTCTCTTACCATTTTTTCTCCTTGATAAAATTTGGGTATGATACTGTTTTATAGTAAAAATTTGAAGTAAAATTTAACCTAAATTTAGCATTGAACGATTTTTTGAATTTAACCTGCGCCGTGAAATTCTCCGTAAGGGGGAGGGCGCGCTTGTTTGCTCTGCTTCGCGCGTTGCGCTCTGGGGAAACCTGCTTCGGCTTCCGCCTCGCACCGCTACGCTGGTTTTGGAGACGCTACCCTCCCCCTTGCATTTAATTCGCACGCAAAAGCACTGTTCGCGCCTTTTGCTCCGTGCGAATTTCCCCTGTAAAACCTTAGAAGTGGCTAAATTTAGAAAAACTGCGTTTTTCTAAATTTAGCTGATTTTATTTTTTATTACGGCTTCGCCAAATTTTGCATTAAATTTATACACACGCCCTCTCGTAATCCATCATCAACGACGATAAAATCTGCGCCACTACCGCTAAAATCGCTCAAAATCGCCTCTAAAAGTAGCGCCCCAGCCACGATAACCTCCGCCCTATTTTCGCCCATTGCCTCATCGGCTTCGCGCTTTGAGAATTTCAAAATTTGCTCTATCGCCCCAGCAAAATCGCTAAATCTCAAAACGCTTCCATTGATTTTGCCTGCGTCGTAATCTTTGGCACAAATTCCCAATTTAAGGGCGCTTATCGTGGTTGGCACACCGCTTGTGAGCACGATTTTTCCTGCGCCTAAACTGCGCAAAAACTCCCTTGCGCTTCTTGTCTGCTCGTTTGCGATTTGGCTAAATTTGGCGTAACTAAAATTTTGTAAAATTCCAGGATTTTCATTGCAAAATCTCACAATGCCAAATTTAAAGCTTTGTCCAAATTCGGCACTGCTTATCTCTGTGCTAGCTCCGCCAAGGTCGATACTGACGGCATTTTGCGCTTTGATACCCAAAATTTGAAGTCTGTTTTCGATACCGAGCCTGGTCAAATTTGTCTCTGTTTCGCCGTCGATTATATTAAATTTTACGCAAAATTCTTTGTAAAGTTTTTCGAAAAATTCTACGCTATCGCTGGCGACTCGAAAGGCTTCCGTCGCCACAGCGGCGTAAGGTAGGCTAAATTTGGCATTTTTAAAATTTTGCGCACAAGTATTTTCAAAACCCAAATTTCGCGCGCAAGTATTTTCAAAATCCAAATTTCGCTCATAAATCAAATCCGAAAGTTCTTCTAAAATTTCGCCCAAAGCCCGCAAAATGCGCTCTTTGGCGTCATTTTGCAAAGGTTTGTTTGCCACTAATCCCCTAGCCGAGCCGACTATGCGCTCGCTAGATTTAACTATCTCAAAGCCCACCCCAGCGCGCTTCATCACGCATGCGCGCAGTGTATTCGAGCCTAAATCAAAGCCTAAAACCATAAATTTCTCCTTACCTTTTTTGGTTATAATAGCGAAAATTTTCTTAGGAGTTAAAATGCTACTTGGAGTAAATATCGATCATGTCGCGGTTCTGCGCGAGGCACGGGCGATGAACGACCCTGATATCTTGATGGCGGCATACACCGCAATCAGCGCGGGTGCA
Organism: Campylobacter sp. JMF_06 NA1; assembly: GCF_027737785.1. Lineage (NCBI taxonomy): Bacteria > Pseudomonadati > Campylobacterota > Epsilonproteobacteria > Campylobacterales > Campylobacteraceae > Campylobacter > Campylobacter sp. JMF_06 NA1. The sequence continues at coordinate 352,878 of NZ_JAOVUA010000001.1, forward strand.
AATCAAATCACGCTTCGTTTGCACGAGGATCGACGCCATATCAACGAAGATGATATCGCCGATATCGTGCGCCACTCAAAGGTGCCTGTAAATGTCGAGTGTAGCGGTGGGAGCGAACTTTTGGAGATTTTGGTCAAGGCTAAGCCATATCGTATCACGCTAGTGCCGCACTCTGGCGAGGATTGTGGGCTAAATCTGCACTCTGAGCAAATCGCGAGCGATATCGAGTTTTTGCAACACTCAGGCGTGCGTGTGGGGCTGTTTATCGAGCCTGTGCGCGAAGTAATCGACATGGCAAATGATTTTAATGTCCGCTCGATCGAGCTTCGCACCGGCACATACTCTGCGCTGTTTGCGACGATTAGGTCAAATTTGGCTTTTACGCCACATGCGATAAAGGCGTATAATCTCCCGCTTGATACGCTAAAATCGATGTTAAAAGATGAAATCTCCAAGCTTCGCCACATGAGCGCGTATGCCAAGGGACTAGGTATGAATGTAACTGCTGGCGGTGGTCTGAACTACCAAAATGTCTCTGCGCTGGTGAAAAACAGCGAAATTTCGCTCGTAAATATCGGTCAAAGTATCATTTCGCGCGCGATTTTCGTAGGGCTTGAAAATGCGATAAAAGAGATGAAAGAGGTGATAAAATAGGCGAAATTTCGCCCAAAAGCAAAACTTAGGCGAAATTTGCGAAATCGTTAAACTCCAAAATTTCCGCTTCGCAAATTTTAAATACTGCGCCGAAATTTCGTCTTTAAGTGTCATTGCGAGGAAATGCGAAGCATTGACAAAGCAATCTACAAAGCTAAAATTAAAAGTAGAGTAAATGGCAGAATTTCGCGAAATTTTGAATTTTAGAATTTTGCCATTATGGCGGTTAGTGATTTGGATTTTGTAGATTGCCACGCCCGCAAAGCGGGCTCGCAATGACACTTAAAAGCAAAATTTTGGGCGCAATATCATAAAAGCAAAATTTTAAATTTTCGGCGCAGTATCGGAATTTGCGAAGCGAAATTTTAAAAGTATTTCACCCAAGCGAGCTAAAAAGTGCCGAAGCAGCTTCTAATATCAACCAAATTCCTAAAAATAGTGCTTCCGCAAAATATTTCGCAAATTGTGCAAATGCGAATTTTGCGCTGAATTTTTCCTCCTCGTATGTGCCTTTATAAAATTTCCACAAAGCTAGGCAAAATTTAAAAACAAATCCTAAATTTAAAAATCCTAAAATGATAAAGGCAAAAAATTCGCCCAAAAATGCGGAAGACAGCAGAAAAAAACAAAAATCAAAAATTAGCAGGGTTGAAAATGTTAAACCTTGAAATTTTAAAAAATTTCCCATTTTTTGCGTTTTTTGTTTAAATTATTCTCAAAAATTTTGCCTCTAAAACATCAACCCGTCTTCTGCGTTTGTTTCAACCCTTCTTGGAAGTGGGGAAATTTTGGTGTAATACTCATCGCCAGCGCCGTATCTACGGGTAAATACTCCACTTGGGACGCTAAAATTTCGCTTAGCTTGCGGGTATTCTTTAAGATAATTTTCCAAAAATTTCGCAAACACAGGTGCAGCTGTTCTACCGCCACCCTCGACCTTGCGCATAGGCTTATAATCGTCGTTTCCATACCAAACAATGATTTGCAAATCAGGCGTAAATCCGCAAAACCACGCATCAATGCTATCGTTTGAAGTGCCTGTTTTGCCCGCGATTTCGATGCCTTGCACGCGCGCTCTGGTGCCAGTTCCTCGCTGGACTATGTTTTTCATCAGCGTCGTCATCAAATACGCCTGTTCTGGGCGCAAAATGCGTCTGCGCTCAGGCTCGATATAGTGCGTAGTGCCGTTATTATCGGTGATTGCGGTGATGAATTTAGACTTCGTGCTAATGCCAAGACCAGGAAACATCGAATACATAGTCGAGTATTCAAGTGGCGAAATGCCGTAACTTCCGATCGCCACAGACAGCGCTGGCGGGACATTTTTAAAGCCGTATTCGTTTAGTTTGCGAATCGTGCGCTCAATGCCGATTGATTGCATTAAATTTATCGAAGCGAGGTTGCGAGAGCGTTGCAAGGCCTCTTTTATTGTGATATAGCCACTGTATGTGCTATCGTAGTTTTTCGGTTTCCAGCTTTTGTTGCTTCCATCATCAAATTCACGCGCGATATCAGGGACCTCTGTCATCGTCGAATACCCGCTATCTAGGGCGATTTGGTAGATAAATGGCTTGAAGCTTGACCCTGTTTGGCGTCTGCTTTGGCTAGCGCGGTTGAAATTTGATTTCGCATAATCCACACCGCCTACAAGCGCGATAATTTCGCCATTTTGCGGGTGCGTAACGATAATCGCGCCATTTACATTGCTAGCATTTGCGTCTTTGTTGCGTTTTAAAATTTCGTTGTAGCCAAAAATCAGTGCCTCTTGCGCCATTTCTTGCGCCTTTAAGTCTAAGCTTGTTTCGATTCTATACCCGCCTGTGCGCACATCTGGTAGCAGTCTCTCTGCCTCTTTGACGATCTCATCGACTGCGTATGGGGCGACATTTTGGGTTAGGGTTTCATCATAGACAAACGGCTCTTCTGCCATTGCGATTTCATACTCGGTTTTGTTTATCCAGCCAAGCTCGTGCATGCGGTAAATTACATTGTTTGCGCGAGAAAGTGCCAAATCTAGGTGCTTGGTAGGGTCATACTGGCTAGGGGCTTTTGGCAAACCCACCAATATGGCGATTTCTTTGATACTAAGGTCGGCTAAATCCTTTTTAAAATACCCAAGCGCGGCAGTTTTGACGCCATAATACCCGTGCCCGAAATACACTTCGTTAAAATATCTTTCTAAAATTTCCTCTTTGTTTAGGGTGTTTTCGATTTTTAGCGATAAAATCATCTCTTTGATTTTTCTATCTATCTTTTTTTCGCTAGATAAAACCAAATTTTTGACAAGTTGTTGCGTGATAGTCGAGGCACCTTCCACAAATTTCATCGCTTTTATATCTTTTACAATCGCGCGAAAAATCGCCTCTGTATTAATGCCCTGATGCTCGAAAAACGCGGTATCCTCGATAGCAACAAGGGCTTCGACCATACGGCCTGGAATCTCGTCAAATCTAGTATAAAGGCGGTTTTGTTCGTTGAAAATATTGGCAAGCAAGTTGCCGTTGCGATCGTAAATTTTGGTCGTTAACTCCGGGTGATAATCAATAATGGAGTTCGATTCTAGGCGAATTTGCGTATAAAAATACATAAACACACCGCACCCTGCGAAAAAACAAACCGTAATAAAACTAAATAAAATTCTTACCATCTAAATACCTTTTTAAAATTTCCACATTTAAACCCATAGCGGTGCTGGTATCGCCACGAAAGCTTTGGATATATTTTTTGTTAAATCCCTCGATACTCATAGCCCCTGCTTTGCCGCGCCAATCGCCACTTTTTAGATACGCTTCTAAATCTGCCTCGCTAAATTTGGCGAATTTATAACTAGCCACCAAAAGCGTGCTTATCTCAAAGCCCTCGCCCACAAAAATCATCGCCGTATAAACCTCGCTAATAGCGTCAGATTGGGCATTTAGCATAGCTCTTGCGTGGTTAATATCCTTTGCTTTGCCTAAAATTTTGCCACCTACCAAAACCGAGCTATCGCAAAAAAGCAAATTTTTTGCATTTTTGTTTTTGGCTAAAAACTGCGATTTTTTCGCACTTGCCACGCGGTAAGCGTATGTTTTGGCATCGGCTATGTCGCCTACATTTTCGTCAAATTCAAAGCTGATTTGCTCGAATTTTATCCCAGCTTCCCGCAAAATCTGCGCCCTTGTCGGCGAAGATGAAACCAAATAAATCAAAATCTACCCACCGCTACACAAAGATAGGTGCAAAGCACCGATACAGCGATATTTAGCGGGACGAAATATCTAGCGATGATAATCAAATGCTCGCTAGCTTCGAATTTATCACCCGCTAAAAGTGCCTTTTTAAACGAGTAAAATTTAAAATAAACATAGCCAAAATTTATCAAAATAAACACCGCCAAAACCCACAGCGTAACGATTACAGCATTTATCATAGGATCTGCGAACTTGAAGTTGTTGCCTATGCTTAGAAAAAATCCACTCACAATTATAATCAAAAAAAACGAGCCGAAAAAGAGATTAAATTTCGAAAGATAAAATTTGATTTTTTCGAAATTTGAGTTTGTGATGTCTGTTTTATCGCTGAAAATTCGAATCAGCATGATAATGCAAACATGCGCGCAAATAAAGCAAATCGCCCCTAAAATGTGAATTAGGGGCAAAATTTGATCACTTCTGGCAAAACTCGTTTCTAATTCGTTCAACCTAGCTTACCTTTTGCAAATTCTAGTGCCCCAGCTAGCGCGTTAGAAACCATGCTAGTATCTTTTCCGCCAGCAGTAGCGAAATCATCGCGTCCGCCACCGTTACCGCCTAAAATTTGAGCCGTCATCTTAACCCACTCGCCAGCCTTGATTGGGGCGTTTTTCGCTCCGGCTGCGACTGTGATTTTATCGTTTTCGCCCACTTGCATTAGCAAAATCGCAGCCTTTTCGTTCGCGTTTTTAAACTCATCAATCATGGTTTTAATTTCGCCGTTTTCTACCACTGCTACGCAAAGCTTCACGCCTGAGATTTCTTGGCAAGGCAAGGACTTTTGATCGCCTGCGTGTTTTAATTTTTCTTTTAAGCCTTTGATTTCATCTTTTAGCTTTTTAATGCCATCTAGTGGGTTTGCACCTTTGAATTCAGCTTCGATTTCGTTAATTTGCGATCTTAAATTTAGCGTAAAATTTAGCACTTCTTGCGAACAAATTGCCTCGATTCTACGCACGCCAGCACTTACGCCACTCTCTTTTGAGATTAAAAACGCTCCGATTTCGCTTATGTTTTCGACATGGGTGCCGCCGCAAAGCTCTTTGCTTACCTCTCCGAAGCTTACCACACGCACTTTCGCGCCGTATTTTTCGCCAAAAAGCGCAATCGCGCCTGATTTTTTGGCCTCGTCTATATCTAAAATTTCGGTTTTATTCTGTGCGCCCGCGCTAATCCAGCGATTTACGATTTGCTCGACTTTGGCAAGTTCTTCGCTACTCATCGCTTTTGGGTGCGAAAAGTCAAATCTAAGTCTGTTTGCCTCTACAAGCGATCCAGCCTGCGCGATATGTTCGCCTAGCACCTCTCTTAGCGCAGCGTGAAGCAGGTGTGTCACGCTGTGATGACGCGCTATCATCGCTCTTTTGCCAGCGCTTACCACGCATTTTACGAGATCGCCAGTTTTAAGCAGGCTTTTTACTTTGATTTGAGATAAATTTAAATCAAAGAATTTTTGCGTGTCGATAACCTCGCTTTTTTCGATAGTGCCGGTATCTGCGCACTGACCGCCACTTGTAGCGTAAAATGGCGTGATATCTAGCATTACCCAGCCAGTGTGTCCTGGCTCTAAACTATCGCAAATTTTAAAATTCTCGTCCAAAAGGGCTAAAATTCGACCCTCGCTCTCTTGGCATGAATACCCCACAAACTCATTTTTGCCAAATTTTTCGATAAGTTGCGCGAAATCGCCTTTGGCTTGTGCTTTATCTCCTGAGCCCTTCCAGCTGGCTTTGGCTCTGCGTTTTTGTTCCGCCATTAGCTCATCAAATTTAGCCTCATCGACTTTAAGATTTTTCTCTCTTAGCATATCGGCTGTGAGATCGAGCGGAAATCCGTAGGTATCATAGAGCTTAAATGCGACATCGCCAGAGAAAACATTGCCTGAGGTTTTAGCTAATTCTTCGTTAAATAGCTCGATTCCGTTTGCCAAAGTGGCGAAAAATCGCTCTTCTTCGAGTTTTACTAGCTCTTTTACAGCTTCTTTTTTCTCGTTTAGATATGTATAGTGAGAGCCCATGCTAGCGCAAACATCATCGACTAGCTTATACATAAACGGCTCTTTTATGCCTAGCAAATATCCGTGTCTAACCGCCCTGCGCAAAATCCTTCTAAGCACATAGCCTCTGCCCTCTCTATCAAAGTTCGTGCCTTGGGCTAGCAAAAATGTAACTGAGCGGATATGATCTGCGATGACGCGGTAGCTCGCGCCAGTTTCATACTCGTATTTTTTGCCACATAGCTTTTCTACTGCGCCGATTAATGGCATAAATAGCGAGCTATCGTAATTGCTAAATTTACCCTCTTTTATCGCTGTTACGCGCTCTAAACCCATACCTGTATCGATTGATGGTTTTGGAAGTGGCGAGAGTTTGCCGTCTGCGCTTCGCTCGTATTGCATAAAGACTAAATTCCAAATTTCTAAGAAACGATCGCCGTCTCCGCCCATATAATCCTCATCGCTATGGAAATGCTCGCTTCCTTGATCGTAAAAAATCTCGCTACATGGCCCACAAGGTCCAGTATCGCCCATAGCCCAGAAATTATCGTGATCGCCGAAGCGATAAATTCGCTCTTTTGCGATATGGCGCGACCAAATTTCAAATGCCTCGTCATCGCTATCATGGACGGTGACATAAAGTTTGTCTTTTGGGAGTTTTAAAATTTCGGTTACAAACTCCCATGCGTAGGCTATCGCGTCTGTTTTGAAATACTCGCCGAAACTGAAATTTCCAAGCATTTCAAAAAATGTGTGGTGGCGTGCCGTGTAGCCGACATTGTCAAGGTCGTTGTGTTTGCCACCTGCTCTAATGCAGGTTTGGCAACTCGTGCGAATCGGTGGAGTTGGGCGTGGTACCGCACCTGTAAAAATGCTCTTAAACGGCACCATACCGGCATTTGTGAATAATAAACTATCATCATCTGGCACAAGCGGTGAGCTTGGCATAACTTCGTGTCCTTTTGACGCAAAAAAGTCTAAATAAGCTTTTCTAATATCCATTAACTATCCTAAATTTAGTAAAATTTAGCGCCCATTTTAGCAAATTTTGATTTTAAGAAATATAAATTTTTACTCTTATTCGTTATAATGAAAAATATGCAAAATTTACAGGATTAATTAATGAAGAAAAAAATAGCCATAATAGGCTTAGGGGAGCTTGGCGCAAAACATTTCAAAGAGCTTAGAAGAAGCGATTATTTCGATTTGGTCGCGCTTTATGACAAAGAAAAAACCGAGGATTTTGGCCCTAGATATCCACTTTATAATGATTTAGCTAAAATGTATGAAAGCGCCAAACCAGACGCTGTGGTCATCGCTACACCGCCTGCGACGCACAAAGAAATCATTTTAAAATGCATACCTTTTACCAAAAATATCTTTGTAGAATCCCCGCTCGCTGGGAATTTAGCTGAGGCAAGGGAGATAAATTACTCCATTTCGATTAACGGCGCGAAGCTTGGCGTGGGATATGCTGGGCGCTATAATCCTGTCATAATCTCGCTGTGTAGGGAGCTGGCTAAGGACGAGAAAATTTATTCGATAAATTTCGTAGATGGATTTAGCTCTGAGAGTGCAAACTGCTTACAAAATGCGCTGATTAGGGATTTGGATTTGATTGCCCTGCTTAGCAAATCTGAAATTTCATCACAAAATATCTGCAAAAATGGCGATTCTAACGGCATTGGCGTCGCATTTCGCACAAAGTCAATGAGTAATTGCACGATTTTGCTCTCAAATTTATACCCGCTCAAACGCCACGGCGTGGAGATTTGCACAAATTCTGGCGTTTATTTTGGCGATTTAGAGTCGCTAAATTTATTCAAGGTTACAAACGACGGACGGATAAATCAGCGCGTCGATCGCGATGATTACGCGCTTAGATACCAGCACAAAGCGTTTTTAAATTTAATCGAAAATTCTAAATTCGAGGGAATTGCGACCCCTGATGAAGCAATCAAACTAAGAGAGTTAATCTCGTGAAAAAAGCCTTAATTCTCCTAAATATGGGCGGTCCAAATAGCCTAGACGAGGTTAGCGTATTTTTAAAAAATATGTTTTGCGATCCAAATATTTTGGGTGTTAAAAGCAAAATTTTGCGCAAAATTTTAGCTAGTTTGATTACTAAAATGCGCGTTAAAGAAGCGCGCCAAAACTATGAAAAACTTGGCGGAAAGTCCCCTATCGCTGGGCTTACAAAGCGACTTTGCGATAAGATAAATTTATACCAAAATGAGTTTGTTTGCGATTTTGCTATGAATTACACTGCCCCTTTTGCTAGTGATGTTTTGGCAAAATATGCGAAATTTGATGAAATTTTGCTTTTTCCGCTTTATCCGCATTTTTCGCAAACGACGGTCAAATCGAGCATTGACGACGCTAAAAAAACCCTAGCAAATTTAGAAATTTCAAATTTTAAAATAGTTGATATTTTTTACAAAAGCGAAATTTACAACCAAATCCTGCTAAATTTAATCAAAGAAAAAATCAAAAATTTAAGCGTTGATGAAATTTCGCGCACAAGCTTAGTTTTCTCAGCTCACTCACTGCCTGTAAAAATCATCGTCGCTGGCGATCCTTACGAGGCGCAGGTTAATGAGCATGTCAAAATTTTAAGTGAAATTTTGCAAAAATCTGGCATAAAATTTAAAGATATTTCGCTCGCCTATCAATCCCGCCTAGGTCCCGTAAAATGGCTAGAACCAAACCTAAACGAGCATTTGGCAAATTTGCAAAACAAGCGCGCGCTGATTTTTCCGATTTCGTTTTGTATAGATAATTCTGAGACGAAATTTGAGCTTGATATGTATTTTAGAAATGTGGCAAAAGAGCTTAAATTTAGCTATTTTGAGGTTTGCGAGTGTCCGAATTTTGGCGATGAGTTTGCTTCGTTTATCATCACTCACGCTCAAAAAACCCAGGGCTAAATTTAGCCCCAGATTATAGCTTATTATAGCCTGCCTTGCGCGCCTTCGTAGATATTTTTCACATCATACACTAGCGAAGTAGAGTAGTCGAATTCTTTAAATTGATTGTGCGCCACAGCGATTACAACGCAGTCAAAATCGCCTAAATTTGGCTTTTCGATTAGCTCGATATCGTAGTAGCGTTTCGCGTCGTCCTTGCTCGCCCACGGATCATACACACTGACCGCGCAACCGAAATTTTTAAGCTCATCAATCATATCAATAACGCGCGTATTGCGTATGTCTGGGCAGTTTTCTTTAAAGGTAAGACCTAAAATCAAAATTTTGCTATGTTTGATTTTTTTGTCAAATTTAATCATCATCTGCACGACCTGCGTGGCGACATATTTGCCCATATTGTCGTTGATACGGCGACTTGCGAGTATGATTTGCGGGTGATAGCCCACCTCTGTGGCTTTTTGGGCTAGGTAGTATGGATCTATGCCGATACAATGCCCTCCCACAAGCCCTGGGCGGAAGCTTAGGAAATTCCATTTCGTCGCAGCTGCGTCGATGACATCATTGGTATCTATTCCTAGTTTGTTAAACAAAATCGCAAGCTCGTTGATAAAGCCGATATTTATGTCGCGCTGTGTATTTTCGATGACTTTGGCAGCTTCTGCTACCTTGATACTTTTGGCGCGAAAAGTGCCGTTTTCTAGGATAGAAGAGTATGTTTCATCGACGATATCAAGTGTGCGCTCATTGCTACCTGAGACGATTTTTTTGATTTTTGTTACGGTGTGAATTTTATCGCCCGGATTTATGCGCTCTGGCGAGTATCCGCAGAAAAAATCCTCGTTAAATTTAAGCCCGCTAGTGCGCTCTAAAACAGGCACGCAGTCCTCCTCCGTTGCTCCTGGATAAACCGTGCTTTCATACACTACGATATCACCCTTTTTAAGCACTGAGCCCACACTCTGGCTAGCTTTGATTAGTGGCGTGATATCTGGGCGGTTAAATTTATCCACAGGCGTTGGGACGCAAACGACATAAAAGTTGCAATCTTTTAAATCATTTATATCGCAGGTAAATTTAAGCCCGTTTTTTAGCGCGGTGGCAAGTTTGTCATCTTCTAATTCTAGGGTCTTATCATGGCCCCCGTTTAGCTCGTCTATGCGAGATTTCATTATATCAAAGCCCACTACGCTGTGTTTTGCGCTAAATGCCGCTGCTAGGGGAAGCCCCACATAACCAAGTCCGATAATTCCTATTTTCATCGCTTATCCTTTAATCTTTGATTTCGTTTAAATCTTTAATATCTACATGATTTATCTTGTCGCTATCGCCACTAGGGGTTAAAAATCCTTTTTCGACTAGCAAATCAACTATGCTTTTAAACACAGGCAAGGCGTTTTGCGCCGCGTAATAACTGCCCTTTTTGGGCTCTCTAACTAGCACGCCTATGGTGTAGCTAGTGTGAGCGTCGTTCGCAAAGCCAAAAAACGAGCTATTATACGCGCTAGAATATCCGCCACCTTTGGCAATTCTAGCGGTGCCTGTTTTGCCCCCTACTTCGATACCGCTCGTGCGCCCTTTGCGCCCTGTGCCGCCCTCTACTACCTTAATCAAAATTTCTCTCATAACATCTGCTGTTTGCGGGCTTAGCACGGTGCGTGTTTCGCTCTCATTTACAGGGTAAATTTTACCGTTCATTTCTAAATTTTCGACCAGCCTTGGACTAATCCAAACTCCGCCGTTATTAAAAACCCCATACGCGCTTAACATCTGCAAAAATGTCATCTGCGCGCCATAACCATAGCTAATCGTAGCCTTATAAACCTTACCCTCCAAACTTCGCACGCTAGGGATATTGCCAATCTGCTCGTAAGGCAAATCAATACCGGTTTTTTGCGCCATACCGAAATTTAAAAGCCCGTCATAAATCATCTGCCCACTCATACGCTCGGCGATTTTAATCATACCGATATTTGATGAATGCACGATGATTTCCTCGCCACTCATTGATTTTGCTGGGTGAGTGTCGCGGATAGTGCGCGAACCTAGCTTGTATGCGCCGTTGTGGGTGTTTATGATTTCTGTCGGTTTGACTAAATTTCCCTCATAAGCGATTGAGAAAATTATCGGCTTCATAATCGAGCCGACCTCGTAAGCATACTCGCTAGCGGTCGAATTTAGATTTTTCACATCTTGTTTTGTGATATTTTCGGGATTATACCTAGCGTTTGTGGCAAGGGAGAGAATTTTGCCTGTTTTTGAGTTCATTATGCCTACGACTATCTCTTTGGCATCGTAAGCTAAGCTTGCTTTATCAATTAGCCTCTCAACATCTCTTTGTAGCGCCAAAGGCACGCTTAAATGGACATTATATCCGTCGATTTTGTTCGTTTTTTTGGTGCTTTTTTCTAGGATAATATTGCCTTTTAGATCCCTCGGGCCCGTGATAAACTCATCTTTTAGCGGGGTTAGATAATACTCATAGTATTTCTCCACGCCCTTAATGCCGACTACCTTGGTAATCCCTGAAACCTCTTTTTTGTTGATATAACCTAAAAGCGGGGTTAGGGAGTTTTGGATATTGTAAGTGCGCTTTTCGCCACTTTCGCTCACGCTCATGCGCACTGGCGGATTTACGCGTCCGCTAGCTGTCTCAAAGGCTACGAAAAATTTCTTTAAATTTAGCTTGTAGGCTAACTCTTTTAAATGCACGGCTGTTTTGGCGTCGATTTTGTAGGATAAAACCGTGGTGCCCTTTGAGCTTTGGATTGTTTTTTTGACCCATTTTTCGCTATCGCCTGTGTAAATACAGTAGAGTTTGACAAACAAATCGAGCTTGTGCGGATCAAGAGAGCGAGAGTCTATGCTGACCTTGTAGAGCTTGGTCGAGTTTGAGACGACATATTTGTCTTTGGTGATGATTGAGCCCCTGATTGCGCTGTTTGTTTCGTTTATGTCAAGGCGTGGAAGCCTGCGATCGCTACTAGCTGAGTAAAACATCATCCACACAAACACGCACATCAAAAATCCCAGCACAGCCGCAAGCACACAAATACCGATATTTGAGTTTTTATCCCGTAAAATCATATCAACTTTTCTAAATCTTTAAATTTTTCAAATCCGCTTGGCAAGTTTTGCAAAATTTGAAATTTGGCTAAAAATTCGCCCCTTGGCATATCTTGCGCCCCCATAAAGCGCAAATGCTCGTTCATAATCTGACAATCAATCAAAAAGTCAAATTTTTCCAAAACCCTACAAAGCGTGATTAAAGCGACCTTCGACGCGCCTGTTTTTAGGCTGAGCATACTCTCGCCACAAAACACCTTGCCCAAAATCAGCCCATATAATCCGCCAATTAAAACGCCTTCTTCATAGACTTCCACGCTGTGAGCGACGCCTAAATTTGCTAAATTTACATACGCCTCTACAATCTCATCGCTAATCCAAGTCCCATCATCTGAGTTTTGGCGGGTTTGTTTGCAAAGGGTGATAAATCTAGCAAAATTTTGGTCGAATTTTACTTCATATCGTTTTAAATATGGCTTTATCGACTTTTGGGTGCGCACAGCCTTTGGTTCTAAGATCGCGCGCGGGTTTGGCGACCACCATAAAATCGGCTCCCTCTCACAAAACCACGGGAAAATCCCCTGCGTGTATGCGCTTAACAAACACTCTGCGCTCAAATCTCCCCCGCTAGCTAACGGGGCGAAATCTGGCGCGGTTTTTGGGTTTGGGAAGGCGTAGAATTTCGACATTTTTATTTTATGAGCGTGGCGTTTTGGGGTTCGTCTGGATTTTTGGTTAAACCGCCGTTATCATCTGCGCTAATTTGGGCAGTATTTGATACCTTCGCGTCCAGCATTGGCACACTTTCGAAGTCAAATTTAAGCTTTTCATCAGCGAAATCCACAAAAACCCTACCGCCATTTTGCAACGCTCCAAATAAAATTTCCGAGCTAATCTCATCTGAGATTTGCAACTGCACCTCTCGTTTGAGATTTCTTGCGCCAAATTCTGCGCTATAACCTTTTTTTATCAAATACTCTTTTGCGCCTTTGCTTAGCGAAATTTCGATATTTTTGAGCCCTGATTGTATTTCGCGCACTGTTTTATCCACGATTTTTTCTAAAATTTCGCCTTTTAGCGGGTTGAAATTTATGATTTTATCTATGCGATTGCGAAATTCAGGGGCAAAAAAGCTCTTTACAGCGTTATCGATTTTATAGCTTTCATCTTTGGTAAAGCCCACTTGTGGCGCTTCTTTGGTGCCTAAATTCGAGGTCATAATGATAATGGTGTTTTTAAAATCGCTACTCGTGCCGTTTGTGTCAGTTAGCACGCCGTTATCAAAAATACCCAAAAATATATTTGTCATGCTAGGGTGAGCTTTTTCGATCTCATCGAAAAGCACGACGCTGTAAGGGTGTTTTTTGATCTGATTTGTCAAAATTCCGCCGTTTTCAAACCCCACATATCCCGGAGGCGCGCCGATTAGGCGGCTCACGCTGTGAGCTTCCATATACTCGCTCATATCAAATCGCTCGAAATTTACACCTAAATTTTTAGCCAAAACCTTGGCTAGCTCGCTTTTGCCCACGCCCGAGCTTCCTGTGAATAAAAACACGCCAATTGGCGAATTTTCGTGTCTAAGTCCCGCATAAGAGCGCAACAGTGCCTTGCTTAGGCTAGAAACTGCCTCATCTTGACCGAAAATTTCCTTTTTGATATTTTCCTCTAAATTTCGCAAGGTCTCTTTGTTATCGACGCTTTGGCTTAAATTTGCGATATTTGCGCTAGCACTTAGCACATTTACCAAATCCTCTTTGCTGACATTTATCGCCTCGCTATGCTCCTTAAATGCGTAGCTCGCGCCCACTTCATCAATCAAATCAATCGCGCTATCTGGCAAAAATTTGTCGCTTTCGTAGCGTTTGGCTAAATTCACAGCCTCGCGCAAAATTTCATCGCTAAATTTGACATTATGAAATTCCTCGTATTTTTTCACAATTCCTTTTAAAATTTCTACGCTATCTTCGATACTAGGCTCGTTTATGTCGATTTTGCATAGCCTTCTAGCAAGCGCCTTATCTTTGCTTAGATTGCGAAATTCAGCGTAAGTAGTGGCGCCAATTAGGCTAAGCGTGCCGTTTGCAAGGCCCGGTTTTAGCAGATTTGACATATCCAAATCCTCGCGCGAGCCTGCGCCCGCACCCGCAATAGTGTGAATTTCATCGATGAAAAGTATAGCTTTATCATTTTTGCTAAATTCATCGATTACATTTTTTAATCTCTCCTCAAACTCGCCCCTTAGCGTCGTCCCAGCCACGAGCGCGCCCATATCAAGGGCGTAAATCGTCTTATCAGCTAGCTTTGCTGGAACCTCGCCATTTGCGATTTTTAGCGCGATTCCCTCGATTATAGCCGTCTTCCCCACGCCTGCTTCGCCCACAAGGACTGGATTGTTTTTTTTGCGGCGACAAAGGGTTTGAAGTGTCTTTTCGATCTCTTTTTCGCGCCCGATTAGCGGGTCGATTTTACCACTTTTTGCCATTTCGTTTAAATTCGTCGTATATAGTTCGCTAGCTGGCTTTTTTTTCTTTTTGCTCTCGTCATCTTCGCCTAAAAAATCGTTAAAAAGCCCCTCGTCCATCTCGCCATTTTCGCCGTTTTGCGCCATATCGCGGTTATCAAACCACTGCAAATATCTATCTCTAAATTTATCAAAATCGTAAGAATTTATCCCGTAAAATTCGAAAATTTTAGCCGCGTCTGTATCCTTGCTAGCAAGGACATAAGATATAAAATCTAGCTCGTTTTCGTTGTCAATGCTCTCCTCAAAAAGCCCCATAATGCGCGCCAAATCGGTTGTGGCTGCGACCTTGGTGCGGTTTTTTTCGTCTGATTTTGGCATTGAAGCGATTAGCTCGCCAATGCTGGTTTTGAAATTTTCATACTCAAAATTTGAAAACTCGTTTTCAAAAAAATTTCTAAAATTTTTATCTGAGAAAATTTCATATATCACGCTTGCTATGCTAACATACTCAAACCCGCCTTTTACGGCGTTTCGCACAGCGTTATCAATGTCTTTTTGTAAATAAAATCCTATCATTTATCCTCCTCTATAATGCATTTTAGCGGGAAGCCCTCTCTCGCGGCTGCCTCTAAAACGGCTTCTTGCTTGCTTTTGGCGATCTCTTTGGCATACACCCCACAAATCCCACGCCCGTTTTTATGGACATTTAGCATGATTTTGACTGCGTTTTGCGTGGTGTGAGCGAAAATTTCGATTAAAATTATCACCACAAAATCCATTGGCGTAACATCGTCATTTAGTAGCACCACGCGATACGGCGAGGGTTTGAAGGTCTTGACTCGCACCTTTGTGCTGGTTTTAGTTGCCATTTTTTATCCTAAGCATATCTTTTTCTATCACTTTTGTCGAAACCATACCCAAATAATACGGCTTCCCGCGCTCATCTCCCTCGTTTATGTCGGTTAGTGTCTGATACTCGCCGTCCTTAAAAACCACCTTAAATGGGATTGAAAGTGCATGGCGGTAGTTGATATCGGTTAAAATTTGCTCCACGATACGGGAATTTTGCTTGTCGTTTGCTATGAAATAATACGCATTGTATTTTTTGGTGAAATTCTCCACGACCTGCGCGTCTGTGATATCCTCGAAGTGGATAAGGCCCACCATCATAAAATCATCTGCATTTTTTAGCTGATAGTCCATTAGGTGCGGAGCCTCGATTTTGCACGGCTCGCAGTATGTCCCAAAGATATCAAACATCAAAATTTTATCGCTTCCAGCTAATTTAAAGCCCTTATTCGTGCGCTCGATCACTACTTCGCCACCCACGACGCTTTTTAAGCTAAATTTTTCGCCCACGCTAAATGGGGTAAATTTCGCCACTGCTTCGCTATTTTGCGCATTTTGCGCACTTTCATCATTACAACCACAAAGAAGCAATCCAGCAAAAATCAGCGTTAAAATTTTTCTCATCATTTCTCCTTTTTACTTATAATTTCTATTTATAATTTTTCATCGCGCTTCTAGCCTCCCTGTCGGCTTCCTTGCGTTTTAGCGCCTCTCTTTTATCATGCAGGTTTTTACCACGCGCTAGTGCCACCCTAGCCTTGACGCGGTTTTTGTCGTTTAGATACAGCGAAGTAACAACCAGCGTAAGGCCGTCCTTGCTGACATGACCTAGAAGTTTGTCAATTTGCTTTTTGTGCATTAAAAGCTTCCTTGGGGCCTTTTCGTCTGGGCGAAAATGCGGGTTAGTATGCTCCAAATAGCTTATGTGCGCCCCCAGCAAAAACAACTCGCCTCTTATTATGCGACAAAAGCTGTCTTTGAGATTTGCCCTGCCAGCGCGCAAGGACTTGACCTCGCTACCCTTTAAAACCACGCCAGCTTCGAAATTTTCTAAAATTTCGAAGTCGTGGAAAGCTTTTCTATTTTTTGTAAGTTCTTTTATCATTTTTCTACCTTAAATCTACCTTGAAGCACGAACTGCCACTTCCGCTTAAAAACTCGCCCTTTTCTAGGCGCAAATCTGGATAAAGTGCGCGCGCTGGGGCTAGCAAATCATTTAGGCTATCAGCGTCAAAATTACTTAAAATTTCGCTTGATTTTAGCTTTAAAAGCTTGCTAGCTAGGCCTAAATCAATTTTATTAAAATGATTTTTTCTAAATTCCCTATACACTGCGCCAGTATCGCAAAATAGCCCTTTTAGGCAAAGCCTAAGTGGCGGGATTTCATCATCAAAGGCTTCGATTATTTCGCCTTTGCCACTCACATTTGCGCTTTTTTCGCCACTTAAAAAAAAGCAAATATCGCTTCCGAGCGAATTTGCGATTTGCATTAAATTTGGCTTTGAAATTCCCAAATTTAGCTCATCATTTATCATTTTTAAAAACGCGGCGCAGTTACTACTACCGCCACCCAATCCACCGCCTGCTGGAATTTGTTTGTAAAGTTTTACATAAAATTTTGCAAAAAATTCATCGAGCTCGTTTTTGTAACCGCTCTCGCACAGCCGCTCGTATGCGCTTTGGATTATGTTTTTACCGGCGATTTCTTTGTTGCACTCTATGCAAAATCCACTCCGCTCGCCTCGCTCAAAGCTGATTTCGTCGTAAATTTCATCGCAAATTACAAAACGAGAGGCGATGTTATGAAATGCGCCGTTTGCGCCAGTAATTTTCAAAAAAACATTTATTTTAGCAAAACTTTTCAAATCTTTATCCTATTCCATAAATATTTTACTTCGCCATCGCAAATTTCGATTATTGCGTGAAATTCGCCCAAATTTATCAAATATTCGCCACTGTTTTGAAATTTAAAATTTTGCGCGCGAAGTTTTTTGCCGAGCAAAATTTCATTTTTATCGCCATTATAAAAATTTTCTTTTAAATTTAGATAATCTTTGGGATTTATACTCGCTTCGTCATCAAATTTGGCATTTTCTAGGCTAAATTCGCCCTCGCTTACTCGGCAAAGCGCGCTTAGTGTCCCGCACACGCCTAACTTTTCGCATAAAAGTTTGCCGTATGAGCGGATATATCCGCCCTCGCTAACTGAAATTTTAAAGCTCAAAAACGGGTGGCGATAGCTTAGGATTTCGCACTCATACACGCTCATAACCTGCTCTTTAAGCGCTACTTCCTCGCCACGCCTTGCTAGCTCATAGGCCCTGACGCCATCTATTTTTTTCGCGCTAAATTTTGGTGGCGTGTATCGCACTTCGCCCAGCAAGCTATCCCTTGCGCCCAAAATTTGCTCAATGCTAAGCTTTGGCACATTTTCTACGCTATAAATATTTTCGTTATCGCCACTTTCGCTACTAGCACCAAACCACAGCGTGGCGATATAGACTTTGGGCGATTTACGCAAAAATCGAAAAAACCGCGTGTATTCGCCAAAACCAATGACCAAAGCCCCGCTAGCAAAGGGATCTAGCGTGCCAGAAAATCCAGCTTTTTTCACGCTGTATTTGCGCTTCAAGCGTCCTAAAAACTGATTTGATGAAATTCCGGCAGGTTTGTTTGCTAAAAAAAGTCTATTCATACTAGTTTTTGCACGAAATTTTTCATTATCATGCGCTCAATTCCGCCGAAATTTATGGTAAGTTTGTCGCCATTTACCGCGCTTACTTTGCCCATGCCAAAGAGTTTGTGGGTGATTAAATCGCCCTTTTTAAACTCGCCGTCGCTTTGTGGGCTAAGTGGGGTGTCGATTAGCCCTGCTTCGCCTAAAAATCGTGATTTGGATAGATAATCTCGTTTCCCGCGATAAAAGCGCGAGTTTGCAAAACTAAGCGTTAGCTCTTTTTTCGCCCTAGTTATGGCTACATACGCTAGCCTGCGCTCCTCTTCTAAATCTGTCGTGTCGCTGATGATTGGGAAAAACCCCTCTTCAAGCCCAATGACAAAAAGGTGCGAAAACTCCAAACCCTTGCTAGCATGCACGCTCATGATATTTATCGCCTCTGCGCTGATATTGTCTTGATCGCTAAGAAGTGCCAAATCGTTTAAAAACTCGCCCAAATCAAAATTTGGCTTATTTACGGCTTCATCTTTTAGCATAGCGCAAAATTCGTTGATATTAGCCAATCTATCATCGCCCTCTGGCATGCCCTCGTAGTATTCTTTTAGCTCAAATTTATCCAGCACTCCGTCGATTTTTTTCTCCACGCTTGGCTCGTGCGAGAGTTCGTTTATGTGGAGTTTGAGCTTTTCTAGGGCCTCTTTTGCCTTTGCACTTAGATTTGCACCCTGATCTGAAAACGCATCAAATAGGCTTAAATGCTTCCTAGCTCCGATTTCATCGAGTCTTGCAAGGCTAACCTTGCCAATGCCTCTTTTTGGGACATTTATAATGCGTCGCATTGAAAAATCGTCGTTTTCGTTGATGATTAGGCGCAGGTATGCGATGATGTCTTTGATCTCGGCTCTTTCGTAAAATTTCACGCCACCTACTATGCGATATGCGATTTTCGCGCGGTTTAGCCCCTCTTCGAGTGCGCGCGAAAGGGCATTTACGCGGTAAAGCACGGCGATTTGGGCTGGGTGGATACCTGAGTTTATGAGCTCTTTGATTTTCGCCGCTACTTGCGCGCTTTCGTCGCTTTCGTTTTCGCAGTGTAGGATTTTGACATCTTCGCCCTTGCCAAATGTGCTTTTTAAATTTTTGCCAAGGCGGTTTTTGTTGTGTGAGATTAGCTCGTTTGCAGCGAAGAGAATTTGGCTAGTCGAGCGGTAATTTTCCTCTAATTTCACATATTTTACATTTTCGAATTGATCGCGAAATTTTAGGATATTTTCCACCCTAGCCCCACGCCAGCTATAAATGCTCTGATCATCATCGCCCACGACGGTTAAATTTTGGTGCGCTTTGCAAAGCTTTTGTAGCAGTTTAAACTGAATTTCGTTCGTGTCTTGATACTCATCGACGGTTATGTAGGTGTATTGGCGCGAAACTTCATCGCAAAGTGCCTCGTTTGCGTCTAAAATTTTATAAGGAAGCACGAGCAAATCATCGAAATCGACTAAATTATTGCTTAGCAAATACTCCTCGTATCTGGTGTAGGCTTCTAGCATTTTGGCGTAAAATCCCTCGTTTGCCTGCTTGATATCATCGCTTAGCGAGGCGATATTGTTTTTAAGCTCATCTGGGCTAATTAGGGCGTTTTTGTATTTTGAAATTTCATTTGCCATGGTGCTTGTTTGCAAATTTATCTCAAACGATTTTAGGATTTTTTTCTTATCGTCTGTATCTATGACGGCGAAATTTGGCTTACGGCCAAGCTCACTAATGTAAAATTTCAAAAACAAAAGTCCAAATTTATGAAATGTGCATAGCAGCGGCACACCCACTTCAAGCCCTAAATTTGCGATTAGATTAAGCGCGCGAGAGCGCATTTCGCTAGCTGCTTTGTTTGTGAAAGTTAGAGTGAGCGTGTTTTGCGCGGGCACGCCGTTTGCTAGCAGGTAAGCTAGGCGCGCGGTGATTGTTTTGGTTTTGCCACTACCTGCGCCCGCTAAAATCAGCATAGCCCCGTCTATATGCAGTGCTGCCCTGCGCTGAGCCTCGTTTAATTCATCTAAAAATTTCATATCTTTCCTATCTAGCAAAAATTCTGCGAGATCTCTCTTTTTTGATCCACTCGCTATCTATTTTGGCTAAATTTACAGCCACTGGGGTGTTAGCTTGGACTAGCTCCATTATAGCATACAGCGGGATTGATACGACCGCTGCGAAATCCTCGCTACCAAAACCAGCTTCAAATTTCAAATCGTCCTTTTGGATATGCGCGCTTGACAGCGTGTAGTTTTCTAGCTCGAAGAAAATCACAGGTTTTTTGATAAAACCCGCACTTATCTCGCTAGGAAGTTCTGGGTCGAATTTCACCTCGCTTGTGCGCGCTACCACGCCAAAACTCTCGCCAAGCTCGAAAAAAAGCTCCAAAATTTCTTTGATGTGCGCAATCTCTTTTTGTATGAATTTTTCGTTTTCTAAAATCATCTTTACTCCTTTACAAACTCGCTAACAAGGGAGCGAATTTGAGAAATTCCAATCTCCCAAAATTTATCATCGTCTAAATTTAGCCCAAATTTTGCGACTAAATTTTTAGGCGAATCACTTCCGCCCGAGCTTAAAAATTCAGTGTAAATTTCGGCGAAATTTGAAATTTTGCCACTTTTATACAGCCCATAAAGCGCCAAAACTAGCAACTGCGCAAAGCCGTAAGAGTAGCAATAAAACGGCGTATGGATAAAGTGCGGTATATAACTCCACCAAATTTTATATTCATCTCTAAGTTCTAGCGCATCGCCAAACATTTTTTTGGACTCTTCTAGCCAAATTTCATTGATTTGCTCGGTGGCTAGCTCATCAGGCGAGGCGTGAATTCTGCGCTCAAATGTCGTAAATCCTATCTGGCGATACAGCGTAGCAAAAATATCTTCGAGTTTGTTTGCTATCATGGCACGAGCCACGCTTTTTTCCGCGCGCGAGAGCATATAGTCAAAAACTAGCATTTCGCAAAATACAGAGGCTGTCTCAGCCGTGGTAAGTGGCGTAAATGAGTAAAAATATCCAGCATTGTAGCTTAGATATTGGTGGATTGCATGACCTAACTCGTGCGCTAGGGTAAATACATCGCGACGTTTGGCGGTGAAATTTAGTAGCACAAACGGGTGCGTATCAGCTGAACCAGAGTGCGAAAATGCGCCACTTTGTTTATTTGGCTTTGGCATGGCATCAATCCAGTTTTTCGCAAACGCTTCCCTTGCGATTTGCCCAAATTTAGGGCTAAATTTATCAAAGGCGTCAAGGACGATTTGCTTAGCCTCATCAAAGCTAAATTTGCTATCGTCGTTTAAATTTAGCGGTGCGTATCGATCAAAATCATAGAGCTTTTCAAGCCCCAAAATTTCGCGTTTTTTATCATAGTAGCGCCACACTAAATCAAAATTTCGCTCGGTTGCGCTAATGAGCGCATCGACGCTTGATTTTTCGATTTGGTTTTCTTCGTGCATGATTAGCTCGCCCTGCCCGTATCCGCGAAGCTCGCAACTGATTTTAAGGCTAGTTTTTATCATATTATAAATGTAGGTTAAAAGGTGCGAATTTTGCTCTAATGCCGCACTTAGCGAAGCTGCGGCCTGCTTGCGCGCATTTCTATCGCTATCGTAAAGGTGTGATAAAAGCTCCTCTTCGCTGATTTTCTCGCCCCCAAAGTCAAATTTTAGCCTTGCCATACTCTCATCAAACAGCCTCGAAAACGCCTCTGCACCCACTACGCTCGTTTTTAGCAAAACCTTTTCTTCAAGCAGGCTTAGTTGGTGTGATTTGTGTTTTTTAAGCAAATTTAAATAGTAAGCAAAACGGCCACTACCCGCGATGAAATTTTGCGATTTCTCATCGCTAAGCTCGTTAAATTCTAGCTCGAAAAATAGCAAATTTTGGGCGATATCGTTGCAGATTTGCTCCACTTTGGCTTGCCTTGCCCCACGCGTAGTATCTCTGGCGAAATCTAAATGCACGAAGCTCATAATCTTTGAAATTTGCGCGTTTATGCGCTCGTATTCGCCTAACGCTTCGCAAAATTTATCGCAGGTTAAATTCGCCAAATTTCCCCTAAATTTCGCCTCAAATTCGCTAGCCTTAGTGCGCGTATTTTCGATCGCAAGTTCAAATTTTGCCTCGTTTTGAAACAATTCACTCAAATCCCAATTCATACTTTTCCTTTAAATTTTTGGCGCAATTCTAGCCAAAAAGAGTTATACAGTGGTAAGCGACCAAAAATTTGGTCGCTTAAATTTTTAAATTTTAATGTTTTGAAGTTTGTGAAACGATAATTGTAAAAAGTGCGTCGGTGGAGCTATTTAGGGCTGTTTCCATTGAGTCTTGGATTACAGAGATTATGACACCGACGGTGATGACCTTAAATGCGATATCGTTGTCGATACCAAAAAGCGCACACGCAAGCGGAATAAGCATAAGCGAACCGCCAGGCACGCCACTTGTACCACATGCGCCCACAGCTGAGACTACGCATAGAAGTAAAGCTGTGCCAAAATCAGGGTGAATTCCTAGCGTGTATGCAGTCGAAAGTGCCAAAATAGCGATAACCACAGCGGCTCCCGCCATATTTACGGTAGCTCCCAGCGGAATTGAAATTGAGCTTAACTCATCATCAACGCCGAGTTTTTTGCAAAGGTTCATATTTACAGGAATATTCGCAGCCGATGAGCGTGTGAAAAACGCTGGGATTCCGCTCTCTTTAAGGCAGGTAAAGACGATAGGGAAAGGGTTTTTCTTGGTTACGAAAAATACGATTAGCGGATTTACTACGACAGCTACTAAAATAAGTGCTAGCACAAGCACGCCTGTAAGCTTGGCATAGGTTGCCAAACCCTCCACGCCCAAATCATACACAGTGTAGGTAATAATGCCAAAAATACCGATTGGTGCTAGTTGAATTACAACTTGAATTATTTTTGTTACACCTTCGCTTAAATCGCCGATGAAGCGTTTGGTTTCGTTCGTGCAAAATTTAAGTGCGATTCCAAGTCCTACCGCCCATGCGACAATACCGACATAATTACCGCTAGAAAGGGCATTTACAGGGTTATCAACGATTTTGAAAAATGTAGTTTTTAGCACTTCCCAGACATTTGCAGGTGCAGGTGAGTTTGCCGCGCCAACGCCGTCAAGTACAATCGGAGTCGGAAACATAAAGCTAACGCCAACGCCAACAAAAGCAGCTAAAAGCGTGCCTACGATATAAAGCACGATAACTCTTTTTAGCCCTGTCGTGCTTCCAAAAGTTTTATTGACAAGCGAACTTAAAATTAGAATAAAAACTAGCACTGGGGCGACAGCTTTAAGCGCACTTACGAAAAAATCACCAAACAATCTAGCCAAATTCGCTATATTACTCCACGCATTTGTTTCACCGCCGTCTAAATCCAGCCCAGATACACCGACCCTAGCAAAATACCCTAGCGCAGCACCGAGCAAAAGTCCGATGATAATGCGCATTATCAGGCTTTTGTTGCTGTAACTTTGTATTAGCTTATCTAAGTAAGTCATCTTGCCTCCCTTTCAATGAGTAAAATTTGTCGCAATATATCTAAATTTTTATTTAACATTATTTAAATTCTTTAAAAATTTAATAAAATTTCATTTTACATTAAATATTAAACGCTAGAATTACGCCCAAAATTTTCAAAATTTTAGGAGCTTAAATGTATCTATTCACAAGCGAGGTCGTAAGCCCTGGTCACCCAGATAAATGCGCCGACATAATCGCAGATTCAATTGTCGATGAAATTTTAAAAAAAGATCCCAAAGGACGCGTAGCTAGCGAGGTTTTCGTAGCGGGCAAACATATCGTAATCGGCGGCGAAGTAAATGCCAAGGTCGATTTTACACACGATGATTATCGCCATATCGTCAAACGCGCTCTTAGCGACATTGGCTACAATGACAATCCATTTTTTACCCGCGAGCAATGCCTGCACCCGCAAGATGTCGAGGTCGATGTATATCTAAACCAACAAAGCCCAGATATCAACCAAGGCGTAGATCAAGAAAGTGGCGAGATCGGCGCAGGAGATCAAGGCATAATGTTTGGCTTTGCTAGCTCGGAGACGCAAAATTTCATGCCAGCAGCGATTACTTATGCAAGGCTTCTTTGCGATAAGGTTTATGAGTATGCCAAAACTCACCCAAATCAGCTTGGCGTGGATATTAAAACACAAGTTACGCTTGATTATGGCACGAAGTCAAATTTCGAAGACTGCAAACCACAATCAATCCACACAATCGTAGTAAGCGCGCCTTGCGTGGAGAGTATGAGTATCGAATATGTGCGAGAACTAATCCAAAATTTAATCGACACAGCAGGCCTTCCAAAAGAGCTTTATCAAAAAGAAAAAACCATAATTTATATCAACCCAACAGGTCGCTATGTAAATCACAGCTCGCTTCACGATAGCGGTTTGACTGGTCGCAAACTCATCGTCGATAGCTTTGGCGGATATTCGCCGATAGGCGGTGGCGCGCAATCTAGCAAAGACTACACCAAAGTCGATCGCTCGGGGCTTTACGCAGCGCGCTATATCGCTAAAAATATCGTCGCAGCAGGACTAGCGAAAAAATGTATAATCCAGCTAAGCTATGCTATCGGCGTAGCAAAACCAGTTAGCGTAAGTGTCGATTGTATGGGCACAAACGCCGGTATCGATGATGATACACTCTCGAAATTTGTCCTCGAAAATTTCGCCCTAACTCCACGCTGGATTACTGAGAAATTCGGCCTAGACAAACCAAGTGCCCAGACATTTTTATACGCAAAAGTAGCTGCTTACGGCCAAGTCGGCAACCCAAAATACCCATGGGAGCAACTCGATAGCGTAGAGCTTTTCAAATCTTTGAAAAAATAAAATTTCGCAAGGAATTTAACCTTGCGAAATTTTTAAATTTTTAGTTATTTTATGACAATTTAATCTTAAATTTAACTCCGAGAAATTCCGATAAATTCGGCGAAATTTAACACTTTTTTAAGTAAAATTTTTGCAAAATATCGCATACTTTTAAGGGGTGAAAATGCAAGAAAAACACTACGAAGTCGTCATCGTCGGCGGCGGTATTTCTGGCGGTGCGCTAGCATACACTTTGGCGCAATACACTGATATAAAATCCATCGCAATCATCGAAAAATACGAAGGTTTAGCCACGCTAAATACAAAGGGCACGGCAAATTCGCAAACGATCCATTGTGGCGATATCGAGACAAACTACACAATCGACAAAGCCAAAAAGGTCAAACGCGCAGCCGATATGATTGCGAAATACTGCAAAAAGCACGATTATATCGGTAAATTTATCTTTGAAGGGCAAAAAATGGCAATCGGCGTGGGCGATAGTGAGGTCGCTTTTATCAAAGATCGCTATGAGGTTTTCAAAGAGCTTTATCCGTATTTGGAATTTTATGACAAAGACAAGTTAAAACAGATCGAGCCAAAGGTCATTTTCGATAGCAATGGCAACCCTCGCCCCGAAGATGTCGCAGGTCTTGGCGTGCAAACTGGCGCATATACCACGATTGATTTTGGTGCCATGACAAATACCCTAGTCGAAAATGCGCAAAAAACAAAGGGCAAAATTTGCGATTTATACCTAAATTCTGAGGTTCAAAATATCACAAAGGTAGGCGATAAATTTTATATCCGCACTGCAAACAAAATTTCAGTCAGCGCTGATTTCGTCGTAGTCGATGCGGGCGCGCACTCACTATGGCTAGCACACAAAATGGGCTATGGCAAGAGCCTTAGCGCGATTTGTATCGCTGGAAGCTTTTATTTGACTAAACAAAAGCTATTAAACGGTAAAGTCTATATGGTACAAAACCCAAAACTCCCATTTGCCGCACTTCACGGAGACCCTGACCTGCTAGCTGATGGTTGCACGAGATTTGGCCCTACTGCGCTAACTATGCCAAAATTAGAGCGTTACAAAGGCTGTCGCTCGGTGCCTGAGTTTTTCCAATCCCTAAATTTTACGCCAAAGGTCGCAAAGGTATTTTGGAATAATTTCGGCGATAGCGATGTGCGAAATTTCTTAATGCGCAATATCGCTTTTGAAGTGCCGGTTTTGGGCAAAAAACTCTTTATCAAAAACGCCAAAAAAATCATACCTAGCATTAGAGAAGAAGATATTTACTATGCCAAAGGTTTCGGAGGTGTAAGGGCTCAAATCATCGACCAAGACAAGCTTGAATTGCTTCTAGGCGAGGCTAGAATCGACGATAATAACGGCGTGATTTTCAATATGACTCCAAGCCCGGGTGCGACAAGCTGTTTTGGCAACGCAGAGCGCGACGCTATCTCAATCTGCTCGTTTTTGGGCAAAAAATTCGACGCTGAAAAATTCGAAAACGAACTTGTAAAATAATCAAATTTATGCAGAATTTTTCTGCATAAATTTTACTTTTAAATTTCAAATTTTAACACAAAGGAAAATTTAATGAAAAAAGCAAAAATCATAGCCACGCTTGGCCCAGCTAGCGATAACGAAGAGATAATGGAAGCCATGGTTAGGGCTGGGGTCAATGTTTTTAGACTAAATTTTTCGCACAACTCGCACGAATACCACGCTCAAAATGTCGCAAAAATCCGCAGCGTGGAGAAAAAGGTCGGATTTCATATCGGGATTTTGCAAGACATCTGCGGCCCAAAAATCCGCATTGGCGAGCTTGATACGCCTTTCGAGCTAAAAGCCGGCGATCGCCTCGATATCTATGCCAAAGATCAAATCGGCACCCAAATCGCCCCACACCACTACGCTCTTAGCATTAATCAACCCCAAATTTTGCCTATGCTAAAAGCTGGCGAATATGTCTATCTCTATGACGGCATAATCCGTGCTAGGGTCGCTCACAGCGGAAACGATGTCGTCCAAACCGTCATCGAAAACGACGGCACTCTAAGCTCGAAAAAGGGTGTAAATTTCCCAAATACCGTTCTTGGCATAGATGTCATCACGCCAAAAGATAGAGCCGATATGGAATTTGGCGCCACTCTTGGCGTGGATTTTGTGGCAATCAGCTTTGTGCAAAGCGCAAACGACATAATCAAAGCAAAGAAAATTTTGCGCGCCTCAGGCTCACACGCCCATGTTTTGGCAAAAATCGAAAAATTTGACGCTGTGGAAAACATAGATAGCATTATCGACGAGAGCGACGGAATCATGGTTGCTAGGGGCGATTTGGGTATCGAGGTGCCGTTTTACAAGGTACCTTCAATCCAAAAATTGATTATAAAAAAGGCAAACGAAGCCGCCAAACCAGTCATCACAGCCACTCAAATGCTTCTTAGTATGACGCGCAACGAAACAGCCACCAGAGCCGAAATCAGCGATGTCGCCAACGCCGTGCTTGACGGCACAGACGCTGTAATGCTAAGCGAAGAGAGCGCAGTAGGCATAAATCCAGTCGCTGTCGTGCGCGCTATGTCGCATACGATACTAGAAGCGCAAGAGATCTACGCTTACAACCGCTTCAAGCACGAAAACCACGATAGCACCGATATCATGGCAGAATCTGCCGTTAGGCTAGCAGGTCAGCTAAACGCGGATAAAATCATCGCCCTAACCTCCTCTGGCAAACTAGCCGTGCAAATGGCGAGATATCGCCCAAATATCGATATCCTAGCCGTTACTCACGATATAAACACAGCGCGCTATCTCACGCTTTGTTGGGGTATAGGCCAAAGCCTAGTTATAGCAGAAGAAGCCAAGCTTCACACGCTTATGGCAAAGGCTATCAAAAGCGGCGTGGATTGTGGCGCGATCAAGCTTGACGGAACATATATCATGACGGCAGGTTATCCAACAGGTGTAAGCGGGACTACAAATCTTATCCGTATGTTAAAGGACGAGCAAATATCCTACTACTTACTAGACGCGTAAAACCTAGTAAATTAATAAAATTTGTCGAATTTACTAAAAATTTAAGTAAAATTTAGCTTCGTTAGCAAAATTTTGGAGTATAATACGCCCCGTTTTAAAGGAAACGAATATTTTTATTTAAAAGGAGCAAAGTTATGAAAAAATTAGTTTTCTTAACATTGTTTGGTGTTGCGAGTTGTGCATTCGCTGGTATAGCTGAGGAAATGGACGCAAAATGTCAAGCAGGAGATTATCAAGTTTGCACTGAGCTTGGTATGAAATACTACCGCGGTCAAGACGGCTTGCCACAAGATCACGAAAAAGCCCATAGTTATTATGATGATACTTGTAATAAACACAATTACGCTGAGGCTTGCTACCGCGACGGTATCTTCCACTCAGTAGGCGTTGGTGCAGAGCACAACCACGATCGCGCAATGCAATCTTTGAAAATGGCTTGTGATCAAGGCCATGAAAAAGCTTGCAAAATGGCAGAGAGAATCAAAGACGATAATTAATCACTATTTTTACTCTGTTTTTACCACTGCGCCGATAAAATTCGGCGCAAATTATCGAATTTACACAAAATTTAATTAAAATTTAACTCTATTATAACTATTTTAGTGTATAATCACGCGTTCCAAAGGAAACACATATTATTTTTACAAGGAGAAAGTTATGAAAAAACTAGTTTTCTTAGCACTATTTGGTTTTGCGAGTTGCGCATTCGCTGGTATAGCAGAGGAAATGGACGCAAAATGCCAAGCAGGAGATTATCAAGCTTGTACTGAGCTTGGTATGAAATATTTCCGTGGCGAAGATGGCTTGCCAAAAGACTATGACAAAGCTCATACATATTATGATAGCACTTGCAATGTTCATAAACATGCTGAGGCTTGCTACCGCGATGGTATCTTCCACTCAGTTTTAGATGGCAAATGGCATAATCACGATCGTGCAATGCTATCATTACAAATGGCTTGCGATCAAGGACACCAAAAAGCTTGCTCTATGAGAGAGAGAATTGCTCACGATAAATAATCGTTATTTTACTATTATTTCTACTTCGGCGCCGAATTCTTCGGCGCTTTTTTTATGCCCGAAAATTCTTTGTCATTACAAGAAGCATTATTTTTGTCATGAGCTTTCGCTACCGCAAGTTCCTAAATACTGCCCGATTTTGTCATTGCGAGCTTTCGCAGAAAGCGAAGCAATCTATGGGAATCCTCTAATCTCTGATTTGTCATTGCGAGCTTTCGTAGAAAGCGAAGCAATCGCCAAAGCTTAAATTACCAAAATACAAATTCGCTGTCATTGCGAGCGTAGCGAAGCAATCCAGGGAAATTCAGATAAATTTCAATTCACAGATAAATTTATCGAAATTCATAAATTTTAAAATTCTCTCTAAATTTTACTGGATTGCTTCGACCACTGCGTGGTCTCGCAATGACACGGATTATAGCGTTTGGTTATTTTGGCTCATAGATTGCCACGCTCGTTACACTCGCTCGCAATGACGAATTTTATTTTCGGTGCAGTATTTCAAAGTTGCGCCAGCGTAAAATTTCAAAATTTAAAGAATTTCGAATTTCACAGAATTTCAAAATTTATGTTTCAGCTCCAAGCTAAGCATATCCGAGATTTTCTCAGCCTCGAAATACTTCGCCTGCGCCTTCATATAAGCGCACATTTGGCGGTCTTTCTCGCAAATGCCGTGCTCCAACAAAAACTGCACCGCAAGCGAATTATCCATAAGCGCAGAAAATTTAATAAAGCCTTCAAGCTCCTTTTTATCGAGCTCATTTATCCCTTTATACTTTAAACTTTCCTCGAAAAACCGCATTTTATCGGCGTGAAATTTCGAAAAATCGTAACTCTGCGCAATGCGCCTAAGATCGCTTGGCGGGGTTTTTAAAAGATAATCAAGCGTGATATTTTGGTCCTTGATAAACTCCGCCTCGCTCGAAGTTATATCAGCGACCACGCCATTTCCTAGCGGTGCGCCGTTAGCCAAAAAATATGCAAACGCGTCGAAATTATCGCACGCACTAGCCATTTTTGCGTCATTTTCGCTAGGTTTGGCGCCACTACTTACCAGCAAATCTATTAGCGCAAACAGCTCCTCGCTATCAAATTTAGTGGAATTTTCGTCATTTTCCAAACCTGCGCCGATATCGCAACCATAGGAATTTACGATATTTAATGGATTGTCAAATTCACCCTCGTTATAATTCAAATTCGGGCTGAATTTTAAAATTTCAGAGATTTTGTCGAAGTCAAATTTGCCTGTGCGCGAAATTTTGGAATTATAGATAAAATGCGTGAAAATCCGCTCGCCATACTCGCCAAATTCCTCATTTATGCGCTCAGCATTTGCGCGCGCAAAATCCAAAAGTGCGTCTAGTGCGCTAGAAATTTGCTCGTTTGTAGCGTTTTCGTCGTGGAAAATTTCAAAATTTGGCGCAGTATCTGCAAAAACACCATTACTAGAATTTGCGTCCAAATTCGGCGCAGTATCAGAAGCAGTATCGGGCGCAGTATCCACAAAAACACTCTCGCTTAAATTTTGCGTAAAATTTTGTGATAAATTCTGCGTAAAATTCTGCTCATTTGCGCTAGTAAAGCAAACACAAAGAAGCAAAATATAAAAAATTTCGCCCATTTGCCCTATTTTCACTATAACTCCCTTATTTTTTCGTGCATATAGTAGTAGTCGCAATACTGATTTATGAGTGCGCCGTCTTTGGCGTAAATTTTAAGCTCATATTCGATAAATTTTTTGCCAGTTGGGACATTTTTGTAGGTCATTTTATCGGGTTGTTGCTTTTTCTCAAACTCCGCAAACTCGCTCGGTATCATCTCAAATGAGGCTATATCCTCGATTTCGTAGCCCTCTTTTAGCCCAAAATGATAGCCATGGGTATTATATAACGGGCTATTGCTATATGAACTAGATGTGAATTTGCGCTCTAAATTTAAAAAAACTATCGCTGTTTCATTGCCTATATTTTCGCAATATTTACGCTTTTTATCCGTATCAGTGAAGAGAAATAGGCAAAATTTATCCCCACAAATCGCCTTTTGTTTTTTGTATTCTACTGACCATTTGCTCATATTTGAGGTGCGGATTTTTTGCATCCCTTCGTGGGTTTTAATCTCATAGACATTTTCATCTACTGGCAAAACCTCGCTATCACCGCGAAATTTGCCGTATTTTTGGGGCGTGATTTCGGTATTTCTATTTAGTTTAGGCGGGAAATCGTAAGCTTCAAGCGGGATTTGCAATCTTGAAATCGCCTCGAAATTTTGCTCGGCACTGCTAGGAAACCACACCGTCCTGCCCGGGTTTGAGTGCAAATCAAACGAGCCGATGTATTGTCTAGTGATTTTATGCGCAGTTTGCTTGTAAATTTCGTTTGCGCCCTCTTTGAGGGTGATATTCCACGATTTGTGCCTGAAAAATTTCTCCTTTTTTCGCACTTCCTCGCTTGGCGAAAAATCATCTTCTATGTATAAATAGTGCTTCCCCGGCATATCTTCGCCCAAAAGATAATCAAACGACAAGCGGTCGTTGTAGCGAAGCCACACGCCATGCTTATCTCGCAAGTAAATATAAGGCACGCTAATGGCATCAGGAAATGCCCCCTTAATCGCATTTTCCCAAAATATAGGCTTTGGGGTTAAATCCGCAGGAAAGGGGTTTGCTTGGGTGTTTTCAAACTGGCTTTCGTAATTTGTGTTTATATAATCGCAAGCGTCGCTGGGCTCGCGTGGATCGCACCCAGCTGGCGGCGTAAATAAAATTAAAGCATTAAAAAAAATAATAATAGCAACGCCAAAAACAAAAAGCAAAAAACCAACAATACCAAAAACCCAAAGAAAAAATTTGAAAATTTTTTTAATCATTATTTTTATAGCGAATTTCAACCGATTTTTTGTGTGCTGTGAGCCCCTCAGCCTGCGCTAGCGCCATGCACGCTTCGCCCAGAGCGTCGATTGCGCCCTTGTTTAGCGCGATTATCGAGCTTCGTTTGATAAAGTGATAAACCCCAAGCGGTGAGAAAAATCTAGCACTGCCACCAGTCGGAAGCGTGTGGTTTGGCCCCGCCAAATAATCCCCCATAGCCTCAGGCGTGTAATGCCCCAAGAAAATCGCCCCTGCGTGCTTAATGCGCGCAAGGTAATCGTAGGCGTTGTCCATGGCGATTTCTAGGTGTTCGACGGCTAGGTCGTTCATCAAATCTATCGCCTCGTCGAAATCTCGCGCGATAATAATCGCACCCTTGTCATCAATGCTCTTTCTAGCGATACTCTCGCGCTCTAATGTAGGCAAAATTTTATAAATTTCATCTTTTACGGCAAGGGCAAATTTCTCATCTGCACTTACCAAAATACTGCTTGCGATCTCGTCGTGCTCGGCTTGGCTTAGCAAATCCACAGCCGTGTGATATGCACTCGCACTAGCATCTGCTAGCACGCCCACTTCGCTAGGACCTGCGATCATATCGATATTTACATCGCCAAAAACGAGCTTTTTAGCTGTGGCGACAAAGATATTTCCAGGACCCGTGATGACATCGACCTTTTCTATCGTTTCTGTGCCATACGCCATGGCTGCGACTGCGCTCGCACCGCCTACTTTGTAGGCTTTTTTGATTCCTAGCACATGCATAGCAGCTAGAAGAAGCGAATTTACCACTCCGCCCACAGCAGGGGTGCAGACTGTGATATCAGCGACACCCGCGACGATTGCAGGCACTGCGTTCATCAAAAGCGAGCTAGGATAGGCAGCCTTGCCACCTGGGATATACAGCCCCGCGCGATCTACGGGCGTGATTTTTTGGCCCAAAATTTCGCCGTGCGTGCCGAAGTCAATCCAGCTTTTTTCGAGTTGCTTTTCGTGATAGGCATAAATGCGATCATACGCCACTTTAAGAGCGATTTTTAGCTCGTCGCTTAGCTCGTCAAAAGCCTTTTTCATCTCATCTTGCGAAATCGCCAAATTTCCCTTAACTTCCCATTTGTCAAATTTGGCTATTTGCTCGTTTAGCGCCTCATCGCCACGCGCCTTGATATCATCGATGATACCGCTTACGATCGGCATTACCTTTTGCATATCCATATTGCCACGATTTACCAGAGCCTCGAATTCTTGCGCGAAATTGCTATCTGTGCTTTTTAAAATTTTCATATTTAATCCTAAAATTTTGATTGTAAAAATTTGAAGTTTATAGCATAATTTGGTTTTGAATTTAATAAATTTGGGAATTTAATGTCATTGCGAAATTTTCGCTACCGCAAGTTTTTAAATACTGCCCCGATTTGTCATTGCGAGCTTTCGCAGAAAGCGAAGCAATCTACGAGTTTAAAATTCCTTGCGGTAAATTTGCAAAAACGCTGACCTTAAATTTTAAAGTCGTAGATTGCCACGAAATGGCTTGCGCCGTTTCTCGCAATGACAGATTAAACAAATTTGTAAATTTAGTGTTTTGCGATGACTTGCTTCGTGGCGTTGATTTTTTTATCAGCCCACAAAACGACATCTTTTATGACTAATTTTTGAATTGCTTTTATAAAATTTTCCATAAAATCAAAATTTAATTCGCCGTTTTCGTTTATAGGGAGTTTGATTTTTTCAAATTTTACTTTATTCCAACTTGCTTTATTTTCATACGAAAACTTATGTTTTATTGATTTTTCTATTGATTTAGCAAAATACAATAAATTTTCTTTTGTTACATAAGCAAAATTTGGTTTTATTAAATAAGCGTTATATAAAACACCAGTTTTTTGCGGTTGAGCATATACATTACCTGTTGATACTGCTCCGTCATTTACTATATCAAGTGTCATTTCTGCTGATTGAAAATCTTGTTCTCTACCAAAATACATAATGCCATTATTTCCGTCTTTTGCATTAACTAACGGCAAATTAAATTCTTGCGTTTGTGTTTTAGAAATATCTTTTTCTTTTTCAAATTTGCTTTTTAAGAATTTTAACTCTAATTTCTCAAACAATTCACCGATTTTAAATTCGGCGAATTTAAGCGACAAGTCGGAATTTACTCTCTCTCTCTCTCTGATACTCGGCGAAAATGTCAAGTGTAGTTTGTTCGGTGGTGGTGAGTTTGTAGTCTTTTAAACCGGTCGCGGCGAGATACGCTTCCAGCTCCGCAACACGCTCCGCTTCCAGCTCCGCTATAAATTTTTCCATAAAATCAAAAGCAATCTCGCCGTTTATAAATGGCAAATTTATCTCTAAATTTTGAATTTTATTCCAACTTGCCATATCTGAATACGAATAAATTTGTGGCAAGAAAAATAGCTTTGAAACAAAATATAATCCGAGTTTTGGATTTAAATTTCCTTTTGTAAATTTCAAAGAAAAAACTCTTGCGTGAGTTACCATTTTGTATTCATAAGGGCGAAAATAAGCATTTCCAAACATATCAATAGTAATTGTGTTTGCGTCAAAAATTTTAGCTTTTATATCGGTTTTTCCAATAATTCCTAAATTTTGTTCGCCCGAGCTTACGACATAATGACCTTTGCCGTTAATATGAGTTTTTTGAATATCAAAATCTCCGTTTGAGCTTTCAAATAATTCATTAAGCTTAAATTCCCTAAATTCCCCGCCGTTAGCTTTAAATTCATTTTCTAATCTTTGTAAATTTGAAAAATTTATGCTACGGGGAGTTTCCTTTGAAAGAATTTGGCTTACTTCCCAAGCTAGATAATCGCTCACGGTCTTTTTAAAATCGCCTAAATTTGGCATTGTGTCGATTTTTTTGTGTTGGGCGTAAGTCCAGTCTTTGCCGTCAAGGCTAATGGTATCTTCGATAACGCAATCATCAAAATAGTTTGTAGATTTCTTGCGATTTAGGACAATGTCGATGATTTCTTTATAACGCTCTTTTGCATTATCTGTATCACGCAAATTTACATCCATACCGCTCTTTTTGCGATTTTGTCTAGTATATCCGTCATTTGAAAAATCGATAAATTTGACTAATTTCGTCTCATCGTGTGGAGTGCCTACGCTAAATACATAAACGGCAGTTTGAACTCCTGCTTTGCCACAGAAAATATCGCTCATTTTTATACTTGCAAGAAGCGTTGAGTGTTTTAAAATTTCAGCCGTGTATGGTAAGCCTTGACCTGCTCCTGCGTTTTCTTGGATTAGGACGGCGGCTTTGCCGTTTTTCATCTTTTTAAGGGCTTTTTCGACAAAGACAAAACCTTTGCCCTCAGCTGAATATGGCGGATTTAGCAAAAATACATTTGCAGGAAACGGCTCGTTTTTGTCTTGATAGTTGCCGTCAAATTTGCTAAGGCTGTCCCCGTTTATGATATTTGAGCTTCCATCGCCCATTAAAATCATATTTAAAATAGCAAGTAGGCAAATATCAGGGCGAAGCTCGACACCTAAGAGTTGGCGAGATTTGATATGAAAAAGTTTATCTTCAAGCTCTGTGTCTGAATTTATACTATTTTTTGCGTCTTCTAGCATAAGCTTCATCGCAGAAATCAAAAATCCGCCACTTCCAAGTGCCAAGTCCCAAACAAAGCTGTCTTTATTTACTTCACAAAGCCTTGCCATAAGCTCGGTTACATAGCGTGGAGTTAGCACGACATCGTTTTTCTCGCCGTCTGGCACATCGACATAACGATTTAAGACATTGAAAAGTTGTCCTGTAAAATCTAAATGGTAGCGATTGTTTTTAAGATACGGCATTACATTGTCAAGGACGATTTCGTATATATTTTTTAGCTTACTTTCGCCGTTTTCGGATTTCCATAAATTTGTGTGGATAAAGACCTTTTCAAGCTCATTTAAAATCATATCTTGTTTTGGTTTTGATAAATTTTTATGTTCTAAAAAATCTGCAACTTTTGATAAAATTTTTCTGCCGTCATTTGAATTTTGTGTATTTTCGCTTGTCAATTCGCTTAAATTTAGTGCTTTTACGGCATTTGGTATGCCAAGAGCTGCCATAATCATACCAACAACGATTTCAACTCTGTGTTGCACGGCAACGCCGTAAGTGTGGTGAATAGTTTCGTTTAAATTTTTTAGTTTAACTTCGATAGCGTTTTCAATCTCTTTTGATTTTGCTTCGATTTCATCTGCACTTAATTGACAATTTTCGATGATTTCATCTAAATTTTCGCTTTTTAGAAAACTTAGGTCGCTAAAATCGCCTAATTTTTGATAAATTTGCGGATTTGATACAAAATATACGGCGTATTCGATTTTTGTATCTTTTGTAGGTGTGTCATATCCGTTTATACCGATAGCCAAACACTCACTAAAATCAGAATAAAATGTAACGGCATCGGCATAGTGAATAGCTCCGTTTAGGGCGTATTTTTGGATATTTGCATAGTTTGGTTTTTTATCTTTTGTGAGATTATCAATTTCGCCGTTAGTGTTAAATTTGGCTAAATCGCCTTTGCTTCCTTTTACTTCAATCATAACAGGAAGCTTTTTTAATTTTTTTGTTTCAATAAAAAGCTTAATGTCTGGGAAATTTTTACCTTTTCCGCCACTTTTGCTTGGGGCTTTATTTAAGGCTTCATCAATGCCTTTGTTGATTGTTTCGGTTTTTGTGTAATAATCTAGCTTTAATTTTTTTAGCTGTTGTTTTATGGTATCTTCGACTTTTTCTTCTATGCTTGGCATTTTTTGTCCTTGTTTAAATTTATGAATTCGCAAATTTTAGCCAAACATTTATAAAAAGGCTTTTAAAGGCGATTTACAAATTTTTAAATTTATATTTGTATCGTTGCAGTTGCGAGATATTGCCGAGAATTCCGCCTTGGTGGATATATAGGACTTCGTTTGTGAATTTTTCGCGGTTAGCTAAAAGTGTGAGAAGTCCCACGGGGTCATAAATGAGGTCAAATTCTATGCCGGTTTGCGCACGGGCTTTTTGCCAAATTTCATAAAGTTCGGTGTAAGGTTTGCCAAAGTGAAATTTGCGTGGCGGGGGCAAAATTTGCACGCCCGAGCGCGGATCTAGGGCGAGTATTTGCTCTCTCAGATACGAGCAATCACCCACGCAAGGCGTGGTAAAGACGCGAAAACGGCTGTGTTTGGCTAGATACGCCGCGCTCGTGCCAGTGCCACTTGGCAAAAAAATGTCAAATTCTCGCCCATTTTCGCGCGCATACTCCTCGATAAATTTAGCCTGCGCGATAAATCCAGCCTCAGCCTCGCCCTGCGCAACCCCCTCTTCGATAAAAATCGTGCTCTCATCGCAAAGGCTAAGTGCGAATTCACGGCGATTTTGCGCCACGAAAATCTCCATGCCATTTTCTAGTGCGGCGGCGAAATTCCCGCACGGGCGCGCGCTTAAATTTTCGCTTAAATGCGAGATAACAAACTGAAATTTAAGGCCCTTTATGCGGGCAAAAACGCTCTCGTTATACATAGCGTTTGATTGCGAGCTACCAAAGCTTACAATCTTTGAAATGCCCCGTAAATCGACACCGAGCAGGGATTGAAGCTTCCTTGCTTTATTGCCGTTAAAAATCCCAATCAAATCATCACGCAAAATTGCAAAGCTAAAATTTTCGATTTTTATCTTTTGGATTTGTGGGGGTTGTAGCGAAATTTCGCCCGTTTTTTGCGCCTTTTCTACTTCGCGCAAATGAGCTTCAAACTCAGGCGAGATTATGGCGCGCTCTGTAAGCTCGCGCGAGTATTGCGCCCCGCCAAAGCTACCTTGTCGCATTTGCGTCAAATTCCAAAAATTTGCGGATTTCTTCCATAGCCTCTTTGTTGCTAAGCGTAAATTTGATTTCGATTCTACGGCTTGCGTCTTTGTCCTCGACGCCGTCAGTTAGCACAGGCTGAGAATAACTGCGACCGCTTGCGATTAGGTATTTTTGCAATCTCTCGTCTTTGTTCCACTCGTTTATGAAATTCATGACCGCTAGCGCGCGCTCTTGCGAAAGGGCTAGGTTGTATAAATACCCGCCGTCGCTGTCTGTGTGGCCCTCGATGATGATTTGATCTAGGCTATTTCTGATTTCATCATTATCCATAAGTGCGCTAAAATACCCTTCTAGCGCGGTTTTGAAACTCTCTTTGCTACTCTCTTTAAGCTCGCTTGAACCCTTGTCAAAAAGCACGGACGAGTTTAGCGTCATCGCCCCGCTCTCGCTATCTATGCGGATTTTGCCACCTAAGCGTTCTTTAAGTTCGGCGATTAGTTTGACCTTTTGACCGGTTAGGTTGCGAATTCGGTTTTTGGTGACATTTAAATCGTGCAAAATTTTATTGAAATCGCTCTCTTTTTGGGTTAGTTGATCGAGCAAAAACGCGATTTTTATCTCTTTTTCGGTAGCCTCGGTGCGTGAGTTTTTCAAAAGCTCGCTAATGTCGAAATTCTCTTTTTTGAGTTTTTCTGCCATGGCGCTTAAATCTTCGATTTGGATAAAATAGATCGAATTTTGTTTGCGAAGGTCGGTGTTTTCGACATTTAGCTTTTCAAGCTGTTCGGAAAAAATCTTATTTAACGCCTCTAATTCGGCTGATTTTTTCTGTGAGGATTGAAGTGCGACCATAGTCTTTTCATGCTCGCTGGTTTGGGCTTTGAGGTCGTCTTGCACCAAATAGTATTTGACGATAATTCCGCCGATTAATAAAATAAAGACAAACAAAAGCCCTGCCATTAAATCAGCGTAAGCTATCCAAAAGGTCTCTTTTTCGCTGGTTTTACTCTTCATTTTGGTTTTCTTTTTCGTCTATGCTTTTAAGCGTTTTGCGTAGCTCGTCGATGATACCCTCTGAGCTTGTGTTTTTGCCTAAGCTAGAATCAAAAAGCGATTTGATTTCGTCATTTAGCTCTTTAAAACTTGCTTTAAAGCTCTCCCTAGCGTTAATTTGCTCACTTAGCATATTTTCGTTTAGGGATTTAATCTGCAAGGTAAAATTTACGATTGCCTGATTTAGGGCGTCTGCGCTGGTTTGCAGATTTGCGCTCTTTTGCTCAGATGATTTTGAAAAGCTCAAATATCCTGCTGAAATGCCGTTTTGGATCTCGACCATATTGCTTGTAACGGCCTTTAAAGACGATAAAATTTGATCGAAATTTTTGCTGATTTCGCCGTGAGTTAGGTTGGCATTTAGTATCATTTCGTTGGCTCGCTCTAATTCGCTTGTGGTTAGCGCAAGGGCGCGCTGCTCGGCGTCAATTATGCCTTGAAGTGTTTGCATTTTTTCATCGATTGCGACATTTAGGCTATCGCTAAGGGTATTTGAAGCCATAGCCATGAAGGAGCGCGAAACCTCGGCATTGCGATCAAGTATCTCGCTAAGGTAACTTTGTGTGATTTCCTCTTTGCTCCAAAAAAAGTTTTTTGTGGCGTTTTTGTATTTCAAAAGCAATCTTTCGAATTTGCTAATTCCCTTTTTTTCGAAATAAATCCACCAAAGCGCCAGAAAAATACCATAAATCGACACATAAAACGCCGTGCCAACGCCACCTAGAAGCCCAGCAATCTCGGTCTCTAAATTTGCGATATTTGATGATGAGAAATTTGGCATAGAAATCGCAATGCTGATAAATGTGCCCAAAATGCCCAGCATTGGGAAAACACCCACCGCGACAGAGGCGTAGTTGTCATTGCGAAGCGAGTGCGAGTATTCATCTACGAAATTTTCAAATTTAGCGTCGGACTTTTTTTTAGCGCCTATGCTAAGGAGATTTTCGACGATGTAGTTTTTAAGCTGAATTTTGAAATTTTCGATACTATTTTGAAATTTCAAACAGCCAAATTCAGCATTATGCCTAGCCAAAAATAGCGCAATGATGAGCAAAAAGCCCATCATTACGATCGAGTGAAGCTCGACTTTGAAGTTGATTACCTTCAAAAATCCTAGCAAAAATATGGCGAAAATCGCCACAGGAACAAACACGATTTTCAGATAAACGCCAAGTAGTGAGCGCTCTGGATTTTCAG
This sequence comes from Campylobacter sp. JMF_06 NA1, assembly GCF_027737785.1. Lineage (NCBI taxonomy): Bacteria > Pseudomonadati > Campylobacterota > Epsilonproteobacteria > Campylobacterales > Campylobacteraceae > Campylobacter > Campylobacter sp. JMF_06 NA1. The sequence continues at coordinate 392,620 of NZ_JAOVUA010000001.1, forward strand.
GAAGCGTTAAATCTAAAATTTCTGTTGTTTTTTCCATAAATTTGCCTTAGTTTTTGTTTATACAATTTAAATTTTCAAATGCGACAAGCAATCTTTTTACCATACTTTCTTCGCCACATCTTAGCCATTTGCGTGGATCGTAGTATTTTTTGTTTGGTTTATCTTCGCCTTCTGGGTTGCCGATTTGACCTTGTAAATACGCTCTGTTTTTGAGCTCATACTCTCTCACGCCGTCCCAAAACGCCCACTGCGTATCGGTGTCGATATTCATCTTAACCACGCCGTAGCTTACAGCGTCTTTGATATCTTTGATCTCGCTACCGCTTCCGCCGTGGAATACGAAATTTACAGGTTTGGTGTCATTTAAGCCAAATTTTTCTTGCACGAATTTTTGCGAATTTCGCAAAATTTCAGGGCGAAGCACGACATTTCCCGGTTTATACACGCCATGCACATTGCCAAAGCTCGCTGCAATCGAGAAATTATCGCTGATTTTTTTAAGTCTATCATACGCAAGCGCGACATCTTCTGGTTGCGTGTATAAAAGTGCGTTATCCACGCCTGTATTATCCACGCCATCTTCCTCGCCACCTGTTACGCCAAGCTCGATTTCTAGGCTAATTCCTAGCTCGCTCATCTTTTTAAGATAGCTTTCGCAAGTGGTTAAATTTTCTTCCAAACTCTCTTCGCTAAGATCTAGCATGTGAGAGCTAAATAGTGGCACACCGTGCGCTTTTTTATACCCTGCGCTTGCCTCTAATAATCCATCAATCCAAGGAAGCAGTTTGCGCGCTGCGTGGTCAGTGTGTAAAATTACAGGCACGCCATAATACCTAGCTAGCAAATGCACCTGCAAAGCACCTGCGACTGCGCCCATAATCGCACCGTTTTCGCACTCTTTGCCCGCATAATAACTCGCTCCGCCATTGCTAAATTGGATAATCACAGGAGAGTTTGCCTTTTTGGCGCTCTCTAATACAGCATTTACCGAGTGGCTTCCTACGACATTTACAGCAGGGATTGCAAAACCCTCGCTCTGCGCGTATTTGTAGAGCTTGCTAACATCATCGCCAAATAATACACCAGCTTTAACTACATCTAAAACACCCATTTTGCACCCCTTTTTTAAGATTATTTGTATTCGATTTTTGCTTTTTTAAGCAGATCTTGCGCCAATTTTTCTGAATTTGCGGCTGCTTTTTCTTGGCGGATTGAGCCTTCGATTAGAGGTTTTACTTCGCTAACTGGGACTTGGCGTTTTGCGATTTGATCCTCTTTTAAGATTACATGGTAGCCAAATTCTGTCTTAACAGGAGTTTTTGAAATTTCACCTTTTTTTAGCGCAAATGCAGCGTCTGCGAAAGGTTTAACCATAGCGCCCTCTTTTGGAAATGCTGGTAATGCGCCACCTGATTGTTTTGCGGCTGGCTCGATTGATTTGGCTTTCGCGATTTCGCTAAATTTAGTGATTAGCGCGCCACCATTTAGACCTTTTAGCTCATCAATCACAGCCTTTGCCTCAGCGTCTGTTTTGACCAAAATATGGCGAACTTGGGCAAGTTCTGGATTTACAAATTTGGCTTTATTTTTGTTGTAAAAGTCTTGAACCTCTTTGTCGCTGATTTTGATTTTTTTGGCCTCTTTTGATTGCCATACGCGCACAGCTAGATTGTCTTTTTGGAACTCTAACTCTTTTTTATAAACTTCGTCGTTCATAACGCCTGCTTTTTTAGCTTGTTCTACGACAAGTTTTCTAGCGATAACGCGGTTTAAGATATCTTTTTTGGTGTTTGCTGGCAGTGAAGCGAATTGTTGTGGAGCTATGCCTTGGGCTACTAGAAATGGAATAACATCGTTTTCTGTGATGTTTTTGCCATTAGCAGTCGCTAAAACTGTCGCATTTAGGCCCATAGCCACAGCCAAACTAAGTGCTGAAAAAACTAATTTATTCATTTAAATTCCTTTGTAAAAAAAATCGCAAGATTATAGCCAAAGCTGGTTAATGATTAAAATTTTGCCCGCCTTAGGATACGCATTTTCGCGTATCTATGAGCGGGTCAGTGTAATTGAAGTGAAATTTATTTTACTTCTACCTTCGCGCTTTTGCGAAGTTCTTGTAGTTTTTGCTCTAATGCAGCGCCTGCTTGTTGGCCTTTGATTAAATTTTCGATGAAAGGCTTAGCTTCGTCTTGGCTAAGCTGTTTTTGAAGTTTGGCGTCTTCTTTGAGCACGATATGATAGCCTAAATCAGTTTTGATAGGGGTTTGCGTGATAGCGCCTCTTTTAAGCTTGCTTGAAGCGTCCCAAAACGCTTTTGGCATCATTTCTTGGGTAACCCATGCAAGATGACCTTTGGTTTGTTTGGCCTCAGGCACGATTGATTTAGCTACTGCAAGCTCTTCGAATTTGCTCACCAAAGCGTCGGCTTTTGTGTTTTTTAACTCTTTGATAATCGCGTCAGCTTCGGCCTTTTTCTCCACTGTGATATTAGATAGCAACAAAGCGGCTGGTTCGACGAAAGCAGATTTGTTTTCGTTGTAAAATTTAGCGATATCAGCGTCGCTTACTTTGATTTGCTTCGATAGTTGGTGTTGATACATTTCGATTGCGATTCTATCTTGTGCTGCTTTTAGGGCGTCTTTGTATTCTTGCAGATTTGTAACGCCACTTTTTTTAGCCTCAGCGGCTAAAATTTCGATATCAATCGCTCTTGCTAGCACCATTTGTTTTTCTTGATTGCTAAGTGCGGCTGGATCTTTGCCAAGCGCTGCTATGTGCGGGGCGACCTCGGCTTCTGTGATTGGCGCGCCATTTACTGTGGCGAAAACTGTCGCATTTAGGCTAGCTGCCGCTGCTAAACTTAGGGCTGAAAATAGTAATTTTTTCATTAAAATTCCTTGTAAAAAAATGCAAGATTATAGCCAAAAAGCTGTTAATAATCAAAATTTTAGTGTAAAATAAGGGCATGAGAACAAAAAAAGATATTTTAGAAATCAAAAATTTATTATTGTCGCATTTTGGTGAGCCGACAACTGAGCTTAAATTTAGGAATTTATACGAACTAATCGTCTGCGTCATGCTTAGCGCACAATGCACTGATAAACGGGTAAATTTAATCACACCTGCACTATTTAGGGAGTTTCCTGACATACACTCGCTCTCAAATGCAAATTTGGGCGCAGTTAAAATGCTGATAAATTCGTGCAGTTTTTTTAATAATAAAGCGCAAAATTTAATCAAAATGGCAAAGTCTGTGGTGGAAAATTTCGGCGGCGAAATCCCGCTAAATGAAAAGGATTTAAAAAGCCTTGCAGGGGTCGGGCAAAAGACAGCTCATGTCGTGCTAATCGAGCATTGTGGAGCGAATTTTATCGCCGTGGATACCCATGTTTTTCGCGTTTCGCACAGGCTTGGGCTAAGTAGCGCAAAAACGCCAGAACTAACCGAAAACGACCTTACAAAGGCATTTGTAAGCGAGCTAAACTACCTGCACCAAGCTTTGGTATTATTTGGGCGATACACTTGCAAAGCCGTAAAACCAAATTGCAAAGAGTGCTTTTTATCGCACCTTTGCAAAAGTAAGGATAAAATTTTATAAATTTTGCGTGTTTGTCATTATTTCTCGCACGGCACTAAGAATTTTTTCTACCGATTTTAGTTCGACTTTTTCATGCGTGCTGTGTGGCGAAGTGATATTTGGACCAATCGAAGCTGCCTGTATAGCGCTATCTTTTGTGATAAAAACGCCACACTCTAACCCGGCATGAACGGCTCCCAGCCTAGCAGTTGGCACAAATTTTTGCAAATTTTTTAAGATAAATTCGCTAAATTCGCTAATTTGTGGTTGCCAAGGCTCGCTAGTTTCGCCAAAAACGCACTCCAAGCCAAAATTCTCAGCCGACATTTTGGTTTGATATTTCACCCCTTTTAAGCCCTTTTCGCTCATTGATCTAGCGTAAAACAAAAGTTCAAATTTGCCGTTTTTTTCGTTAGCCAGAGATAAATTTATGCTAGTTTGTGGTAATCCTAAATCATCGTTAAAATCCATAACGCCTTGCTTAAATTCGCAAATGAGATTTAAAATATTGTCCGAATTTTCATAAATTTCGCACTCTTTAAACCCTAAAAATTTATGTTTAATAAAATTTGGAAAATTTGAAATTTCATTTTTAAAAATTGCCGTTGCACTAGCTTTTGCAGGGATCGAATTTGCCCTTTCGCCACCGCTAAATTTGGCGATTTTAGCGCCGTTTTTAGCGATAAATTCGGCTAAAAATTTAATCGCATTAGGCAGGTTTTTATGAATTTCGATTCCACTATGACCGCCCGGAAAATCATCTATAAAAATCTCATAGCAAAAGCCATTTTTTTTCTCGCGCGCGCTGTCGCAAAGAGCGCGAATTTCGGCACTTCCTGCGCACCCGATTATGACTTCGTTTTCATCTTCGCTGTCTAAATTTAGCATTTTTTTGCTTTTTATCTCTGCGTTAAATTCTCTAACGCCCCAGAGCCCCACTTCTTCGTTGTTTGTGAAAACTGCCTCAAAATCGCTAAATTCGCTCATCATCGCCATGATTATGGCTACGCCAATTCCGTTATCAGCCCCAAGTGATGAGTTTTTCGCGCTTAAAAAGCCATCTTGCTCCACTAGCTCGATTTGCGGCGCAAGTCCTACGCCAACCATATCATAATGCGCTTGCAGGCAAATTTTTGGCTCACCTTTGCAGACATAAATATTTCCTGCACTATCAACTTCCACGCTAAATTCGTGCTTTTTTGCAAATTCCACTAAAAAATCTCGCAATTTTTCCGTTTCATAGCTAAGGTGCGGAATTTCGCAAATTTGGCGAAAATAATTCATAACTTTTTTCATTTTTTCGCCTTATTTTCGTTTATCACTTACGATTTTGCCCTCGTAAGTGGTCTTTGCGATCGCTTCTAGCATTGCCTTTGTATCGGCATCATCGCGCGCTAGCACGCTGGCTGTTTTACTTGATAACTCCACGCGCGCGCTGATTACGCCCTCGCACTCGCTTAGGGCCTTTCGCACCATTTGCGTGCAGAGCGGGCAGTGTATTTTCTCTACATAAATTTCAATCTCTCTATCGGCGAAAACCGCGCTAACAAGGGCAAATAATAGTAAAATTTTACGCATAATCTGCCTTTATTTTTGTTTATCGCTTAGAATTTTGGCTTTTTCGTATTTTGCGTTTTTCAAAGCCTCGATCATAGCGTTCGTATCGGCGCTATCCTCGGCGATGACGACCGCTTTTTTCTCGCCCTCTTTGGCCTCGACGCTAATTACCCCCTCGCATTTTTGCAAGGCAAATTTAATCGAAGCTGCGCATAGGTTGCAATGGATTTTTCCGACTTGGATTTCGATTTCGCGCTGTGCAAAAAGCGCGCCACAAACGAGTGATAAAAGTAAAATTTTACGCATAAAATCTCCCTAAAATTTCAGGATAAAATAGAAGTAAAAATATCAAAATTCCGCTTAAAATGTAAATAAAATACCATTTTTTGCGACCTGCGCCGATAACGCATGAGTTTTTACGAAATAGCACAAAATACAGACTCGCAATGTAAAAAACAATGGAAATCGCCGTAAAAATGGGGCGAAATCTCGCCAACTCGTCCGCAAAGGAAAGTGCCGAAAAACTCACCCCAAAAAGCAAAAACAAAAGCGCTGGCAAACAGCACAAAGTCGCCATAAATGCGCTTACAATCGCTAGAACGATAAATTTTAGCTTACTCAAATTTCGTGACTTTTGTAATCGTAGCTAAATTCTTTCGGGTCGTAATAATTTAGCGTTTGTCCGTCCGTTTCGCCATAAACATAGCCGAAATTGTTTATCGGAAATTGCGCTGGGCGCGGACTTAGCGTGAAATCTCTGCCGTAATTAAACCCTATCCAGCACATCTCCCAGTTGCCAAAGAGATATTCGCGGATTTGCGCGATTTTTTGGTCGTCGTTTGTGAGTTTTTCGCCAAGTCGGACTTTGGTGACATCGGCAGGATCTACTGGAATCCAGCCATATCCTTTGAGATAAAACTCAGCGCGACAGTGTTGTCCGCCTGAAATATGGCTAAATCCGTCATCTTTGGGTGCTGCGCCCATTTGAGATGAGAAACGCGACGCGCCCACGCGGATACCAAACATTTCGCGCGCAGGTATCCCAGCAGCCCTCGCCAAAGCCACAAAAACCGAGTTTATGTCGGTGCATTTGCCACTTAATTTACCGCTAGTTAGGATTTGTTTGACATCGCCTAACCCACACCCAAGCACGCTATTATCGCGCTCCATGGTGTTTGCCACCCAGGTGTAAATCGCCCTAGCCTTTTCTAAATCGCCTTTGATATTTCCTATGATTTCATCTGATTTTTGTTTAACCACGCCGTCGATTTGAATTTGCGTAGTTGGCTGCAAAAATTTAGCGATTTCGGGGGCTAGTTTTTCGTTTTCGTTGAAATTTACCTTCGAAAAATCGGTATTTCGCTCTGTGGTTTGCACATCGAAACTGATATCAAGTATCGGAGTATCGCTTCCGCTAAATTTCGCATAATATGTCGGAATTTCGCCCTCAGTGATAAATTTTTCCACTGCATTTGAGCCGACCTTATAGTGCGAAATGACCTGCTGAAAATCGCTAGGAAGCACGAGCGGGACCCACACCCTGCTCTCTTTGCCGACCTCTTTGATAGCGTGTTTTAAACTAACGCTAAATTTGCGCGTTTTTTGCTCGGCTTCTTTGGCGCTCACATCAGCCAAAACTACGCTAGGAGCGAAGCTAGCGACACCTAAAATACTACTAAATTTGAAAAAATCTCGTCTTTTCATTTGAAAAAATTCCTGAATAATCTAACCAAAACTTGGCTCTAAAAGACAGAGATTTTATCTTTTTAACGCTTTAAAATTGCTTTTTTAAATTTGCTTTGATAAAATGGCGCAAAATTTATGAAATTTAGGGTAAAAAATGGATTTAACTACCATAAAAAACGAAATGTTAAAAAAACTAGAAAACGCTCAAAACGCCGAAATTTTAGGTGCGATTAAGGCACTGCCAAAATTTGATTGCAAGGTGAGTTTTGGCGATGCTATAAGTGCGAAATTTGACGCAAACGAAGAGCAAATGGAGCAAATCAAGCAAATCGCACTATCGCTAAAACCTTGGCGCAAGGGGCCTTTCGCGCTAAATGAGCTTTTTATCGACAGCGAGTGGCAAAGCTTCATCAAATTTAACCTTTTAAGGGGGCATATTGATTTGGCGGGCAAAAATGTCGCAGATGTGGGCTGTAATAATGGATACTATATGTATCGTATGCTAGGCCTTGGCGCGCATAGCGTTACAGGCTTTGATCCTAGCGCGCTATTTTATCTGCAATTTTTGTTTTTACAGCATTTTATGCGAGCGCAGGCGATTTTCGAGCCGCTTGGCGTGGAGCATTTGCCGTTTTATGGGGCGAAATTTGACACGATTTTCTGCCTTGGCGTGATTTATCACAGAAGCGACCCAGTATCTATGCTAAAACAGCTCAAATCTGCGCTAAATAGCGGTGGCGAGGTGATTTTGGATACGATGTATATAGATATGGACGGGGATTTCGCGCTTACGCCAAAGGGCGGGTATTCTAAGATCTCAAATATCTACTTCGTGCCCACTATCGGCGCACTTAGCAACTGGTGCGAAAGGGCGAAATTTAAGAATTTTGAAATTTTAGAAACCAAACAAACTGATTTTAACGAACAGCGAAAAACCGATTGGATTGACGGCCAGAGCTTGGAAAATTTCCTAGATCCAAAAAACCCAAATCTCACTATCGAGGGTTACCCTGCCCCGAAACGAGTCTATGTCAAAATCAGCCTGTAAATACGCAAAATTTTACAAATAATTTTGCGTATTTTGTCAAATTTGGCAAAATTTGCAAATAAATCATAAATTTTAATCAAATTTTTCTCTCTTTTTTAAAGTTTAATTTTAGTTTAATATTGGTAGAATTAAAAGTTTAGTTTATAATTTACAAAGGTTTTCTATGAACGCTCAAAATTTAATTCCATATTTGACCGATTTTTTGGCCACAGAACTTGAAAAAACAGGAGCAGACGCTTTCGTAGTCGGAGTCAGCGGAGGACTTGATAGTGCCGTAGTATCGGCATTGTGCGCCCTAACAGAGATCCCAACTCGCGCCCTAATCATGCCTATGCCTAGCTCAAATTTAGCAAATTTAGGCGATGCGATTGAGCATTGCGATATGTTTGGTATAGACTACGAAATCCAAGAAATCGCCCCATTTATGGAGGCTTTCGCTTCGCTTGATACTGGCGCAGATAAGCTAAGAATTGGAAATTTTGCGACAAGAGTTCGCATGGGATTATTATACGATTACAGCGCGAAACACCGCGCAGTCGTAGTCGGAACAACAAATTTGAGCGAAAGAATGCTAGGATACAGCACGATTTATGGTGATTTGGCGTGTGCCTTTAACCCAATCGGCGAAATTTTAAAGACAAAAGTAAGCAAACTTGCCGAAGCGCTTACTATCAATGAAAATATAATCGCAAAAACTCCAAGCGCAGATTTATGGGAAAATCAAAGCGACGAAAGAGAGCTTGGATATAGCTATGATATCCTTGATAGCGTGCTTAGAGACATCTTCTCTCGCCCTGAACTTCGCGAAAAAATTAGAGGTGGCAAAGAGATTACAAAAGATGATTTAGCATACTTGCTTGATTCGAATCACAACGCTGATTTATGCAAATTTATCACAAATAGAATGATAAAAAATAGCTTTAAATTACGCATGCCAAATGTAGCACAAGTAGATCCTAATGCTTAGGATTTCACATGAGGCAAATACCCTTTTTTAAAGCGCAGGTTGATGATAAAGAAGAATCGCTTATACTAAATGCCCTTCACAATCCACAAATAAAATACTCAGAAATTTTTGAAAACAAAATTTGTGAGTATTTTGGCGTGAATTACGCGATCTCCACTACTAGTGGCACTACTGCGCTTCATCTTGCGCTTTGCACACTTGGCGTCAAGCGCGGAGATAGAATTTTATGCTCGGTCAATTCATTTCCGCATGTAGCGGCGGTTATTAGGCATTTTGATGCCGAGCCGATATTTGTAGATATCGATACAAACACCTTTAATATCACCCCTGAAAGCTTTTCAAAAGCTATCGAGCTAAACAGACATAAAAAGCTAAAATGCGCCTTTATCTCGCATACAGCTGGGCTCGTAACAGATATGGACGAGATTTACGAAATCGCCAAAAAAGAAAATATCACTATCATAGATGACGCTTCTAGGGCCACAGGCGCTACATATAAGGGCAAAAAAATCGGCTCGTTTGAAAACTCGCTGTTTTCGTGCTTTCAGATAAATCCACAAGCCCAAGACGCAATCTCTACGGCTGGATTTTTCGTCACAAACAACGAAGGTTTGGCAAATTCTGCCAAAATTTTACGCAATAACGGAATCGTGGGCGAAGCATTTTATAAAGACGGAAATTTAGGCTTTACTTATAATGTAGATCGTATCGGTCAAAAATACGATTTAAACTCGATAAATGCGGCATTTGCACTATCTCAACTAGAAAAAACAGATAGCTTTATCAAGCGTCGCCAAAATATCGCAAAAATGTTTAGGAAATCTTTGGAAGATTGCCCTCATATCGAGCTTCCTACCGATAGCGCGGAGCATATTTACACACAATTTATCATCAAAATCGACAAAAACCGCGATGATTTCGCGCGCGAAATGATTTCTAGGGGCATTGATGTGGGGCTTCACTATGTGCCACTGCACCTGCTGAGCTACTACAAATCCAAGTATAATTACAAAGTCAATGATTTCCCAAATGCGCTAAAAAATTATCAGCAAATTTTATCTTTGCCGATTTATGCCTCGCTTAGCGATGACGATGTGGCCTATATCTGCGAAAAAATTATAGAAATTGCGAGAAGCCGTGTTTAAAATTTGGCTCGAAAAAAATTTATACGATCCGGGCGTTATTTGGCTTATAATTTCATTTTTTTTGCTTCCACTCTCAATCATTTTTGGCTTTATTCAGATGATTAGGCGCGCCCTAATTAAGCCCAAAGATTATGGCATAGCAGTAGTAAGCGTGGGAAATTTAACCCTTGGCGGAAGCGGTAAAACTCCGCTTGTGGGGGCGATTTTTACAGAATTTAGCCCCGAGATTCCTACCTGCATAATACTGCGCGGATACGGCCGCAAAAGCCACGGACTACAATATGTGGCGAAAAATGGCGAAATTTTATGCGACATAAAAACCAGTGGCGACGAAGCCATGCTCTATGCCAAAACCCTAAAAAACGCAAGCGTTCTTGTGAGCGAAAACCGCGAAAATGCCATAATGCAGGCCAAAAAAGATGGCTTTGCTCTTGCGATTTTAGACGATGGATTTTCTAAATTTCATATAGAAAAATTTGAGATTGTTTTGCGCCCTAGCGATTCGCCACTTTTGCCCTTGCCACTACCAGTCGCAGGCTATCGCTATCCGCCAAATTTCTACAAATTCGCAGATTTTATCCCTAGCATAGATGATATAAAATCCACGAGTGAAATTTCAAATTTCCCAAATCCACACACCGACAAGGAAAATACGATTTTAATCAGCGCAATCGCCAAGCCATGGCGCCTAAAAGAGTTTGAAAAACACGCCAAAGCTAGTTTTTATTTCCCAGATCACTATGATTTTACAAAAGATGAAATTCAAAATTTACTTAATAAATCTAGCGCCACGCATATCATTTGCACCGCCAAAGATTTCGTCAAGCTCGAAAATTTCGGGCTAAATATCAGCGTAATCGAGCTTAAAACCACGCTTAGCGAAAATTTCAAAAACCAAATCAAAGCCTACATTACTAGCAAACTAAACCACTAAATTTGGAGAAAACAATGATAAAATCAAGTCAAATCGCAGAAATTATCATCTCAGCCCTACCTTATATCCGCAAATTTCGCGATAAAATTTTCGTCATCAAATACGGCGGCGCAGCCCAAACCGACGAGGTTTTAAAGCTAAATTTCGCTCGTGATATCACGCTTTTGCACATGGTTGGTATCAAGGTCATCGTCGTGCATGGCGGTGGCAAAAAAATCAACCAAACCCTCGATTTACTGGATATCAAAAGCGAATTTTGCGATGGTTTGCGCGTAACAAGCAAAGAGGCTATCGAAGTAACCGAAATGGTGCTAAGCGGACTTGTAAATAAAGAAATCACCGCGCTTCTTAACCAAAACGGAGCCCCTGCCATAGGCATTAGTGGCAAGGACGGCGGACTTTTGAGGGCGAAATTTTTAGACCGCGAAAAATACGGCTTCGTAGGCGAAATCACAGATGTAAATACAAAAGTCATTTATGATTTGCTAGATCGCGATTATCTGCCAGTCATCGCGCCACTTGCCGGGGGCGAAAATGACGAAAATATCAGCTTTAACATAAACGCAGATCTTTGCGCTAGCAAAATCGCTAGCTACCTAAAAGCCGACAAAGTGATTTTTCTAAGCGACATCGACGGCGTGCTAGATAAAGAGGGCAAACTCATTAGCAAACTCGATGAAAATTCGATCTGGGCTTTGAAAAAAGACGGCACGATTAGTGGCGGTATGATACCTAAAATCGATGCTTGTTTGGAGTGCATAAACACAGGCACCAAGGCCGCTCACATAATAAATGGCAAAATCCCACACTCACTTTTATTAGAGCTTTTCACTGATACTGGTATCGGAAGTTTGATTAGATAAGGAGAATTTATGAAATTAGTTTCCACACGAGATTTTAGCGCCAGCGCCACACTTAGCGACGCACTACTAAGCCCAAGTGCTGCATTTGGCGGACTTTATACACCGCGCGAGTTGCCAAAACTTACGCCTGAATTTTGGAGCGAGTGCAAAGAGCTTAGCTACAAACAAATCGCTTTAAAGCTTATAAAAGCCCTAGATTTCGACATTTCGCCAGAGGTTTTCAAAACCGCTCTTGCTAGATATGATAGTTTCGAAAACCCTGCCCTGCCACTTGAAATTTCTAAATTTAACGATAACACCTATATTTTGGAGCTTTATCACGGCCCGACACTTGCGTTTAAGGATATGGCGCTTCAACCTTTTGGCGCGCTTCTTGGCGAGTTAGCGGCGCAAAGAGGCGAAAAATACCTCATAATCTGCGCTACTAGTGGCGATACTGGCCCAGCCACGCTTGAAACATTTGCAAACGACCCAAATATCAAGGTTGTCTGCCTCTATCCAGCTGGTGGAACGAGTGAAATTCAGCGCCAACAAATGGTAAAACAATCAGCCAAAAATTTAAAAATTCTAGGCATTAAAGGGAATTTTGACGACGCGCAAAGAGCGTTAAAATCGCTACTTAGCGATGATGATTTTAAAAACGAACTAAGGGCTAATAATCTTTGCCTAAGTGCGGCAAATTCTGTAAATTTCGGCAGAATTTTGTTTCAAATCATCTACTACATTTACGCTAGCGTGCAATTTAGCAAAAATCCAAAATTTAGCGCGCACGATAAATTTGATGTAATCGTGCCAAGCGGAAATTTCGGCAACGCTCTTGGTGCGTATTTCGCCAAAAAAATGGGGGCAAATATCGGCAAAATCAAAATCGCCTCCAACGCAAACAATATCCTAACTGATCTAATCAAAACTGGAATTTACGATTTGCGTGGTAGAAAGCTAATTAGCACGATTAGCCCTGCAATGGACATTTTGATTAGTTCAAATGTCGAGCGTGTGCTGGCTGATTTATTCGGCGATAAACGCACAAAAGAGCTTATGCAAAATCTTGATAAACAAAAATTTTACAAGCTAAATAAAGATGAGTTGGAAGCTTTGCAAAATATCTTCCAAGCGGATTTCTCAGACGATAGCGAGTGTGCAAAATATATCAAAGATGTTAGTCAAAATGGAGTTTTAATCGACCCACACACTGCAAATTGCTTCAAGCTTTTAGGTGGCGATACGCCAACTCTCATCGTTTCTACGGCGAAATGGATAAAATTTACCCCGTCAATGATAAAAGCGATAAAATCTCGCCCGTGCGAAGATGAAAAGGCCGATATGATCGCGCTTTCGAAAGAGTTTCAAAGCGATATTCCAGCGCAAATTTCACGCCTTTTTGCCAGCCCTGAAATTCACACGAGCATAATCGAGCAAAACGAGATTAAAAACACGATTATTGATTGGATAAAACTATGATTATAATACCTGCCCGCCTAGCCTCAACTAGGTTTAAAAACAAAATTTTATGCGAATTTGCCGGTGTGCCGATGTTTATCAAAACAGCGCAAAACGCCGCCAAAGTAGATAGCGTGCTAATCGCGGTAGATGATGAGCAAATCCTGCAAATCGCTAAGGATTACGGATTTTGCGCCGTTATGACAGATGAAAACCACCAAAGTGGCACAGATAGAATAAACGAAGCTGTGAAAAACGCAAATTTAAGCGACGATGAAATTTTAATCAATGTTCAAGCCGACGAGCCGTTTTTTGAGACACAAAATTTAATTAAATTTAAAGAATTTGCCACTAGCGCGATAAAAAACGGCGCATTTATGGCTAGTTGCTACAAAAAAATCGACGAAAAAAGCGCGCAAGATCCAAATTTAGTCAAGGTGATTTTGGACAACCACGGCTTTGCGATTTATTTTTCACGCGCGCCAATACCTTATCCAAGAGCCGAATTTAAGGACTATTTGGGGCATATTGGCATTTATGCGTATAGCGCAAAAACCCTGCGCGAGTTTTGCGCCCTACCGCCTAGCGTGCTAGAAAATACCGAGAAATTAGAGCAACTTCGCGCCCTAAGTGCTGGCAAAAAAATCGCAATGTTGCAAATTGCTACAAACAGCGTCGGAATCGACACGCAAGAAGATTATGAAAAAGCGCTGAAAATTTTTGGGAAATAAAATGGATTTTAACGAATACAAAAATGCTGTCCAAACCCTGAATTTATGGGCGAGAGCGTATTACACGCAGGATAATCCAATCGCTAGCGACGAAGAATACGACGCGCTATATAGCAAGGTCGAAATCTTCGAGCGCGCCCACCCAGAGCAAATTTTGCCATATTCCCCTACTTTGCGTATCGGTGGCGAGCTTAGCGAGGGCTTCGAAAAGCTTTCTCACGGCGCGCAAATGTGGTCTATGGAGGATATTTTTAACGACGGCGAGCTTTTGGCGTGGCTTGGGCGTGGAGAAAAGGCAAATTTAGAATTTTATGTCGAGCCGAAATTTGACGGAGCAAGCCTAAATCTCACATACGAAGACGGCATTTTAATCTCGGCTGCCACGCGCGGGGACGGCAAAATCGGCGAAAATGTAACCGCCAATGCAAGAGCGATAAAATCTATCCCACTTCAAATCCCATATAACGAAAAAATCGAAATTCGTGGCGAAGTTTTGATTGCTAAAAGCGATTTTGACGCTCTAAACGACGAACGCGCGCAAAATGGCGAAGCGCTGTTTTCAAACCCGCGCAACGCCGCAGCTGGAAGCCTTCGCCAGCTAGATAGCGCGGTCGTAGCAAGGCGAAAACTTCAATTCATACCTTGGGGCGTGGGCGAAAATAAATTAAATTTCACGCGACATAGCGAGATTATGGAGTTCGTGCGAAGTCTTGGCTTTAAGAGGGACGATTTTAGGCGAATTTGCGCGAGTGCAAATGAAATCCGCAAGGCTTACGAGGATTTGCACGCCCTGCGCGAGAAAAAAGATTTGATGCTTGATGGCATGGTGCTTCGCATAAATGATGTCGCAAAGTGCGATTTGCTGGGATACACCGTGAAATTTCCGCGTTTCATGGTAGCGTATAAATTCCCAGCTATCGAAAAGGTTACAAGGCTAAAAGACATTGTTTTGCAAGTAGGCAGAACGGGCGCAATCACCCCTGTGGCGGTGGTCGAAAGCGTCAATATCGACGGGGCAAATGTCAGCAACGCTACGCTTCATAATTTCGATGAAATCGAGCGCTTGGGGCTGATGAAAAACGATTTTGTGGGAATTATACGAAGCGGCGATGTAATCCCAAAAATCACAAGCGTCTTTGCTGGGCGCAGAGACGGCTCGCAAACGCCCATAACTCGCCCTAGTGCATGTCCTGTATGTGGCGGTGGCCTGCTAGATGAGGGTGCTTTGATAAAATGTCAAAATTTGAGTTGCAAAGCACGGATTGTAGGGGCTTTGATCTATTTTTGCTCGAAAAAATGTATGAATATCGAAGGGCTAAGCGAGGCTACGATTAGCTTGCTTCATAGCCTTGGCAAAATTAACGAAATCGCCGATATTTACGCGCTTAGCGAAGCTGATTTTGCGGGGCTTGAAGGCTTTAAAGATAAAAAAATTTCAAATCTCTTAAACGCTATAAATTCGAGCAAGGGCGCACAGCTTTATCGCTTCATCAGCGGGCTTGGTATCGAGCATATAGGCGAGGTCGCAGCGCGCAAAATCGCCGAGAGTTTTGGCGAGAAATGGCTAGACGCTAGCTATGAAGAGGTGCTAAATTTAGAAAATTTTGGAGAGGCTATGGCGAAGAGTTTTTGCGAATTTTGCGCCGAAAACAGAGAAAAAATTCGTAATTTAATCACAATCATAAATCCACAAATTTCTAAGAGCAAAACCACGCAAACCGCCTTTACAGGCAAGACTATCGTGCTTACTGGCACCATGTCGCGTCCCAGAGACGAGATCAAAAACCGCCTTTTGCAAATGGGCGCAAAGGTTTCTGGCTCAGTATCAGCCAAAACCGATTTTGTGATTTATGGAAGCGAGGCTGGAAGCAAGCTAGATAAGGCAAATGCCCTTGGCGTGCGCACGCTAAGCGAAGATGAGTTTGAGGAAATGGCGCGTGAGATTTGATAGTTTCGTGGCCCAGGCTCTAAAAATCAGTCGAAACAAAGCCCAAAATCTCATTAAAGAGGGCAAAATTTTGCTAAATGGCGAAATTTTAGGCAAGGTATCAGCCGAAATAGAAAGTGGCGAGATTAGCGCGACAGACGAGATTTTCGTAAGCCGTGGCGCGCTGAAATTAAAGGGATTTTTAGATGAGTGCGCGCTTGATATCACTGGCGTGCGCGCCCTAGATATCGGCTCATCGACGGGCGGATTTGTGCAAATTTTGCTAAAATACGGCGCAAGCGAGGTCGTAGCCCTCGATGTGGGAAGCGCACAGCTAGATGATAGCTTGCGCCACGATCCGCGTGTAATCGTGCGCGAAAACACCGATATCAGGGAGTTTGAGAGTCAAACGAGTTTTGAGCTAATCACCTGCGATGTGAGCTTTATCGGGATTGAGAAAATTTTGCCTAGCATTTTGTGCCTTGCTTCGCGCGATATAATCTTGCTTTTCAAACCGCAATTCGAGGTCGGCGTGGGTGCAAAACGAGATAAAAAAGGTGTCATAAAAAATGAAAAGCTAGTCGAACAAGCAATGGCGAAATTTGAGTTAAACTGCGCTAAAATGGGGCTTATAATGATACAAAAACTCCCTTGTCAAATCAAAGGCAAAGAAGGAAATCAGGAGTTTTTCTATCATTATAAAAAAGGAGAATAGATGAAATTTAAGCAAATTTTAATTTTAACTTTAACTATATTTTTCCTAGGGGCGTGTGCCAAAAGCATTTCGCCAAACGCGCCTATCACGCGGGATTTTGACATAGCTAAATTTTGCGGCGGCTGGTATGAGATAGCCCATATCAAGGGCTTTACAGGCGAGTTAGAAAACACAGCTTATGAGATTTTTGTCGATAAAAACGGCTCGATAAATATGCTAAAATCAGCCCAAAGCCAAAGCGGAAAAATCAAATTATCTAGCGAAGAACTAGCCTTTGTAGGCAAAAAATCCGAGGGAAATTTAGTTCGCAAAGGTATGATAAAAAATGCCAAATTTAGCGTCGCTCAAACCGATGTGGATTACAGCTACGCGCTCGTTTTTGGCGAAAACACAGGCGAGCTTTATATGCTTTCGCGCACCAAAACCATGCCCGAACTCATCAAAAATATCTACCTAAACAAAGCCAAAGAAAGTGGCTATGACACCCAAAAAATCGTATGGACGAAGCAAAAATGAGTGAGCCTAGCGAAATTTCAATCCTAGCCAAATTTGGCGAAAACGAGAAATTTCTAAATTTAAATGGAGCGAAAAAAAGCGAGATTAAAGCCCTTGCTATCGGCAATTTCGACGGATTTCACAGGGCTCATCAAAAGCTATTTGACGCTCTTGGCGAGCATGGTGGCATAATCATAGTCATCGCCGATACTGCGCCCAAACTCACGCCACCTAGCCTAATTAGCCAAATTTGCGAAAAAGAGATTTTTTACTGCGATTTAGCTAAGGTGAAAAATTTAAGCGGAGCCGAATTTATCGCACTTTTAAACGCAAATTTTCCAAATTTAGAAAAAATCGTAGTCGGAAATGATTTTAAATTTGGCAAAAATAGAGCCAGCGACGCAGAATTTTTGCGCGCGAATTTCGCCGGTGAAACGCTCATAATCGACGAGTATAAAATCGACGGCGTGGGCGTGCATACGAGGCTGATAAAGGAGTTTTTAAACGCTGGTGAGTGCGAGAAGGCGGCGAAGTTTTTGGGGAGGGAGTATGAAATCTCTGGCAAAGTCATCAGCGGTCAAGGGCTTGGCGCAAAGGAGCTGTTTGCGACGCTAAATCTAGATGCTAGCGAGTTTTATATGCCAAAATTTGGCGTTTATGCCACGCTGTGCAGGGTAAAAAACAAAATTTACAAAAGCGTATCTTTTATAGGGCACAGGGTCAGCACGGATAGCAATTTCGCCATAGAAACGCATATTTTAGGGGAGTTTGGCGCAAATTTCACGCCAAAGCGTGCGAGCGTGAAATTTATCAAATTTATCCGCGAAAACAAAAAATTTGCAAATTTGGGCGAATTAAAAGCGCAAATTTCAAGCGACATCACCCTTGCTAGGGATATTTTAGGAAACAAATATGAAAGATGAAATTTTCAAAACGCCGATAAAAAAGCAGTTTGAGTTCGACAAAAGCGTCGCTAGCGTCTTTGACGATATGATCGCGCGCTCGGTGCCGTTTTATAAGCAAAGCTCCGAGCTTATTTGCGAGCTTTTGGCACGGATTTTGGCTCATGGTGCCAAAGCCATAGACCTTGGCTGCTCGACGGCTGGGATTTTGCTTAGCTTGTATCAAATGCGCCCTGATTTGGCGCTTTTTGGCGTGGATAACTCCGAAGCAATGCTAGAAATCGCCGCGGCAAAAACCGCTGCTTTTGGCGCGCAGATAAAATTTTCGTGCGAAGATATCTTAGAGTGCGATTTTAAGGGCTTTGACGCCGTGATTTTAAACTACACTTTGCAGTTTATTCGCCCGATAAAACGGGCGGAATTTATGCGCAAAATTTATGAAAATTTGGGCAAAAACGGGGTTTTGATTTTCGCTGAAAAGCTCGTTTATGAGGATAAAACGCTTAGTAAAAATATGATTGAAATTTACGAAAATTACAAAGAAAATCAAGGCTATTCGAAGTTCGAAATCGCCCAAAAGCGCAAAGCGCTCGAAAATGTGCTAATCCCATACACCGAGAGCGAGAACAAAACGCTCGCGCTTAATGCCGGATTTACCAGCGTGGAAATTATCTTTAAATGGGCAAATTTCGCTGTTTTCATGGCGAGAAAATAGCTAAATTTCGCCTTTATTTTTGCAAACACTGCCCCGGAAATTTGTGTTTTGCAAATTTATTGCAATCTAAAAAATTAAAATTTAAATGACTTGAAATCCATAAAATAACTTTCAAATAGCGAGCTAGACGCCTATGGCTTTAAACCCACCACCAAACGGCTTTTAAATGTCGCGGAGCCTGGCTTTTGCAAGCATAGTGGCAAGCCTTACGCATTTTCTAGCACGAGAGAAAAATTACAGCGCGACACTATGGCGAAAATCGAGCGAAACGACAAAACCATAAAAGCAAATTTAGGCAAAAACACGCCAAATTTAAGCGAAGTGGTAAAAGAAAACTTTGGCGACCTAGAATTAAAAAAAGAAATTCAAACTCTTTTTAATTCCGATGATTTTAAAATTTAAGCCAGATAGCCTATCTCCAAACGCCTCTGGCGCGCACTTCGCCACTTATGCAAATTCCATTTCGCATGACGCAGTTATTTTGGGAGCTCTTAGCTCTTTGTGTGGTGAGGTGCTGTGGCACAGGCGCAGGTTTGGCGACTCTGTTTTGCTCATGCGCGCCAAAGTGGCGCCTGCGGTGCTCCTCGTAGCGTGGCGGCAGTGGTCTTGGGCGATAAATATTGCCCTCTTCCACAATTGTAATTCCATTGCCGAAATTCTGTTCGTAGCGGTATCTTGGCGGGTGATTTACATAGACCTTTTTTTCTGGTTGGATTATGATTATGTTTTGTTCACTCTCTTTTTTAGGTTCTGGGACAGGCTCTGGCTTTGGCAGGGCTTGCAAATCAAAATTTTGCGCGAGCCTAGTCGTATCATAACCGCCAAAACCGGTTATGTTTTTTAGCTGATTTTCATCTGTGATTTCGCGCGATTTGCGGTAATTTATGAGCATGTCCGCCCTGCCCGCATCAAGCCCGCCAATGGTCATTAGCTCGTATCTAGTCGCGTCGTTTATGTTGATTTTGCCCCACAAAGAAGCACACAAAAATAAAAAAACAAAAAACTTTTTCATAACTTTCCTTTTTTATGAAATTTAGCCAAATTCTAGCGCAAATTTTGATAATAATGTGTAAATTTATGGAATTTCAATTTCGCAAATTTAGCGTTTGGAATTTTTAATTCGTAGATTGCCACGCTCGTTACACTCGCTCGCAATGACAAATTAAACAAATTTGCTCGCTAGTGTCATTGCGAGAATTTGCATGGCAAATTCGAAGCAATCTACGAATTTAAAATTTCGGCGCAGTATTTTGGCGGAATTTATTAAAATTTTATGAATTTTGCAAATTTAGCGTTTGGAATTTTAAACTCGTAGATTGCTTCGTCGCTTCGCTCCTCGCAATGACAACAAATTTAGCGTTTGGAATTTTCGTAGTAAAAAGCAAATTTGCGAATTACAAAATTCGCAAATTTGAGATTAAATTTTATTTGAATAAATCGGTAGAAAGGTATCTCTCGCCGGTGTCGTTTAGCGTGGTTACGATGATTTTGCCACGATTTTCGAAGCGATTGGCAACGATGTTTGCCGCATAGACATTTGCGCCACTTGAAATGCCCACTAGCAAGCCCTCTTTTTGCGCCAAAGTCTTTGCAGTCTCGAAAGCTGCGCCATTTGCGACCGCGATATACTCATCGATTATGTCTAAATTTAGGTTTTTCGGTATGAAATTTGCGCCGATTCCTTGTATTTTGTGGCTTCCAGCGCACCCTCTACTAGCTAGTGGCGACGAATCAGGCTCGACCGCGATTACCTTTAAATCAGGGTTTTGCTCTTTGAGATATTTCGCTGTCCCGCTTAGCGTGCCTCCCGTGCCAAATCCAGCGACTAGGATATCGACTTTGCCGTCTGTATCGCGCCAAATCTCAGGGCCAGTGCTCTCGTAGTGGGCTTGTGGGTTGGCTGGATTGTCAAACTGGCTTGGGATAAAGGAATTTGGGTTTTCCTCGGCTAGTTCGTTTGCCTTATCCACGGCACCCTTCATGCCAAATTGCGGATCTGTAAGCACGATTTTCGCGCCAAAAGCCGCGATTAGCTTTTGTCTTTCGATACTCATCGAACTTGGCATTGTTAGGATTAGTTTTAGCCCCATTTTCGCAGCTACCATGGCTAGTCCTACGCCCGTATTTCCGCTAGTTGGCTCGATTAGGATTGTGTCTTTGTTGATGAGATTTTGCACGAAGGCGACCTTGATGATATTCCACGCGATACGATCTTTGACCGAGTGACTTGGGTTTAGAAACTCAGCTTTTGCAAGTATTGTCGCGTTTTTTGAAAAGGTATTAATCCTAACTAACGGAGTATTGCCGATTAGATCTGTTACATCATTTGCTATTTTCATTTTTTTCCTTTTTTTTATCGTTGTGAAACTGCGCACAGCCTCAAATCAAATACTAAAATCCAAAAATTTAGTGCTTTCTTCCTTGTATTCTTCAAATTTGCTAATTGATTTGTTGAAAATTTCTAGCAGTTTTTCATCATACTCTTTGAAAAAAAACTCTAAATTTGGGTTTAATAGCTTCAAATTTGTAAGTTTAAAGTCCTTTTCCATAGCCTTGAAAACATCGGCAAATGTGATATCCTCGATATCGCGCGAGAGATAATATCCGCCGTTTTTGCCCTTTATACTCTCGATCAATCCACCGCCTCTAAGGCCGTTTAAAATCTGCTCCAAATAGTTTTTTGAAACCAAAATTCTATCTGAAATTTCGCTAATGCTAATCGGCGAAATTTCGCTAGCTTTGGCGATTTCTAAAATCGCCATTAAGCCATACACGCCTTTTGTAGATAAAAGTGCCATATATTCCCCTTATTTCGTTGCTTTTTCAATTGCGTTTTTAAGATCACCAATCAAATCGTCAGTGTCTTCTAGCCCCACGCTAAGCCTAATTAGCCCCGGAGTAATGCCCGCACTAAGCAATTCCTCGTCGCTTGATTGCGAGTGAGTTGAGCTAGCTGGGTGAGTGATGACGGATTTGCTATCGCCGATATTTACGACAACGGCGAAAATTTTCACTTCTCGCATGATATCATCAGCTACCTTTCTGCTTCCAGCATCAAAACACAAAAGCCCGCTACATAGCCCCTCAGTGAAATTTTCGCTCACAAATTTATTTAGTGGCGAGCTTTTTAGTCCTGGGTAATTTACGCTTTTTATCGCTGGGTGAGATTCTAAAAATTCAGCGATTTTTTGCGTTTTGCGAGAGTGTTCTTTGACCCTCACGCTTAGGGTTTCAAGCCCCTGAATCAACTGCCACGCGCTAAATGGGCTCATCGTCGCACCGATATCGCGAAGCAAGCCAAGGCGAATTCGAAGCGTGAAAATGTCGAAATTTTCTACCAAATTTGTATAAACTAGCCCATGATAGCTCTCGTTTGGCTCGTTGAAATCAGCATATCTTGGATTTCCTACGATTTTTTTGTTTGTGCTAGCCCCGCTTACGACAGCGCCTGCGATTGTTAGCCCTTGACCGCTGATATACTTGCTCGCGCTATGCACGACGATATCGGCGCCTTTTTTGATAGGATTAAACAGCACTGGCGTGGCGACTGTGTTATCCACAATGCTGATAATGCCGTATTTATCGGCGATTTCGATGATTTTATAAAAATTTGGGATTGCCACTTGCGGATTTGAAAGCGTTTCGAAGAAAATCGCCTTTGTTTTCTCATCAATCAAGCTTTCTAAATCGTCCGCGCTGTCTGCGTCGAACATACGCGTCTCAATGCCAAATTTTTTAAGCGTATGAAGCATTAAATTCGAAGTTCCGCCATAGACTTTTTGCGCCATGATGATATTATCGCCCGCACTTGCGACATTTGCGACCGCATAAAACGAAGCGGCTTGACCGCTAGCTGTGCCAATCGCCGCCACGCCACCTTCAAGGGCTGCAATGCGCGCCTCGAAAATATCGACCGTTGGGTTATTTAAACGCGTATAAATGGGGCCAAGGCTTTGCAATGCAAATCTAGCTGCCGCCTCCTCGCTCGTGCCAAAGTCAAACGCCGTGGTTAGATAAATCGGCACAGCCATTGCACCACAGCCCTCTTTCGAGCTGTATCCTGCGTGAGTTGCTAGTGTTTCGAAGTTAAATTCTGCCATCTCTCCTCCTTAAATTTTAAAGAGATTATAACACTTATTTACAAACAAGTCAATAGAGAAAATATATTTTATAAATTCCCTATTTAAAGTGTTTTGAAAAAAATATAGTTTTAATAATATATAGGAAAAATATGTAAAATAAAAAATAAAGCTAAATTTGGTATAATCGCACTTTTGAATTTAAAAGGATTAAATTTGAGCCAAATAAATGAAAAAAGCGATCGTATCAAATACATCCGCGCCTTAGAGCGCTTCGCAAAATCGGCAATTTCGATTTTAAAACGAGATGATTTTGACGAGAATTTATTTAAAATTCGCGTGATAAAAAACTACGAAGTTTTAAAAAAAGTAGAAGCTGTTTATTTAGACCAGCCCTACACGAAATCGCTCGAAAACTTCGTCAAATCGGTCCTAGCGCACAAGAGCAAAGACGAGTTGATAAAAGAGGCAAATTTGCTAGAAAAACTCAAAAATTCAAAAACTTACAAAAAAGAGAAGCACAAGGGCAAATTTAGCGATGAGTATTAAGGAAAAAAAATGAAAAAAGTATTGATTTTAAGCGGGGCTGGACTGAGTGCAGCTAGCGGGCTTCGCACATTTAGGGAGAGTGGCGGACTTTGGGAGCAATACAGCGTGGCAGAGGTTTGCTCGGTGCCTGGGTTTTTAAAAGATAGAGCGAAGGTGCTTAAATTTTACGATGAGCGCAGGGCGCAATTAGCGGGTTGCGAGCCAAATTTAGCCCATTACACAATCGCAAAATTAAAAAAAGAATTTGGAGAAAAAATCGTCGTGCAAACCCAAAATGTCGATGATTTGCTAGAACGCGCTGGGTGCGAGGGTGTAATTCATTTGCACGGATTTTTGCCAGAAATTCGCTGTGAGGCGTGCGGACATGTCCAAAATATCGGCTACGCGCCAATTGCAGGGCAAATTTGCGAAAAATGTAAAAGCCCTAAAATGCGCCACAATATCGTTATGTTTGGCGAGCAAGCCCCGCACTACGCCGATTTATACGAGGCACTGCAAGAGTGCGAAATGTTCGTCTGTATCGGCACGAGCGGGGAAGTGCTCGATGTAGCAGGCTATACAAGATATTTTAAAATCAGCGTTTTAAACAACCTTGACGCCTCGCGAATTGATAAATTTTTCGATAAATGCTACACCGAAAGTGCTGTTACCGCCGCGCCAAAATGGGAGAGCGATATTAGAAAATTTTTGCAAGGCGAGGCGCATGAAAACGATAATCTTTGATATGGACGGCACGCTACTTGATAGCAAAAAGGCCATTTGCGAGAGTATAAATTTCACTAGAAACCGCCTTGACCTCGCACCTTTGGAGCATGATTACATAATGAGCGTGATAAACGATCCCGCGCAAAACCCCTTTATCGCGCTGTATGGCAGGGCGAGCGTGAGCGCGGAGCTAGGGGCTGAATTTATGGCTGTGTATATGGGGAATTACCGCAAATTCGCCCTGCCCTATCCTGGAATTTTGGATTTGCTAAAAAAATGCAAAAATGCTGGCTTTTTCGTCGCCCTAGCCTCGAATGCCCCACAAGCTAGCCTTGCTAGCATAGCCGAATTTACAGGGCTAAGCGAGTTTTTTGACTTTATCGTGGGCGAGAGCGAGCACATACCGCACAAACCAGATCCCGCTATGATTTTAGAAGTTTTGAAAAATAGCAAATTTAAAAAAGCTATTTTTTTAGGCGATAGCAAAAAGGACGAATTCGCCGCCAAAAGGGCAAATATCCAGTATCTGCAAGTAAGCTGGGGCATGGGCGAGTTCAGTGCGGGCGTAAAAAACGCAAAAACGCCAGAGCAAGCGTGGGAGATTATCGATAAATTCTAGCTTGGATTAAATTTAATTTTGCTATAATCGCTAAATTTTTTATCAAAAAAGAAAGAAATAATGGACAAAATCGATCAAATTATGCAAAATTTCATCGCTAGTTGCGGATACAGCGTGGCTAGCGAAATGTTTTTGACTCTTAGTTCAGGCAAAAAACTGCGCTCAAAACTGCTTTTAAATATCGCCGGAGAGAGCGAAGAGAGCCTAAGACTATGCGCTATTACCGAGCTTATTCAGGCTGCTAGCCTGCTGCATGATGATGTCATCGACGAAAGCGTAATGCGCCGCGGCAAGCCCTCAATCAACGCAACCCAGGGCTCTAAAAACGCCGTTATGCTTGGCGACATACTCTACTCCAAAGCTTACAGCGAGCTTTGCAAATTTCCCGCTTTCATCGCTACTTCGCTAAGCTCGGCTGTCACCAAACTCGCAATCGGCGAAATGATGGATGTAAAAATGTCGCAAAATTTCAACTCTGACGCCCAAAAATACACCCAAATGATTTATTACAAAACCGCCGTTTTCATCGAGGAAGTGGCAAGAAGTGCGGCGTATTTGAAATTTGGCGAGGGCTCGGAGGTAGAAAAATTTGGCGAATATGGCAAAAATTTAGGCCTTGCCTTTCAAATAATCGACGATATTTTGGATATCACGCAATCAAGCGAAGTGTTAGGAAAGCCGAATTTAGGGGATTTCAAAGAGGGAAAAACTACGCTAGCGTATATTTATCTATACGAGAATTTGAACGAAAATGATAAAGAAAGACTAAAATCGCTTTTCAAAAAAGAGCTAAACGAGGACGAAATTTCGTGGCTTAGGGCAAAATTTAGCGAGCATAAAATAATAGATCGTTGCATAAATGAAGCGAAATTTTTGGGCACTAGCGCAATAGAAGCGATAAAAGATTTCAAAAACGAAAAGCTTATACAAATCGCTGAAAATATGATAAATAGGGAGTTTTAATGGCTTATATGAGTGTGAGTTTTACTCACAAAAACACAGACATTACAGTGCGTGAAAAGCTATCTTTCACAAACGATGTGCGAAAAAAAGAAATTTTACGACTTTTGTGCTCGAACGCGAGTATCAAAGAGTGCATGGTGCTAAATACCTGTAACCGCGTGGAAATTTTCGCTAGTGTAAGCGATTATGAGGCTGCGTCGAAATTTACCCTACTTGCGCTATCTCGCGTCAGTGGCGTGGGGCTAGACGAGCTAGAAACCAGGGCTGATTTATACGATGACGATGGCGCGATTCATCATCTTTTTTCGGTCGCAAGCTC
This sequence comes from Campylobacter sp. JMF_06 NA1, assembly GCF_027737785.1. NCBI lineage: Bacteria > Pseudomonadati > Campylobacterota > Epsilonproteobacteria > Campylobacterales > Campylobacteraceae > Campylobacter > Campylobacter sp. JMF_06 NA1. Next base: position 418,556 of record NZ_JAOVUA010000001.1, read on the forward strand.
GCTCGATAGCCTAGTTGTCGGCGAAACGCAAATCGTTGGCCAGCTAAAAGATGCGTATAAATTTGCGCTTGAAAACAACAACACAGGCGAGGATATCAAAAGTGCAATCGACGCTTCGCTAAAATGCGCCGCTAGCGTGCGCACAAAAACCGAAATTTCCAAAAACCCAGTATCTGTTTCAAGCGTGGCAGTATCCATGGCAAAGGAAAAATTAGGCTCGCTTCAAGGCGAGGAAGCCATAGTGTGCGGGGCTGGCGAAATGAGCGAACTAGCGTGCAAACACCTGCTCGCAAGTGGCGCGAAGATTACAATTTTAAACCGAAATTTAAAAAACGCCGAAAATTTAGCCAAAAGCCTAGGGGAAGGCGTGAAATTCGATAGCCTTGAAAACCTAAAAAAATATGTCAATATCAATAGACTATTTTTCAGCGCGACAAGCTCCGCTACGCCTATAATTACCGATGAAATCATTGAAGCTAAAAATTTCAAACGCTACTTTTTCGATATCGCCGTCCCGCGCGACATAGAGCTAAGCCAAAGCGAGGATATCGTCGTATATAGCGTCGATGATTTGGAAGAAATCGTCAAAAACAACCTAATTTTGCGCGAGGAGCAAGCTCACAACGCCTATGCAATCATCGGGGCGCAAACCAGCGAGTTTTTCGATAGCCAAAACGCCAAAGCAGCCACCCCACTCATCAAGGCCCTACGCGCCAAAGCCAGGGATATAGCCGAAATCGAGCTAGAAAAAGCTATCAAAAAGGGCTATTTAAAAAACAGCGACAAAGAAGAGGCCAGAAAGCTAATTCACCAAGTTTTCAAATCATTTTTGCACACACCAACGACAAATTTGAAAAATTTAAAGAGCAAGGACGAGATTGATTTCGCGACAAATTCGTTAAATGAAATTTTCGCCCTTAAAGAAAATTACGAAAAATTTTTAGACTACGAAAATAGCAAAACAATGGAGAATAAAAATGAAATTTAGCAAACTTTTTGCACCGACATTTAAAGAAGCACCAAAAGACGCCATTTTGCCAAGCCATATATTCTTGCTTAGAGCAGGATTTATCGAGCAGCTAGGCAGCGGACTTTATAATTTCATGCCGTTAGGAAAAATGGTTTTAAACAAAATCACGCAAATCGTGCGCGAAGAGATGAATAACGCAGGCGCACAAGAAGTCGCATTTAGCGTGGTTACACCAGCTGATGCGTGGAAAGCAAGTGGCAGGTATAACAAATACGGCAAAGAGCTTTTGCGCCTAAAAGACCGCAAAGAAAATGACTTTGTCCTAAGCCCGACAAACGAAGAAAGTGCCGTGCTAATGGTGGCGAACAAAATCACCAGCTACAAGCAACTCCCGCTTCATATCTACCAAATAAACACCAAATTTAGAGATGAAGCTAGACCTCGCTTTGGACTTTTGCGCGGTAGAGAATTTACGATGAAAGACGGATATAGCTTCCACGCAAACGAGGCTGATTTGAAGCGCGAATTTGATCTCATGGAGCAAACTTACACCAAAATTTTCACCCGTCTTGGACTAAATTTCCGTGCCGTAGAAGCCGATAGTGGCGCAATCGGCGGAAGCGGAAGCAAGGAATTTATGGTGCTAGCAGATAACGGCGAGGACGATATTTTGGTCTGCGCTAACTGCTCTTATGCTGCTAATATCGAAGCAGCACACCGCGCCAAACGCACAGCCCCTTGCGAAGCGCCAGAAACCGAGGGTATGATGAAATTTCACACGCCAGGGACTAAAACAATCGAGAGCGTGGCTGAATTTTTCAAAGTGGATAAATTTTTTACAATCAAAGCTGTAATGAAAAAGGCAATCTACGAAGATAGCGCAAAAATCGTGGTTTTCTTCGTGCGAGGCGACGATGATTTGCAAGAGACAAAGGCGCAAAACGCTTGTGGCGCGCTAGAACTAATCGACGCAGATGAGAGCGAAGTGCGCGAAGCCGGGCTTGTGCCAGGGTTTTGTGGGCCATTTGGACTGCCAAGGGATATTGATTTTTACATAGACGCCGAGCTTGAAAATGAGCGCGAAATGATAGCTGGGGCAAACGAAGAAAACTACCATTTAATCGGTTGCGCGGTTACGAATTTTAACAAAACTCGCTTCAAAGACTTAACCGAGGTCAAAGCCGGGGATAAATGCCCGTGCTGTGGTGGCGAACTGCGCGTCACAAAGGGCATTGAAGTAGGACACATTTTCCAGCTAGGACAGAGATATTCAGACCCTATGGGGGCGAAATTTTTAGACGAAAACGGCAAAACACAGCCATTTTTCATGGGTTGCTATGGTATCGGCGTGAGCCGTCTAGTCGCAGTCGCAGTCGAGTCTAGCCACGATGAGAAGGGTTGCGTGTGGAGCAAAGAGCTATCGCCTTTTGCGCTAGAAATCATCATTTCAAATGCAAAAGATGAAAATATCGTCAATTTCGCGACCGAACTTTACGAGAAATGCCGAAATTTAGGCATTAACGCCTTGCTTGATGATAGAAATGAGCGATTTGGCGTTAAAATGAACGATTACGAGCTTATGGGCTTTCCATACGCCCTGCTAGTCGGCAAAGGCTTGGCTAACGGCGAAGTAGAGTTTATCGAGCGCAAAAACCTAGAAAAACAAAGCGTTAGCGTGGATAAAATTTTTGATTTGATTAAAGAGAAGTTGGGTTAAATTTAAAAATAAATTAAGGATATAAAATGATTAAAGGTGGTATTGGTGGAGCAAATACACAAACTGGTGCTCGTTTTGAAGGTAAAACCGATTTAGCAACTTTTCTTTCAGAACAAAATGGTTATAGTGTCATAGAGATAAACGAGCCTAAATATAGAACCAAACGGTATAATGTATTTTTTGATAATAAATTAATCGCTCAAATTTTCAAGAAAGATGCACTTTACAGATTTTTAGATGAACAAAAAGTTGATTGGAAAAATATAATATCTAAACAATTATTACCAGACGATAGCTTATATGTAGTTTTAAACAATACATTTTTCGTTATAGAGTGTAAATTTCAACAAGTCGCAGGTAGCGTAGATGAAAAACTCCAAACTTGCGATTTTAAAAAGAAACAATACCAAAAACTTATGTCGCATTTAAATATGGAAGTGGAATATATTTATCTGCTTAGTGATTGGTTTAAAAAGCCTGAATATAGGGATACGCTAGATTATATCATAAGCGTTAATTGCCAGTATTATTTTAACTATATTCCATTACAAAAATTAGGTTTGCCTGTAACATGAAAGATTTTAAATTATATCACGGCGATACATTTGAAATTTTGCCAAATTTGAAAGAAAAATTTGATTTGATTTTTGCCGATCCGCCGTATTTTTTGTCAAATGACGGACTAAGTATCCAAAGTGGAAAAATCGTTAGTGTAAATAAAGGCGAGTGGGATAAATCATTTGGCTATACTGAAATTGACGAATTTAACTATAATTGGCTAAAAATCGCCAAAGAAAAACTCACAGATAACGGAAGTGTGATGATTAGCGGAACTTATCACAATATTTTCTCAATTGGCAGGACTTTGCAAAATTTGGGCTATAAAATTCTAAATATCATAACTTGGGAAAAAACAAATCCACCGCCGAATTTTAGCTGTCGCTATCTCACGCACTCCACAGAGCAGATTATTTGGGCTAGAAAAAGCGAAAAACACAAACACATTTTCAACTACGATTTGATGAAATTTTTAAATGACGATAAGCAAATGAAAGATGTTTGGCGATTTAACGCAATCGCTCCGTGGGAAAAGACTAACGGCAAACACCCGACACAAAAGCCAATGTCTCTTTTGGTGCGACTGATTTTAATGGCAAGTGATGAAAATTCGCTCATTTGCGACCCATTTAGCGGAAGTTCTACGACAGGAATTGCCGCGAATTTGCTTGGGCGTAAATTTATAGGTATCGAAAAAGACAGAGAATTTGTAGATATTTCTATGGCTAGAAAAAAAGAGCTAGATCGAAACATGGCGAATTTTAGGAAAAAAATCGCGGATTTGGTTAAGATTGATAAACAAAATAAAATAGCAAATTTAGCGACCAAAAACCGCGAAAATTTAATCGCTTCTGGCGGTGAAATTCGCGATGGATTATTTATTTAAAGGAAAAAAATGAAAAAACTTGCCACAATTGCGCTGTTTGCGCTGTTTTCTTACGCGCAGATTAACCCTCAGTCCCAGGAGCTGTATTCAGACGATGCGCACAGCTACACCCTAGTTCAAACCGGCAACGAAAATTTAGACATTTTGCTAAAAAACCGCCTGTTTGGGATTTGTGAGGGTGAGAGTATCGACGAGAGATGCGCGCTTTTGCTAAAAAGCTTGGACGCGAAAAAATACGCCACAAGTTTAGTAGAACAATCCAAAGCCCAAGCCGATAAAGAAATGGCTCAAAATGGCGATTTGGACTTTCATAGCGAATTTAGCGCCGAGCAAAGCTTCGTCTCGCAAATCGGCAACCTAGCCCAAATCAAGCAGTTTTCATACTCGTATTCTGGCGGAGCACACGGCATGGAGCACACGAGTTATATCATCTACGATTTAGTCGCTGACAAAAAAATCGACATTACAAATGTCCTAATCGGCGCGGTTAGCGTGGAACCCCTATACAAGGAGATTTTCAAGGGTTACAAGGATATGCTTCGCGCAGATATCATAGCCTCGCAGCCAAACTGCGACAAAGCCTGCCAAGAGCGCGATATTACGGAGTTTATCAAGACATTTTGGGTGGATAATCTGCCAGAAGATATCGTTTTTAAAAGCGAATTTTACTTCGCCAAAGAGGGCGTGGCGTTTGTCTTCGCGCCGTATTTCATCGCGCCGTATGCTATGGGCGAGCCCGAAATCATCGTGCCTTACGAAAATTTAAAAGGCATTTTCAAAGAGGAATTTTTAAAATTTTAACAAATTTAGCGTAAAATTTTACGCTAAATTTTACATAAAATTCAACGCAAATTTAATTTTGGAGAGAAAATGAGAGCATTTGCAGAGTGGGAAAATCAAAACGCACTTTTAGTTTCACTACCTCACGAGGACAGCGACTGGGCGCCGTATCTTGGCGAGATTAGTAGCGCTTATACGCACTTTATCCGCGCTGTGGCGCAGTTTCAACCGCTCATAGCTATCGCACCAAAACGGGCAGTATTCGACAAAGTGTGTGGCGAAATAGACGAAAAATTCGCCGTTAATTTCGTGCAAATCCCTACAAATGACACTTGGATACGCGATTATGGCGCGATTGATGTCGAAAATGAGGGCAAGGTAGAGGCGCTAAATTTTACATTTAACGCATGGGGCGGGAAATTTGCGAGCGAAAAGGACAACGCGCTAAATTCCACGCTTTATGAAATTTGGGGCAAAGCGCTGCGCGATGTCGATTTGATTTTAGAGGGCGGAAGTGTCGAATTTAACGGCGCTGGCGTGCTAATGACGACCGAGGAGTGCTTGCTAAATGACAACCGAAATGCCCTTAGCAAAGAAATTTTAGAGCAAAAGCTAGGCGAAATTTTTGGGCTAAAAAAAATAATCTGGCTTAAAGGCGGATTTATTCAGGGCGATGATACAGACTGCCATATCGACACGCTGGCTAGATTTGTGGGCGAAAATCTCGTCGCCGTGGCTTCATGCGATGATTCTAGCGATATACACTACCCTGCCCTGCGCTCGCTAAAAGAGCAGGTTTTAGCGCATGGATTCGAGGTCATCGAGCTTCCGCTTCCAGCGCCGATTTTTTATGAAAATAGGCGTTTGGGGGCGACTTATGCGAATTTCGTATTTGTAAATGGAGGACTTATCGTGCCTACTTATGGCGATAAAAACGACGAAATCGCGCTCTCTCGCCTTGCTTTGGCTTGCCCAGGGCGCAAGGTCGTTGGCGTAGATGCGCGGGTTTTTATCCGTCAAAACGGCTCGCTTCACTGCTCGTGTATGAATAAATTTAGCGATAAAATTTAAAATTTAAAGGCAAAAAATGAAAAATTTAAAAGTCGGTTTAATCTCACACAAATTTTACGGCACCAAATCAGCCACGATAGCGCGCACCAAAGAGCTTATCGCAAAGGCGGCGCAAAAAGGGGCGAATTTAATCGTGCTTCAAGAACTCCACCAAACTCACTATTTTTGTCAGCGTGAAAACACTGAGAATTTCGACTATGCGACAAATTTTGAAGACGATGTGAAATTTTGGGGCAGTGTCGCCAAAGAATTTGGCGTAGTGCTTGTGGCTTCACTTTTTGAGCGCAGGAGTGCTGGGCTGTATCACAACACGGCTGTGGTTTTCGAGCGCGACGGCAAAGTGCTTGGCAAATACCGCAAAATGCATATCCCAGACGATCCGAATTTTTATGAAAAATTCTATTTCACGCCCGGTGATATGGGCTTTGAGCCGATTGATACGAGCGTGGGAAGGCTGGGCGTGCTGGTGTGCTGGGATCAGTGGTATCCTGAGGCTGCGCGCGCAATGGCGCTTCGTGGGGCGCAGGTGCTAATCTATCCGACTGCGATTGGCTGGTTTATGGGCGATGAAAGCTCAGAGCGAAAGCGACAGTTAGAAGCGTGGGTCGCCGTGCAAAGAGGCCATAGCGTGGCAAACTCACTGCCTGTGATCGCTGTAAATCGTGTGGGCTTTGAGGGTGCAAAGCTTAGCGAAATTTCGCCAAATGTAGTTTTGGGAAATACTGCGCCTGCGATGACATGCGATGAGAGCGCAGAGGGGATTAAATTTTGGGGCAATAGCTTTGTTTTTGGAGCGCAGGGCGAAGAGCTATTTCGCGCAGGTAGCGAAAGCGAGCTTTGCGAGGTCGTGGAGATTGATATGCAAAGGTGCGAAAATGTGCGCAGGTGGTGGCCGTTCTTGCGCGATCGCCGAATCGAAAGCTACGGCTCACTTCTAAAAAGATTTGATGATTAATGGCTAGCACAGATGAAAAAGATTTTTGTATTTTTAGTTATTTTAATCGCCAGTATTGGCTTCGTGCTTGGCTTTATCGGAAGCGATATAGTGCCTAAAATGGGTTGCAAATTTGGTCGTGAGGATGATTGCAACAAAATAAATTTAATGGGAAATAGACACTTGCTAAACAAAGAATATAAACAAGCCGAGGATTTGCTAAGCACGGCTTGTGAAGCGGATTTCTACAAATCATGCGCAAATCTTGGCACGCTGTATATGCAAAAAGGCGATAACGCTAAGGCTGAATTTTTCCTTAGCAAATCGTGCGAAAACGGCTTTGTTGGCGGCTGCGAAAATGCTGGAATTTTGCACGCCAAAAACAAAAATTTCGCCAAGGCTTTGGAGTTTTTCAAACTCTCTTGCGATAACAATTTCGCTAAAAGTTGCAATGCGCTAGGGCAGATGTATTTCAAAGGCGAGGGCGCGGAAAAAAGCTCCGCACAAGCCGTAACCTTCCTAGAAAAGGGGTGCGAGCTTGGCGAGGCCTCGTCGTGCGCGGGCGCGCTGTATATCTACGGCAAGGGCGACGGCATTAAGCGCAACTTCACAAAGGCACTAGAATACGCAAACAAGGCGTGCGACGGTGGGATTAAAAAGGCTTGTGAGGGGATAACGATGCTAAAATTTGCAATTAAAAACGAGGATAAAATCAAGGAATTTTAAAATTCCACCGCTCGTAGCGAAATTTTAATTTGCAAAATTTTGCTTTTTAAATTTTGCTTCGCAAATTTGAAATACTGCGCCCGAAATTTTGCTTTTTGAAATTCTGCAAAATTCCGCCTTTAAGTGTCATTGCGAGGCGATGAAATCGCCGTGGCAATCTACAAAGTCAAAGCTACCGACCGTTAAAATGGCAAAATTTAGCGAAATTCAAAATTTGGCGAAATTTTGCCATTTACCCGACTTTTATTCAAACTTTGTAGATTGCCACGCGCTACGCGCTCGCAATGACACTTAAAAGCAAATTAAAAATTTCACCAAATTGCTTTATCAGCACTTCACATTTCCTCGCAATGACACTTAGAGGCAAAATTTGCTTAATTTGTCATTGCGAGCGAGTGAAACGAGCGTGGAAATCTACGAGCTAGAATTACCAAAACATAAAATCGCTGTCATTGCGAGGAGCAAAGCGACGAAGCAATCTACGAATTTAAACTACCAAACGCAAAATTTGTAAAATTTTTGCAATAGTATTTAATTGCGGGCAAGGATCCCCGCCCTACGAAATTTTGCAATGACACTTAACGGCCAAATTTCGGCACAGTATTTCAAATTTGCGAAGCGAAATTTTAAAGGCTAAATTTCGCGCGCAGTATCCGAGCTTGCAGACAGCAGAATTTCACTATTTCACATACGGGATAAACTCAGCGTATCCGCGCTCGCTCATTTTTTCGAGCGGGATAAATTCGAGTGAGGCGCCGTTTATGCAGTAGCGCAAACCGCCCTTTTCTTTGATACCGTCCTCAAAAACATGCCCTAAATGCGCCCCGCCAAGCCGCGAGCTAACCTCCGTGCGCACCATGCCGTGGCTCGTATCGCGCGCATAATCCAACGCGTCGGTAGTAATCGGCTTAGAAAAGCTCGGCCACCCGCACCCTGCGTCGAATTTATCCGTGGAGCTAAAAAGCGGTTTTTTTGTAACGACATCGATATAAATGCCCTTTGCGTCGAGTTTATCAAATTCGCTCGTGTATGGGCGCTCCGTCGCCTTTTCTTGCGTCACGCTAAACTGCAACGGCGTTAGATTTTCCTTCATCTCTTCTGGGCTAGGGAGCGCGAACCTACTCTCGTCATAAAGCGGTTTGCTCGCCAAATTTAGGTCGATATGACAATATCCATTTGGGTTTTTGCCAAGGTAGTTTTGGTGATACTCTTCTGCGCGCGCGTAATTGCGTAGTGGTGCGACCTCGACGGCGATTTTTTCCTTATATTTTTTTTGTTTTAAGGCGATGAAATTTTGCAAAAATTCCTTGTCGCTCTCGTTGGTATAGTAGATCCCCGTGCGATACTGCCTGCCGACATCGTTACCTTGTTTATCGACACTTGTCGGGTCAATCACTCTAAAAAAATGCTCCAAAATCTCGGCAAATGCCACGACATTTTCATCAAATTTGATTTTTAGCGTTTCGGCGTGGTCTGTTTTTTTAAGCGAATAATAATCCGTTTTTTCGCTATTGCCGTTTGCGTAGCCAACCTCGCTGCTCGCGACGCCCTTTACTCGCCTAAAATACCCTTCCATACCCCAAAAACAGCCACCCGCTAAATAAATTTCTTTTAAATTTTGATTTTTGCTCTGCACGCTTTCGCCCTTTAAATTTATTTCATCTGCGCCTAAAAACAGCGCAAAACATAGTAAAAATTTTAAAATTTTCATCATTTTTGCCTTGTTTGATTAAAAATTCCCTGCGATTTTAGCGTAAAATTTTAAAATTTTAAGTTAGTTGATAAAATTTATTGATTATTTCAGGCAAGCGATATAGGCCATGAGTTGCCCGAGAGCCACGCCACTATCGTTACTCGGAGTGGTTTTGTGTAGGTGAAATTTCACGCCAGCCTCGCTAAAATTTCGCACTACCAAATCCAAGAGCGTGGCATTTTGAAAAACCCCGCCACTTAGCACGACCTGCAAATTTCGCTCTTTTGCGATTTGAAGCATTATTTTAGCGAGTGCGTTTATGAAATTTGACGCAGCCGCGGCTGGCTCATCTTTTAGCGCACTTAAAAAGGCGTTTTTGACGCTAATTTTGCCGTTTATTATCTCAAATTTATATCGTTTTTCGCTCTCACTCGTGATTTTGCTCTCATCAAAAAGATTTTCCAAACTCATACCGCTTTGGCCGTCGAAACTAACGCTTCTTTGGTCGCAAATCACGCTTGCAAATGCGTCAAAAATTCGCCCTAGCGAGCTAGTTTGTGGCGAATTTGAAGCTACCTTTTTCAAATTTGAAATTTCATTTTGGCTAAATTTGGCTAAAAACTCACTCGCCTCGCTTTCAATGCCGAATTTAAAAATCAGCGAAATTGCGAGTTTATAGATATTTTTGATCGAACTCTCGCCACCGATTAGCGCAAATTCATCGAAATGCAAAACCCTTTTGTAGCCAAATTCGTCAAATTCCAGCACTTCGCCACCCCAAATCGTGCCATCTTCGCCATAACCCGTGCCGTCAAAACTAAATCCAAGGTATTTTTTACCACTTCCAAGCAAATCATTATCCGCCAAATTCGCAACCAAATGCGCGAAATGGTGCTGAAATTTCACCACTTCAAAGCCCAAATTTTCAAAATGTTTCGTATGCAAAAAATTCGGGTGCATGTCGCCTATAACAGCGTCAAATTTCAAATCATAAGTTTTGATAAAAATATCCAAAAGCGCGAAAAATCGAGCATTTGTGGCGATATTTTTCAAATCGCCGATATATGGGGAAATAAAAATTTGCCCGTCTTTATATATTGCAAACTGATTTTTTAGCTCCGCGCCAAGGGCTAGAAACGAGCCTTTATGAGTAAATTTGCTTTTGAAAATTTGCGGATTTAGCCCACGCGAAGTGCGTAAATATTGCGTAAAATTTTGCATAATATTTTGCGAATTTTGCTCCGTGATTTCTGCGATACTCTGCGTCTGATTTTGCACCACAAAGCCCACGCTATCGTCGCTTGGCGTGATAATCTCTCTGTCATTATCCAAATAAAAATCAATCACACCGCCCAATTTTTGGCGCAAACTCGCCTCATCGTAAATTATCGGCTCGCCACTGATATTCGCGCTTGTAGCGATTAAGGGGCGATTAAAATACTCAAAAAGTAGCAAATGAATGCCAGTGTTAGCTAGAAAAATGCCAACCTTGCCTAAATTTGGCGCAACCGCCCCAGCAAGAGCTAAATTTTGCGGATTTTTTGATTTTTTAACCAAAACTATCGGCTTAATTTGCGAGTTTAAAAGCTCTTTTTCGCTCTGGCAAAACCGGGCAAATTTTTCAGCCATTTTCTCATCTTTACACATCACGGCAAATGGCTTATCAGGGCGATTTTTGCGAATTCGTAAGGTCGCTACGGCGTCTTCGTTTGTCGCGTCGCACATTATATGAAATCCGCCAAGCCCCTTTACAGCGACTATCTCGCCACGAGATAAAATTTCACAAAGCATTTTAACCGCATTTTCGCCAATACCCAAAATTTCGCCATTTTTGTTTTTCAAAAAGAGCTTGGGTCCGCACTCCGCGCAAGCAATCGGCTCGGCGTGGTAACGGCGATTTAGCGGGTCAGTGTATTCGCCACCGCAAAATTCGCACATTTTAAACTGCGCCATTGTCGTATTTGCGCGGTCATAAGGGAGCTTTTTAATGATACTAAGGCGCGGTCCGCAGTTCGTGCAGTTGATAAATGGGTAGCGGTAGCGTTTGTTTTGCGGGTCGTAAAATTCACACCTGCAATCATCACAAATGGCAAAATCAGGCAAAATTGGGTTAAATTTTTGCGTTTCTTGCGAGTGCGTGATTTTAAAATCATTATAAATTTTAGGCGCGATTTCAAAAATTTCAAATTTATCAATCCGCGCAAGTGGCGGAAGCTCGCCATAAATGCGCTCTTTAAGCCGTAATATTTGCTCGCTCGTGGCGTTTGCGTGGATTTTCACGCCCTCGCCGTCGTTATAAACCTCGCCTTTTATGCCTAGATCGGTGCAAATGCGGTAGATAAACGGGCGAAAGCCCACGCCCTGCACAGCTCCTGCAATCTCAATTTTAACGCTCACAGCCTTGCAAACCCAAATATGCCGAGAAATCAAGGCGAGATTTGCCAAGCACGAGTGTGGCGATGTTTGCGAACCTGCGCTCGGCAAAGAGCGAACCACTAAGCACGCCAGAATCGTATAATGCCTCGTTTGCGTCAGCCAAATCGCCGATAAATCTAGCCAGCGTGTCGATTACGCCGTAGCTTAAAACCTTGTCATCGACCCCTGCTAGCTTGTAGCTCATCGCTGAACGAAGCGTTTTAGCGAAGTTAAAATCGCCGTTTTCTTTAAGCTCGAAGTCTAGCTTCATGCCCTTTTCGCCCAAAAACTCCCCAGCACACTCCAACAAATACTGCGCGTCTTTGCCAAAAATCACGCGAGAAAGCAGTTCAAAATAGCCATAAAAACTAGGTTTGATTGCGCTAAAATCGGCATTTGCGCGCGCATAATCTAGGCTAAATTTTGCGCTAAAATTTGCCAAAAGTTTTGCGCCTGTCTCGTCGCTTTTAGTTTCATCAAAAAGAGCGTCTAAATTCGCAGGCATAGCGAAATTTAGGAGTTTGCGCTTGGATTTGGCTTCGTAAATCGCAATCTCATCGGCGCAATCTTTCGATACAAACACCCTCATCACGCGCGAATCAAAAATCTCTTTTTCCTTGCAAATAAGCCCAAAATGCGTAATCTCATCGCCAGAAGCAAGAAGCGTTTTTTCAGCCTCGCTCATAAATTCAGAGTTTTTTGTGATAAGAAATCTATCCTCAATCACGCATAAATTTAAAAATTTATTTTTATTACCCTGCGCGCCTTTTGCGCCGACATAGTAGATTTCATCATCTTCGAGCCGTTTAAAAAGCGCGAACGAAAAGAGATCGCTACACATTTTCACATCGAAAAATTTAGGCGATTTTGAGAAAGAGTTGCGAAAAACGCTGTTTGTTTTGAGGCGTAAAATCGGCTTTTCATATGTCGCAAGGGCGATTTTTTGCTTGTCATCGGTGATGAAAATTTTATTAAACGATTTTAGGCCAGTGGCGACCATAAAGTCTGAATTTTCGAAATTTAAATCCGCGCTAAGGCTGAATTTCTCGCCATTTAGCGAAATTTGCAAAATTTGATTATGGCGCAAAATGCGGTAAGCATACTCGATTAACTTGCCAAAATTTTGCTTATTTGCAGCGACGAAACTCTCGCCGTCAAAGACGCTAACACCGCTTAAAACCCCAAATTCATTTTCTATAAATTCGCCACTTTGCAAAAATTCGTGAATTTGGCTTGGGGTAAAATTCGAAAATTTAGGCAAAAATTTAATCTCGTCGCTTCTGGCGCAAACTTCCTTCAAATCCCCTTCGCCAGATACCACCTCCACGCTCGATTTTGCCAAAAACGCAGAATTTGGGATAAGCGCCATAAATTTATCGCTGAATTCGAGTAGCTCTTTTTCATCTGCTTCGACATAGAGTGTGATTAAATTTTTGCCTAAATTTAGGGCGTATTTCAGCCCAGCCTTGCGCGCATAAAAATCCAAAAAATAGGCGATTAAGCCGTTGTTATTCAAATAATCAAATTTAAAAGAAATTATCAATTTTTGCCCTTAGAATCAAAATTTTCAGCGATATCGCGCACGCTTAAATTCCCAATTTTTTCGCACGAAAAACCGCGAGAAGCGATAAAATCTATCGCCGTGCGCTCCATAATCTCGCTAGATTTTAGCACCTCATCGCTCACGCTAAAACTCATCGGCTCTATGCGCATTGGCACTACGGCTAGGATTTGCGTGCGTGGTCTATCGCCACAAAGATCTAGCATTTGCAAGGTTTCTAGCATCTCCACCTCGTGAGCCGAACCGCTCCATTTCACGCTTTTTGGCATAGCCTCATAGTCGAAGAAATACACATCGCCGATACTGCCCTCGTCTGCGTCGATACAATCAATCAGCAAAATTTCATCAAATTCGACCAAAATATGCATTAAAAGCGCAGCCAGCGTGCCTCCATCGATGAATTCGATACTATCATCAGGTGAGTTTGGGGTGAATTTGTAGTTTTGTTGCAGTGCGTGCATAAAATGTACTCCGACACCTTCGTCGGAGTACATAATGTTACCTATACCGATAACACCTAATTTCATTTTTGAACCTTGAACTTATAGCCGCTAATGATAGCGTCCATAGCTCCGTCTTGTCCTTTTACAGCGTTGAAAACAGCCATATAAACATGCACAGGGATAAATAAAATAAGGAAATTCATCGATAAATGGTGGATAGTGCGAACCTCACTTAGACCACCCATCATAGCCTCGATTGGGCGCATTAGATCATAAATCATACCGCCAAGTCCGCCATGATACATATGCACATGAAGCACAAGGCCAGTGATACAAATCAAGGCTAAAATGATGTAAAATGCCAAATACGCAATGAATTGCAAAGGATTATAAACGCCGTGCAAATGTGGGTGTTCGCCTAAAAATAGGTAAAATTTGATCTGCTCGATCCAAACCCTAGGATTAATAAAATCCTTGATACTAACTAGCTCTTTTCTGCTGTGTTTATCGAACAAAAACAGATATGATTTGTAAAGCATAGCCGCCATTAGCACGAAACCTGCCACTAAATGCACGAAGCGAATTTTAGCTTGCAAGAATAAATTTGGCTCAGAGCTAATCTCTGGGGCTATGAAAACATAAGCCAAATAAAATCCAGTAATTACAAGTATGACGATAGCGATAGCGCGTATCCAGTGGGTAAGGCGCAATCCTATCGAAAATTCATACTCGGCTTCTCTTTTTTTCATGGTTAATCCTTGATATTTGGATTTACTTTATATGAGCTAAGCTCGTTGCCTTTGGTATCCATAACATGAACAGCGCACGCAATGCACGGATCATAAGAGTGGATTTTGCGGATAATTTCAAGTGGTTGCGTTAAATCTGCAATTTTAAGACCAATTAAGCATGACTCATAAGATGCCATATTGCCCTGGGCGTCTTTTGGACTAGCGTTCCATGTGCTAGGAACGACTGCTTGCCAGTTTTGGATTACTCCATTTTCGATTCTGCACCAGTGGCTTAGGCTACCGCGCGGAACATGTCCGATATATCTACCTTTATATGATTTCTTTTTATCGATTGTGTATTTAGCGCAAGTCTCAGTGTCGCCTGATTTGATATTAGCGATTAGGTTATTAAATGCTAATAGTCCATTATCAGCTACGACTTTTGCCTCGATCATACGGCATGCTGTTCTACCAAGAGTAGAGAATACTGCTTCTAGTGGAAGACCTGTATCGGCTAAGAATTTATCTACTACTTTTGTGACAAATTCATTACCTTTTGCGTAATTTACAACGATATTTGATAGTGGTCCAACTTGAAGCGATTTGCCATCATATCTAGGAGCTTTTATCCAAGTATATTTACCCTCGGTATTTAGGACTTTTGTATCTTCCATTTCACCTTTGGCATTTAGAGTTTGCTCTACCTTAAATCCTGTGTAGTTTGGTTCTTGTTCGCCGTCATAAGGGTGAAGCGGTTTGTCATTTTTATACCATGAGTGAGTAGCTTCTTCTGTAATCTTGCTCTCATCTAGCTCATGAACCTTGCTAATATCGCCGTCTAAAATCACACCGCTTTGGAATAAGAAATCATTGCGTGAATATTGGAAAGTTTGGTGTGTCCATAGATTTGCGACACCGACATCATTTAAGACACTTGCTTCATTAGCATAAGCACCACCAGCCATAAGCAAGTCTGGATAATATGCGCGGTTGATGAAATCAGCTACTTCTTGGAATTTGACCATATACTCACCAAGTCTTGCTGGGCTTAGAATATCCATTACGCATGTTACGCCACCGACTGTTAGGGTTTGTGGGTGTGGTTGTTTGCCACCGAAAATCGCCATCATTTGCGCAGCTGTTCTTTGGATACGCAAACACTCTAAATAGTGGCTAAGCGCAATCAAATTTTGCTCAGGGGTTAGCTTGTATGTGCTATGTCCGAAATATGCGTTTGCAAATGGTCCAAGTGCGCCTTTTTCAACGAAAGCTTTTACTCTTTGTTGAACTGCTTTTAGCTGATCCTCACCGCAAGCATAAGGCAAATCTGTATATCTGAAAGCCTCTTGGCTAGCAGCGTGTGGATCTGCGCTTAGTGCGCTTACGATATCGACCCAGTCAAGTCCGTGTAGTTGATAAAAATGCACTGGGTGATCGTGCATAAATAGCGCAGTGTTCATTAGCGTTCTGGTTAAAATCGCATTTAGTGGCGGAGTTATGCCAAGAGCATTTTCAACAGCTGAAATTCCAGCATTATAGTGAGAAAATGTGCAAACACCGCAAATTCTTTGCATAAAAAAGCCGATATCCCTAGGATCGCGACCCTTAACGATAGTCTCTAATCCACGCCATAAAGTAGAGCCAGAATACGCATCCGTTACAACTCCGTTATCATCGACAACTACTTCTATGCGTAAGTGTCCTTCAATACGAGTTATCGGATCTATTACTAATCTTTGTGACATTTCTACTCTCCCTTATTCTTTTTAAATGATGCAATGGCTGCATGAACTGTGATAGCTACACCTGTAACAGCCAAAATTCCTATACCGATTTTATCGGCTGTCGCATCAGCACCTGCTCCGCTAAATACGGTATTGTATAATCTATCTGCCAATGGCTCCTCAAATGGTCCCATGTGATCCCAAAAATCAGGCTCAGAGCAGCCGATACAGCCATGACCTGCTTGGATTGGCCAGCTAGTGTGAGCGTTAAATCTCTCGCGTGAGCAGTTATTAAATGTATATGGGCCTTTGCAACCTACTTTATATAAACAATATCCGTCTTTTGCGCCTTGATCGCCGAATTGCTCTACGAACTCACCTGCGTCGAAGTGACCGCGTCTTTCGCACAAATCGTGAATTCTAAGTCCGTAAGCCCATTTTGGACGATTATAAACATCAAGTGCTGGAAGTGTGCCAAATAGTATGTAGTGAAGGACATTTCCTACGATATTTTTCTCGCTTGGCGGACAGCCAGGGACATTGATTACTTGTTTTTTAGTTAATTTGCTTAACGCAACAGCGTTTGTTGGGTTTGGTCTTGCTGCTTGGATACCACCGAAACTCGAACATGTTCCAATAGCAAAAATCGCAGCTGCGCCAGCAGCAGCATGTCTGCAATGCTCGGCACCTGTCTTACCGGCAGGTCCTACTGTAAGGAAATATTCGCTACTTCCGCTTGGAATTCCACCTTCTACCATTAAAATATACTGCCCCTTATATTTTTCGATAGCTCCATCTAAATTTTCCTCTGCTTGCCAGCCAGCAGCAGCCATAATCGTCTCGTGATATTCTAAACTAATATAGTCGAAAATCAACGAATCGATAGTTGGAGTATCAATTCTAAGTAAGCTTTCGCTACAACCTGTGCATTCTGCCATGTGAAGCCAGATCACAGGTAAGCGATCGGCGAGTTCTGCCGCCCGTGCAACTTGTGGTGCAAATACGCTAGGTAACCCAATCGCCGCAGTCATTGCGCCTGCCCATTTCATAAAATCACGGCGTGAAAAACCGCGCTCAGCAAGGCGTTTAGTGATACTATCGCCCTCTTTTATCTTG
Organism: Campylobacter sp. JMF_06 NA1; assembly: GCF_027737785.1. Lineage (NCBI taxonomy): Bacteria > Pseudomonadati > Campylobacterota > Epsilonproteobacteria > Campylobacterales > Campylobacteraceae > Campylobacter > Campylobacter sp. JMF_06 NA1. The sequence continues at coordinate 435,881 of NZ_JAOVUA010000001.1, forward strand.
GGTAGTTTAGCGACTTGTTCTAGCCTATCGGCTACTTTTGCTAAATCAATCATTATGTTCTCCTTTACGCTTATAGCGTTAATCCGTAATTATATAGTTTTTTTGTTTAAAATTTGTTAAGGAAGAACTTACTTGTAGTTAAATTTTCTACAAGTAAGTTAAAATTTAAGGTTAGATTTATTTTATTTTGAAATTTAGCACTGGTAAATCATAATCCATTACGCTTTCGTTTTGCATATCGGTGATACTCACAGCCGGCAAGGCACACATACCAGAATACACTACATTAAGCGGTGTGTAAAATACGCCGGTATAGTCATTGCCGTTTTTCGTATCTTTGTAATACGCCCCACCAACCGGGAAGCTTAGCACCCTATCAAACATTATCTCTTTATGCTCAAAGCTAGTTTTATCCTGCAAATTCTCAGGCCTTATAAATCCCGGATTTATGCGCTCATTGACGATCTCAAAGCAGGTGCTTGCCGCCTCATCAATCACAAAATTTCTAATGTAAAAATTTGAGCGGAAATTTATCTTAGAATAAATTCTCTGCCCTACTTTTAGATTATCAAGCGAAACCGCATTACCAGCCTCATCGACAAATTCACGCACGATTTCTAGCTGTTTGATTCCGTGTAGATTTCCTGTGTGGTTGTTTATACTAAGTGGGCTATGTTTAAGTGCTACTGGCTCGTAACCAAAGCTAAGCAAATTAGCAAAAATTTTCTCGCCATTTTTTGGCGAAATTTTGATCTCTCTGTCGTTAGAATTTAGCGTAATTACTGAATTTGACGGAGTTTGGATACTTTGTGTAAGTCCGTTTGCGACGATATCTGCGCCCACGCCCTTATCATCTTCGCCAAAATACGCTTCCAGCGCCCTTAGCACAAATGCTCTTTCTTGCGTGCTATAAATGTCTTGTAAATTTTGGCTTAAATTTTGCGCCAAAGTATCTAAGACACTATCTTTTATACCGACGCTTCCTAGGGCATACAGAGCAAATCCAGCGTCCCTAACCTCGCTAGCAAAAATTTTACTAGCATCTTTATTAGCATAATCAAATTTATAATTTGAACTATAAATTTTACTAAATTCCGCGCTCATTTTGTGTTTTTGCAAAATCGCAAGCATAGAAAATGTCGCTAGCGGGCTAGCTTCGTAGAGTTTTTTATCATAGATGAAATTTAGCTCATCATCGCTTAATGCGCCAACCCTATCTAGCACGAAATCCGCATACAATCGCAAGCTAGGCTCGCTAGAATACGACGATTTTAGCGCCCTTAAAATCAGCTCTTTTTGTTTTGGGGTTAGGATTTTGTATTTCGCGTCCATATCCAAAAGCACATCGCTAGCATACAGCGACGCAAATGCGTTCGTCTCGCCATGCGCGCTCCAATACCCAAATTCGCCATTATTTTTAAGCCTTGATAAAATTTTCGTAGCATGCTCTAAAACAGCCCCCTTCATCGCCTCGTCGTGGTCGCGTTTAAAGAAGAAATCATAGGCTAAAATTTTTGAGCTTAGTTGCTCTGTGCAACCATACGGATATCGCTCCAACTCCCTTGCCACCGTATAAGTGCTAGGTCTAGTGCCTATGTATGTAAAGACATCTTTATACGAAGCTGGCAGACTAAAATTCATCGGCGCGTCGCTATAAGCACTGGCGCTAAATTTCGAGCGCGGAAACTGCGAAATGACATCAAATTTCAACTCATACTCAAATTTCGCCCCATTTTCTTCGCTCGCTTCCAAGCTCACCACGCCCTCGCCAAGCTCTAACGCATTTGCTCTAAATTTCAAATTCTTTGCTTCTAGCGCGCCTAGCGTGATATTTGCATCACTAAGCGAAATTTGAACTGCGTCGTTAAAACTCGCCTTTAAATTTAGCGATTTTGGCGAATTTGTCGTATTTATGAGCGTTAGTGGGATATTTATATCATCGCCTTTGACCATGTATGTAAGATCGGCCGGTTTGATGACGATATCATCTTTGACGCTGATTTGAGAATTTGCCCAGCCGATTTTTTCTTCATCATCAAGGGCTAGCGCGCTTAGGCGAATCATAGAGTTAAAGTGTTTTGGCAAATCTACCTCGAATCTAGCCTCGCCTGCGCCGTTTGCGATACCCTCATACATTTTGACAAATTTTTTATCTTTTTTGTTTTGCACTGGGCTTAAATTTCGCTTCGCGCTTTTTAGCATTTCATCGCCACCAAAGCTTAGTTCTTTGCCGTTTGCGCTATACACACTCAAATCATCGAAAATATCGAAATATCGGTGCCTGAAATATATCGGCTTATCAAAATATAAAAACGCATTTAGCTCTTTTTGATTTATCGCGTCTAGTATCCCTAAATCCACAGCGTAAAGCGTTATTTTAGAATTTGGCGCAGATTTTGCCACGATTATAGCTTTTTCGCCGTTTTTATACTCAGACTTGCTTTGCAGGCTAAGAGGGAGTTTTTTCTCGCTCACATCGAGGCTTACAGCTACATTAGCGTAAGTGCGAAGCGGCATAGCAGCGCCCGAGGCAGAGCGTGAAATGCTAGCGCTAATGTGTCCGCCAGTGAAATTCTCTGGCACTCTTAGCTCGAAACTTGCGCTGTTTCCGCGAATTTGCGTGATTTTATAATCATAGATGCCCTCTCCTATCAAAGCCACATTTAGCACGCCGTTTTCGATAGGCGAAGTAATCACGCCTTTAATCATTTCGCCGGGTTTGAGCTTTGATTTTTCTAAATTTATACGGGCAGTATTGACATCTTTGGCATTTAGCCTGCCATAGTATCCATATCCGCTCACATCGACTCTCACGCTCGCACTTGCCCCGCTTGCGTAGTCGTTCGCCACTACGATATACGAACCGCCATTTTCGAATTTATACCCTACCTGTAAGCCCTGCGCGCTAACGCTATCCACAAGCGAAAAGCTCTCTTGCTCGACATATCTCTCGCCGTCGTAAATGTAAGTGAAATCTTGGCGATAAATTTCTAAATCCACCTTGCCTTTTTGCTCTTTTTTGCTAAGGCTATCTAGCAATGCAAGGTCGAATTTTACCTCCTCACCACTGCTTATGAAGTCCTTGCTAGCGCGAATTCCTAGAATTTTGTCGTATGGATAGTAGCTTAGCATTTTATATGCGCTGACATTTTTGCCCCCGTCTTGGACGCTAAAATTCATCATCAAATTTGCCGCATTTGATACGCTCTGCGCCTTTGGAGCGATTACGAGATCTTTTTTGCCGTTATTATCTAGCCTAAATTCCTCGCTTTTTACCTCCAATGTGCCATCTTTTTTAAGTCTTGCATTTGTGAAGCCGTATCCTTCAAAACCGCTGATTTTAAGCTCTTTTTCGTAAGATTTCACTTCGAGTTTGCCAGCTAAGCTCGCAGCTGGTGCGCCCACAAGGTAGTTTGAAATCAAATTTGCGATTATTAACTCATCTTTGTAAATTTCATCTTTGCTCGTTAAAATTTCGTTTTTCACGCGGTTTGGTATGAAATTTTCGACGCTAAATTTCTTGGTTTCGATGATTTTATCCTCGTAAATCAGCTCAAAGGTATAACTTCCGCTTTTTTCGCCCAAATTCTCTTTGAAATTTAGTGCGCCATAAGAGTCTGTTTTTAGGGCGCGAGTGATGATATTCACGCCATAAGGATCTGTGATTTTGTATTTTATCGGAGTGTTTTTAATCGGCGTAAAATCGCTCTTTTTGAGCACCACAGAGCCGATTAGTGCCTCATTTGGGCTTACTAGCTCGCTAGCGAAATACACCATTGCTCGCGCGTCGCTTTTAGTTGCTTCCGTGCTAGAAACAGCCTCGTCAAATATCACAAATCCGCGCTCTTTGCCGTCTGTAATCTCGATAGATTTAGGATTTTTATCCAAAAATTTAGTGTCATTTACAAGCAAAATCCCGTCACTATTCGTGCGTTTTTCTAAAATCAGCTCGTTTTTGTCATTGTAAATTTTAACAATAGCGTGCGACAAAGCCTTCGCATCACTTAGGCGCGAAGTATAGATTAGCGCGCCACTATCCGCCATGCTAACCTGGGCTGAAATATCGCTGATATAGGCTGTGCGCGTGATAGTTCGCATTATAGCGCCCTCTTTGTAACGCGCATTTACCACATACACGCCGTCCTCAAAGCCCTTAAAATCCATAGCGATTTTATGCTCGCTAATCTCGTTTTTCGCCCCGCCAATGTCAAATTTTTTATTCACAACCTCGCTAGCTAACGAGTGCGGATAATTGCTTTCGAAATTTAGAAAATATCTAAAATTCTCATCGCTGATTTTTGAAACGCTAATGCTAATTTCATTTAAATTCGAGCTTTTTATCGCGATATTTGCGTTTTTAGGGACGAATTTTTTCATATCGCTAAACTGCACGAAAGGCTTCCTATCACCAGTTTTGAAATTTAGCTTTATTTCATCTCTAACTATTCTAGAATCATCGCCAAAGCCCTTTAAAAGGCGCAATTCATAGCTTTTATTTGGCGCAAACTCAGCGCTTTTGATATCTACATGATAGTAGTATTTATCACTGATTTGCGGGTATTTTTGCTCATCTTCGTAGTATCTGTATCTAGCCTCGCCAAGGCTAAATTTACCCACGCCATTAACGCGGATAAATTTGGCTAAATTCGCGTCATCGACATAGTGCGGGAAATACAGCCTCGCTCCAAACGAGCCGTCATTAAAGCTAATTTCGCGGATTTTGACATCGTCTAGGTTTGACGCATTTATGCTATCGTTAAATGGTTCCTCATCTGCTTTTAGGATTTTTGGGGCAGCCAAAACTACGCCGTTTTTTGATTTTACTAAGCCTGCTTCTATGACGATATTTGGGTGCTTAGCATCATAAGAAATCAAAAAACTTCTATCATTTTGCGCACTAATGGTAAAGCTAATATCGTTTTTGGCTAAATTTTGCAACGAATACACGCGAATTCCAGCCTTTGCCCCCTCCTCGCTCACGCTATCGTTAAAGCTAATCTTTGCAAGTCCCGGGCGCAGTATTTTAAGCTCGCTCGCGCTAAACTCAGCCGTCGTAAAGCTAAATTTCTCCCCGCCAATCTCGCAGTTATAGCGAGTGCTAGCATTTAGCTTAGTCTTTGGATAAAACTCTATTTCGTCGCTATTTTTATACTCATATACGCCAGTAATCCCTGGCGCACATTTTGCGATTTGCTCCTCGCTTATGCCAAAAGGCGCGATTTTTGCACCACTAAAAACCAAGCTCTCATCATTAATCTGTGTTTCCACGCCAAAGAGCCACCCAGCGCAAAGTGCGCTACAAAGCCCAAATTTGATTAAAATTTTTTCCATGATTTTCCCCTAAGAATTTCGCGTAATTATATTGTGAAATTTTTATATTTTGGTAATTTTTTATTTTTTATTTTATCTATTTTTTACCCTAAATTTCGCCACGCTAAAATTCGCGTTTTCGTCCAAACACGAAAGCTCATATTCGCCCGGGCTCAAATTTAGCATAAAATTCTCGCCATTTTTTTTCGCCTCGTATGGGCTATTATTTACGCTGATAAAGATTTCTTCGCCAAAAACAGCAGTGCAAGAGGCGCTAAGATTTATCTCTCCACTATCGCCCACTTCGTAAATTTTGCCATCTATATCGCTAAGGGCGGGTGCAATGCTAGCAAATTTATCCTTGCACCTGCCGTTTTTGGTCATGTTTGCGTCGATTATGCCGTTTTGCAAAAGATAAAAAAGCTCGCTAGGGCGGTAAAATTCGCACTCATCGCGCAAAGTTACACCCTCTATCACCAAATCTCGCACCATTTTTTTACACTCTTTTTCTACGAAAAAATCAGCGCAAATTTCCCTTTCGCTCACGCCACTAGGACGAGCAAATTCGGCATTTATCGCGCCTGCGTTTGAAAGGTAAGAAAACATATCAAAAACCACGCGCGCAGCACTAAGCCCGCCACTTATATCGCTCGTTTTTTCGCCGTTAAAATTGCCAAACCAAACCCCAAGGCTAAATTTTGGCGTTACGCCAATCGTATAAAGGTCGCGCCCATCGGCACTCGTGCCGGTTTTAAACATCAGAGCTGGCATGTTTTTGGTATTTTGCCACACAGAGCCAAGATAGCTTCGTGGGGCGTTTTTTAGCATTTGCGTGATGATATACGCACTTTGCGGGCTTAGTATCTGCGCGCTCTGACCAATTTTTGCCCCTGCTAGTTCTAGCGGTTTTAGCTCGCCAGAGTTTGCAAAAACGCTGTAAAGATGAGTGAGATTTAGCAAATTTATGCTAATTCCGCCAAGCCCGAGCCCAAGCCCATAATGCTCTTTGGAATACGGCGCGAGATTTGCACGAAGCAAAAGCTCATAAAGCCCGTCATCGCCAAGGGATAGTAAAAGCTTCAAAGCCGGGATATTTAGGCTATATCCGAGTGCGTCATTTGCGCTAATAACCCCCATAAAGCCTAGATTGTAATTGCGTGGGGAGTAGTTTTTGAAGCTAATCGGAGCGTCGATTAGCTCACGGCGTGGCGTGATAAGCCCCTCTTCAAGGGCTCTTGCGTAGATAAATGGTTTTAGCGTGGAGCCTACATTTTTCGCCCAGACTATGCCGTCATTTTGCCCCAAAAATCCGCCAAAATCGTGCGAGCCTGCGTATGCCACAACCGCCATTTTTTCGTTGTCGATTAAGATAGCCGAGCCGTTTTTGACGCCAAATTTGGCTAGGTCATTTATCCTTGATTTAAGGAAATTTTCAAGGGTGAGTTGATAGGTTTTGTTTAAATTTGAGTGGATTAAATTTGCGTCGTTTTGCGCTATGCGCTCTGCTTTGTTTTGCCAGATTGCGCCGTTTTGTGCCGAGTGCTTTGTTTCGCCTGCGCGAACGGCGTGATTGTCTGTGTTTGCGGGCTTTATCGCGCCATTTTGCGCCAAGTGCGCGCTTTGACTTGCCCCCACAGAACCTGCCGCCACAGAACTTGCCCCCACAGAAGTTGCGCGCGCGCGTTTTGTTTTGGTAGCTGTTTCGGTAGCTGTTTCGCTCACACCCTCTGCCACGCCAGCTGTTTTGCTCGCTGTTTCGCCCATACGCGCACCCACAGCCTCACTCGCGCCAGCGCGCCCTACCACGCCCAAATTTTTCGCATTTTTAAAGGCGCGCATTGCATAGTGTGGGGCGAAATTTGGCGCAGGGTGCCTTGTGGGGGTGAATTTCTCGCTACTAGCTCGTTCAAATTCGCTAAGCGATAAAATTCCTGCCTTATAAAGACTAGAAATAAGCCTGTTTTTTAGCGAATTTAAATCCAAATTCGCGCGGTCTAGGCGGTTTTTGTTCGGGTTTTTTGGCACCACCGCAAGAAGCGCGATTTGAGCGTTGCTAAGCTCACCTAGGCTTTTGCCAAAATAAAAATAGCTAGCACTCGCCACACCCTCGATATTGCCACCATAAGGGGCTAGATTGAAATACATTGTCAAAATTTCATCTTTGGTGTAGTGAAATTCGAGTTGAAAGGCGTTAAAAATTTCGATAAATTTGTTTTTGTAACTGCGCTCTTTGGGGTTCATCATACGCGCAACCTGCATTGTAATGGTGCTTGCACCTACTCTGGCTATATTTGCATTTTTATGCGTAAAATTTTGCGAAATATTATGCGTAAATGCCCGTGCTATCGAAAATGGATTTACACCAAAATGATAGTAAAAATACCTGTCCTCGAAATGCACTACGCTCTGTTTTAGACGCTGCGGGATTTCATCGCTGCTGGCGTAAAACCTCCAAATCTCATCACTGCTAATTTGCATATTTAAAATTTCCCCCTCGCTCGAATACAAAACTAACGACTTTTCTTTATTTAATCCAGCCAAATTTAGGGGAAATAAAAAATCCAAAATCAAAAACAACACAAACAAAAAAGCGCCCAAAAATGCGCTAAATTTCACAAAGCCCATAAATTTCATAAAAATATTATATCTATAAAATTTATAAATTTACTCAAATTTTTCACACAAAAAGAGAATATAAAGCATAAATTTTATAAAATCGAGAGTTAAATTACACTTTAAAGAGTCCAAAGGAGTTATTATGAAATATGGTATCATTTTTGGCGGACAAAGCTACGAGCACGATGTCAGTATCCTCACAGCAATCGCTGTAAAAAACGCACTAAAAGGCAAAAATTTAGTCTTTATCTACTGCGACGCTAACCGCAGATTTTTCGAAATCGAAGAGGGAAATATGGTAGCAAGCTACTTTGCTAGAAATTTTGCTAGATCTCATTCTGCCAACACAGACGCTGCTGAGGGCGGTTTTTCATCTCAAACTTCTTATGGCAGCAAGGTCAAAGAGCTAACCCTCTCTTATGGCGGATTTTACACAAGCGGTATGTTTTCAAAAAACAGATTAGAAATCGATGTGTGTATCAACACAATCCACGGCGGTGATGGTTGCGACGGCAAGCTAGCTTCACTTTTAGAATTTTACGAAATTCCACAAATCGGCCCTAGATTGGAGGCAAGTGCGGTAAGCCATAATAAAATTTTAACCAAAAATTTAGCCAAAAATGCAGGGGTTAAGGCGATTAATTACGCGGTTTTAAAGCGCACGAGTTTGCCGTCTTTTAACTACCCTGTCATCATAAAACCAGCCCACCTAGGTAGCAGTATCGGCGCTAGTATCGTAAATAGCGATATGGAGCTCGATAAAATCATAGATAAGGTGTTTAGCCTAGATAGAGAGGTCATCGTCGAGCCTTTCGTCAAAGATGTCAAAGAATACAGCCTAGCAGGCTGCAAAATAGGCAATGAGATTGTATTTTCAAAAATCAGTCAAGCCGTGAAAAAAGACTTCCTAGACTTTGGTCGCAAATACATCGACACTACCCAACCAAACACAGTGACAGAGCAAACCGTGGGCATTTCAATCGCAGATAAGATGAAAGATGCGTTTGCTAAAATTTACAACAGCGGATTTGAGGGCTCGATCATCAGATGCGACTTTTTCGTGTTTAATAACGAAATCTATCTAAACGAAATCAACCCCGTCCCAGCAGCTCTTGCAAGCTATTTGTTTAACGATTTTGGCGCGATTATCGACGGGCTTTCTACATCTTTGCCGCAATACAAAAAAATCCCAGTAACCTACGATTTGGTTACGCAAATCGCAGCAAACAAATAATCAAATTTCACGCTAAATTCCAAATTTAGCGTGAAATTTAGCCAAATTTAACAAAAGGATAAAAAATGAGTATTTTGCTAGTAATTTTAGCTATTTTAATTCTTGTCGGAATTTTTCTCATTGGTATTTACAACAAACTTGTCGCACTTTTAAACGAAGCCAAAAACGCCTTTGCGCAAATCGATGTCCAGCTAAAACGCAGATATGATCTAATCCCAAATTTAATCGAAGTTGTCAAAAAATACATGGCGCATGAAAGAGGGACCCTAGAAAATATCGTAAATGCCAGAAACCGCGCAACTAGCGCACTAGAAAGTATCAAACAAAACGGCTTAAATGATAGCGATATGCGAAATTTAGCAAGCGCAGAAAATGAGCTAAAAAGCGCGCTAAATGGGCTAAATATCCAGGTCGAAGCCTATCCTGAGCTAAAAGCTAGCGAAAATATGCTACATCTAAGCGAGGAAATCACCTCTACTGAGAATAAAATCGGCTTTGCTAGGCAGTCTTACAATGACGCGGTTACGGACTTTAACACCTACAAACAAAGCTTTCCAAACAATATTTTAGTCGGATTTTTCCCTAAATTTCACAAAGATTTAGCCCTGCTTGAATTCAAAGAGGAAAATATCCAAAAAGCCCCAAAAATCGAGTTTTAAGCGAGAAATTTTGTGGAGGCGTTGTCTGCGCTAAATTTAGCGATTTTTTACCTACCTGAAAAATTTTGCCATTTTTTAAGCGCAAATGAGATTTTTTATACGCCAAAGGCCGGGTATTATCTATGCGTTTTGGCGTGTAGCGCGGTTTTGTTTGCCATAACGCGCATTTTCCTTGGCAAAACAGCCTCGCTATCTCACAGCATAAACGAACACCAAAAACTAGCCAAAAGCAAGGTTGCGTGGCTAAATTTCGTCTTTGCAAGCGTTTTGGTGCAGGTTTTTTGGCTCTCATACGCGCTATTTTTTGATTTTTTAAATTACAAAAATTTTTCCCTTGGCGAGGGCGCGGATTACGCCCTGCCACTACTTTTATCCGCGCTTTTAGTCTGCGTGATTGTATTTAGCTATATCAAAAAACGCTATTTTGAGACGGCAGACATTTCTAGCCTAGCAAGAGGGCTTGACGCCACAGAAATTCACCCCCACACTGCCAAAAATTCCGAAAAAATTCTGCTTAACATAATCGAAGAAATGGCGATTGCCTCGCGTGTGGGCATGCCACGGGTTTTTATTATGAAAAACGAAAATGGCGTAAATGCCATGGCAAGCGGGGAGAATTTTGGCAAAGATAGCGAAAAAATCGCGATTTTTGTCACGGCTGGGGCGATGAGGACATTTAACCGCGACGAAATGCAAGGGGTAATCGCGCATGAGTTTTCGCACGCATTTCACGATGATATCGAGCTAAATATCAGGCTAATTAGCGTCATTGGCGCACTTGGCACACTTAGCTTCATAGGATATGAGATTTTAAGGGCATTTGGCAGGGGTAGAAGTAGCAGAAACTCCAAAGGAAGCGGGATCGCCATAGTCATACTTGTAGGCGTAATATTTTGGCTACTTGGGCTTTTGGGTAAGGTTTTTGCCGAGCTTATCCAAAGCGCGATTTCTAGGCAAAAAGAGTTTTTAGCAGACGCTAGCGCAGCCAAATACACGCGCAATCCTTTGGGGATCAAAAAGGCGCTTGATAAGCTTTTTATGATACAAAAATTCAATAAAGCCTATCACGACGGAATCGGCAAAAAGGATTTTAAAGCTCCAAAAGATGAAGAAAAGCCGAATTTAAACAGGTATTTTTCCTCAAAAACGCGCCAAAGGGGTAGCATAAACACAGATGAAATGCGAAATTTTCGCGCAAATCCACTAAGAAATTTCGCAAATTTTCATATCAAAAACACAAACGCCAGAGCCTGCGCGCACATGTTTTTCTTGCCCGCATTTTCTGGGCTTTTCGCCACGCACCCTAGCCTGCAATCACGGATAAAAAAACTAAAAGAAATGGGCGCGTGAGTTTGGGCTAAATTTCGCGCGCTAAATTTGGGCTAAATTTTAAAATTCGCAAATTTTGGTTAAATTTTAAATTTTGCAAATTTTGGTTAAATTTTAAATTTTGCAAATTTTGGTTAAATTTAGCGCCCAAATTTGCGCCAAATTTTAGGCACAGGGCTAATTTTTTTATAATAAATTTAGGCTATAATCCACGATTTTAAAGGAAAATTTTGAACGCAATATCAAATTTAAACCAAGAACAATACTCCGCCGCGACTGCGCCCTTTGGCCACAATCTCGTAATCGCAAGCGCAGGCACAGGCAAGACTAGCACCATTGTAGCGCGCATTGCGCATTTACTGCACCTTGGCGTAAATCCAAGCAAAATTTTGCTTCTAACCTTCACAAACAAGGCAGCTAGCGAAATGATTGCGAGGCTAAATCGCTATTTTGACAAAAAAATCACCGCCAAAATCACCGCAGGCACCTTCCACGCGGTATCTTACGCACTTTTGCGCGAGCTTGGCAAGGGTGTGATTTTAAAACAGCCAAGCGAGTTAAAAACGCTTTTAAAAAGTATCGTAGAAAATCGCAAATTTTACCATATCAGCGATACTAGGCCGTATGGCGGTGCGTATTTATACGACATATACTCGCTCTTTCAAAACAAACAAACAGGCGAGAGTTTTGGCTCGTGGTTTGCTAGAAATTTCGAAGATCAGGCTGAATTCAGCGAAATTTACGAGGATATTTTGCGTGAATTTGAGGAAGAAAAAGCCCGCTTTAACTACGCCGATTTTAACGACATACTGCTTAAAATGCGCCACGAACTGCGCAAGGGCGCGCCACTATACTATGATGAAATTTTAGTCGATGAGTATCAAGACACAAACTCACTTCAAGGCTCACTAATCGACGCATTTAGGACAAAAAGCCTTTTTTGCGTGGGCGATTTCGATCAGAGTATTTACGCCTTTAACGGCGCGAATATCGATATAATCGGCTCTTTTGGCACCCGTTTTAGCGACGCGAAAATTTACACGCTAAACATAAATTACCGCTCATCTAGCCAAATTTTAGCCCTTGCAAACAAGGTCATTTCAAACAATCCACGCCTGTATGACAAAAAGCTAGTCGTGGGGCGCACAGGCAAATTTAGCGCGCCAAAACTGCATGTTTATGATGAGATTATGTCGCAATACGGCCATATCGCACAGCAAATCAAGCAAAGCGGGCGCGCGCCTGAGAGTTTTGCGGTGATTTTTCGCAACAACTCTTCGGCTGACGGGATCGAAGTCGCACTCAAAGAGCTAGGAATCGGCGCGAAACGCAAAGGCAGCACGAGCTTTTTCGAAAGTCGCGAAATAAAGGCGTTTATGGATATTTTCGGCGCGCTGATAAACCCAAAGGATATGATGGCATTTCTTGGGATTTTAGAGTATGCCAAAGGCGTGGGAAATGCCACTAGCAAGGAAATTTTCGATGCGCTAATCACGCTTGGTGGCGGAAATATCAAAGATGGCTTTTTGCGCCCTGATATGAGTGCGAAAATTTACGAGCAAAAAAAGCGAAATTATCAGCTAGGACTTTTTGACGATATGGATTTGCAGGCGAGTTTGGAGCGGTTTAGCACGCTTGGATTTAGCGAAAATTTCGCCAAAAATCCGGTGCTAAAATACAACAAACTAAACGAGAGCGCGGCTGTGATTTTGCACGAGCTTTACACGCTATTTAGCAAATTTAGCCCGAATTTCGGCGCTGGCGAGCTAGTGAATTTGATAAAAACTTCCAAGCTTTTTGCCATAATCGCAGGTAATATCGCCACTCACAGAGCCACGCTCAAAAACGGCAAAATCGATCTTGATCGCAAAACGAACGAAAATGAGAAAATTTACAACAAAGTAGCGATTTTAGGCGGGATTGCGAGCAAATACAAGGATGCGGGGAGTTTTTATAACTTCATCACACTTGGCGCAAAGGAAATGAGCGAGGGCGAGGGCGTAAATCTGCTAAGCGTGCATGCTAGCAAGGGTTTGGAGTTTGATAGCGTGTTTTTGGTGGATTTGGCGCAAAACCGCTTTCCGAATTTGAAGCTAATGGGCATGGGTGGCAGCCTAGATGAGGAGCGACGACTATTTTATGTAGCGGTGACTAGGGCGCGAAATGAGCTCTATCTAAGCTACGCGAAATTTGATAAAATTCGCAAAATAAACTATCAACCAAGCTGTTTTTTAGTCGAAGCTGGTATGGCGTAAATTTAGGGGTTAAAATGAGTTTTCACACAGAAATTTGGGAAATTTTAAACGCTGGCAGTCCTAGCCAAAAAATAGAAAAATTTGCAAAATTTTACGCAAAATTTTGCAAAAACGAAGTAGAATTTGAGCCAAATTTTGAGCCAAAACCGCTCGAAAATCCTAGCTATGCGAAATTCGCCCAAATTTCGCAGGTCAAAGATATAAAAATCCAAAACAAAAATTTAAAAAAGCAAAATGTCGATAAAAACGCCCTATTTCTGCACTCTGTGGCGCATATCGAATACAGCGCGATTGATTTAGCGCTCGATGCGTGTTATCGTTTCGCGGGACTGCCACGCGAATTTTACGCTGATTGGCTAGAAGTGGCAGAAGATGAGGTGAGGCACTTTTCGCTCGTAAATGCCGAGCTAGAAAAAACGGGTTTTTCTTACGGCGATTTTAGCGTGCATGACGGGCTATTTGAGGCGCTGAAAAAAACTCAGCACTCGCTAATTGAGCGCATGGCAGTGGTGCCTAGGCACTTGGAGGCTGGCGGGCTAGATGCGAACTTTTATCTGCTTTCGCACATTGATGAAATGCCGGATAAAAGGCCATTGCGACCGCTTTTGGAGATGATTTTGCGCGAGGAAGTTTCGCATGTGAGCAAAGGCGATAAGTGGTTTAAATTCGAGTGCGCTAGGCTGGGAGTTAGTTCGGAGTGTTTTTTCGAAATCGTTATGCGCCACTACCCAAAGGCCTTTAAAACCACTCGCGCGATAAACGAAAACGCCCGTTTAAAGGCAGGTTACTCGCCAAAAGAGATAGAAAAAATCAAAGAGCTTCAAGCTCAAAATTTTACCAAATAGCGATAAAATCGCATTTATCAAAACTTAAAGGATTAAAAAATGGCTTCGTTAATGCAAAGAGATGTTTTACTCGAATACGCTTGTGTTGGGCATTTATTCCCCGCAGATAGGGACGAGAAAATGAGAAGTGATAGCAAAAAAATGGGCGAAATTTATCATCAAATTTTAATGAGCGAACATGAAAGCATTGATTTTGAAAAAACGGCTGAAAAAATCGAGCAAATCCGCGAAGAATACGATATGAAGCTAATGGGGCGGGAAGTTTCATTTAATACTCACGGCTTGTTTTTGGAATTTTTTGCAGAAAAATTGCGAGAAATTTACGGGCAAAATTTGCAAAACTTCTTTGACGAATTAGAAGAGAAATTCGCTAAATTCGATATTTTAATCAGACCTACGCAAGATAAAAACTTTGATTATCACAAATTTTACGCAGATGAAAAAGTCGCTCGCACAATGTTTCTTTCAAAATACGATATGAGCGATGATGAGATAAAAAATGTGCTTAGAAATATCGCAACTCAAATGCCAAATCTTGCAAGGCTCATAAAATCCATAGACGGCGGCACAACCACGAATTTTGCGACTTTGCAAGCCTATAAAGATAAAGAAATTAGCCAAAATTTGCTCTGCGACATAGCCAAAATCAACGAAAACGCCGAATTTTTCGCCCAAAGAGCGAGCCAAAATGTATGGGCTGAGGTGATTTTGGATAAAAATCCACTCGCAAAAGCTGGCAACGAAGCCCCAAAAGCCTATGTTTTAGGCGGTCAGCCAGGAGCTGGTAAGGCAAATATGCTCCGCCTAGCCCTTAACGAGCTAGGCGAAAATGGCGTTGTCATAAACGGCGATGAGTTTCGCAAATACCACCCCTACTACGCCCAAATTTGCGCCCTTGATAGCCAAAAAATGGCAGAACGAACAGCCGAGTTTTGCGCAAAACTTACAGAAATAATCATAAATAAAGCAATCGTAGAACGCTATAATATCGCTATTGAGGGGACTTTTCGCACAGCTGATACACCAATTTACACGCTTAAAAAATTCAAAACCGCAGGTTACAAAACGGAAGTTTTAATCCAAACTTGCGACGGCGAGCTTAGCTGGAAATCTTGCAACGAACGCTATGAAATTTGGAAAAAACTCTGCCCGCAAGAGGCTCGCTATGTCGTGCAATCTCACCACGATTTGGTCGTATCCAAACTAAATGAAAATCTTAAAATAGTGCAAGATAGCGGATTTGCGGATAATATCAGAGTTTTTACAAGAGAGTAAAATTTGGCAAATTTTGTTTTTTTGCAGATACTGCGTCTGAAATTTTATGCAAAATTCGCTGAGTGCAATCTCTGATACTGTGCCGAAATTTCGCCCAAAATGTCATTGCGATGAGCAAAGCGACGAAGCAATCTAGTAAAATTCCAAAGAATTTTGAAATTTAAAATGCAAATTTTGGCTTAATAATCAAAAATTTGAAATTCTAATTAAATTTTATATTTTAAAATTTTTGGTATTCCCTAGATTACCACGGAGATTTCATCGCCTCGCAATGAGAGTTGAAAGCAAAATTTTCCTTTCAAAATAAAAAGCAAAATTTCGGCACAGTATTTTAAAGTTGCATAAGCGGAATTTTAGAATTTTGCAAAATTTAAAAAACAAAATTTGGCAAAATCAAAATTTCGCCGAATTTTGCCTAGCTTTCACTCTCCTGCACGCATACGGCGATAAAATATAGCCCCGCCGTATCCCCTGCAATAATGCCCCGTATCCCAATCGTTCCACTCCCCATACTCGCAGGCTTTTTTGTAGAATTTCATCGAAGCGTCGTTAAACTCGTAAAAATCATCATCGCTATCAGTGCTAGCCTTGGCGCGCACCTCATAAAAATAGCCCAAAAGTGCGCAATAAGAGCTGTTTTTCTCCTTGCATTTTTGCTTTACTCGCGCCAAATTTTCCTCGCTAGCGAAATTTTCAGCCCCAATCATATCATCAAATTTTGCGGCGTCAAGCTTGTTTTGGGCAGATTTTTTCAGCTCTTTTGGAAGCGTTTCTAGCTTTCTTGCAGCTCTTGCGATATCGTGAGCTTTGCGCAAGTCCCTAACATCGCTAAAATCGAGGTTTTGTTTATCGCAATCTTGCAGCGCACCGAATTTGCACAGCCTATCATACACGCTTTGCACCCTTGGTGCGGGGTCCGACCACATCGGATAATCCTCTAATAAAAACAGGCAACTTTTGATGTTTTTATCATCGCAACTTTTCTCCAAAATTTCGGCATAACGCTTGCGATCACCGCCAAAAAATTCCTCAGAGCGGATGATTTCACACTTGCTATCATCGCCATTTAGACATAGTTTGGCGATGATTTCATAAGCTTTGCGGTGCTTTTCTTGCTCGGCGCTTTTGTAGTAGTTGATAAGAAAATCGCAACTGCTAGCCCTACCCTCATCGCAGAGCCTAATGTCCTCATCAAGGAAGTTTGCCTGCGCTAATACTGCACCAAAAATCGCACAAAAAAGCAGTTTTTGCATAAATTTCCTTTTGTAAAATTTAGGGCGAATTATAGTGAAATTTTGAGTAAAATTTGGTAATTCTGACGCCAAAGAAGCGTCAGAATTTTAGGGGTTAAACTAGTCTTTGTTTTTTGAAATACTCTTTTGGAGCCTTGCATAGTGGGCATGCACCTGGGGCTTTTTTGCCACGATGGACATGACCGCAAACTTCGCAAACCCAAACTTCCTCATCAAAACTCTCGAAAAATCCCTCTTCAAGCAAGATTTTTTGAAGCTCGTTGTATTCGCGCTCATGCTCGACTTCGACCTTGCCGATAGCGTTAAATAGCCTTGCGACCTCTTTTTTACCCTCTTCTGTCGCGATTTGAGCAAACGCAGGATACATGCTCTCATGCTCGTATCTCTCGCCAGCCGCGGCGTCGATTAGGTTTTTATCCATTTTATCTAGTGGAATCCCAGCTGCTGCGTGGTGAGCTTTTAGCTCGGCTCTTGCGTGCCATTTTTCATTTTCAGCCGCTTCGTAAAAGTGGCGCGCGATAGCGTGAAAACCAGCTTCTTTGGCTAAATCGCCGTAAAGATCGTATTTGTTTCTAGCTTGTGATTCGCCAGCAAACGCCTTCATCAAATTCACCTGCGTCAAATCCTCAGTGATACATTTCATCGGCTCTCCACAGCATGTCAAAACTGCGCCCTCACCTACTTTTTGCACTTCGACTTCACAGCCACATTTGTCGCATTTGTATGTTTCGTATTGTCTCATACTCTCTCCTTTATCAAAAATTCAAAATTTATGATAACCAAAAGCTCATTAAACTCTACTTAATAAAAATTATTATTTAGAAGTGAAATTTCAAATACAAATTTACATATAAATTTAATAATTGTTGTGTTTTGCGCCCAAATTTTATGATAAAATCGCCCTTTTTAAATTCTCATCAAAGGAAAGAAATGAAAAAATTATTTCTAACTACACTTCTTAGTGCAAGCGTTGTAAGTTTTGCCTTGGCAGAAAAATTAGTTGTCGCAGCTACTCCTGTGCCACATGCTGAAATTTTAGAGCATATCGCACCAGAGCTAAAAGCCGCTGGATACGAGCTCGAAGTCAAAGTTTTCAACGACTATGTTACTCCAAATTTAGCCACAGATGACGGCAGCGTGGATGCGAACTATTTCCAACACGAGCCATATTTAGTGGAATTTAACGCCAAAAATGGCACAAAACTCAAAACAACAGTTGGCGTGCATTTAGAACCGATGGGAATTTATAGCAAAAAAATCACAGATCTAAAAGACCTAAAAGACGGCGCCAAAGTAGCTGTGCCAAACGACCCTACAAACGAATCTCGCGCACTTGATGTGCTTGCGGATGCAGGGTTAATCGAGGTTAATAAAGATGTAGAGCTCCGCACAGCCCTAGATGTAACCAAAAATCCTAAAAATATCCAAATTTTAGAGCTTGAAGGTCCAAATTTGCCTCGCACACTTGATGATGTCGATATCGCTGTAATCAACTCAAATTTCGCTTTCAACGCGGATTTAAACCCAGTTAAAGACTCGCTTTTCATCGAAAAAGCAGTCGGCAACCCATACACAAACATCGTCGTCGTCAAAGAAGGCAATGAAAACCTACCAAAAATCAAAGCTCTTGATAGCGCACTTCAAAGCGAAAGTGTGAAAAAATTTATCGAGGAAAAATACAAAGGCGCGATTGTTCCGTCGTTTTAATCCAAATTTAGCCTACGAATTCGTAGGCTAAATTTCGCATTTTTTATCATATTACGCATATATTTACAATCTTTTTTTATAATGCGCGCAAAAATTTTCAAAAAAGGAAAAAAATGAAAAAATTCTTATCAATCAGTTTCGTCGCCGCTATGGCGCTTTCGCTAAATGCTGGCGTGCTAGCTAGTGTCAAAGGCACAGATATCACGGTTACAGACGAGGATATCGCACCAGTTTTCGCTCAAAACCCACACGCTACCCCAAGCGATGAGGACAAAAAACAACTAATCGATCAAATGATTAAATTTAAACTTATGATTGCCGAGGCCAAAAAAAGCGGTATCGTAAATGGCGAAGAATACAAAAAACAAGTCGAACTTGCAAAAGATGAAATCGCCTTTGCTTTGTGGCAACAAGAGCAAACAAAAGATGTCAAAGTAACCGACGAAGAGGCCAAAAAAATCTATGATGACAACAAAGACAGCTTCATGCAACCAGAAAGCGTCGTAGCTAGCCACATTTTGCTAAAAGATGAAAAAGAGGCAAAAGACGCTATCGCTAAGCTAGAAAAAGTCAGCAAAGACAAATTAAAAGCCGAATTTAACAAACTTGCCAAAGAAATTTCAACAGATCCAAGCGCCAAAGAAAACGGCGGCGATTTGGGCTCATTTGGCAAAGGTATGATGGTAAGCGAGTTCGAAGAGGCTGCGTGGGCGCTAAATAAAGGCGAGATTAGCAAAACTCCTGTGAAAACTCAATTTGGCTATCATGTCATCTACAAAGAGGATTTAAAAGAGGCTGCTCCTGTGGAATTCGACAAAGTAAAAGAGATGATAAAAGCTCAAATTGCGCCAAGCAAACTAAACAAAAAAATCGATGATATCGCAAACGAGCTATTTAGCAAACAGACAGTAGAATACGCAAAATAAAAATTTTAATTTAATGCGCGAAATTTAATAAAATTTAAGTTTCGCGCAAATTCTAAATTTCAAATTTAAGGGAAATTCGTGCTTACATCAATCGTAAATTTTATCGTAGAATTCGTCGCAGCATGGGGATATTTCGGCATTTTTGCGATGATGTTTTTAGAAAGCAGTTTTTTCCCATTTCCAAGCGAAGTCGTGATGATTCCAGCAGGATACCTCGCTAGCAAGGGCGAAATGAGCTTTGCCATAGCATTTGCATGCGGGTTAGCTGGGAGCGTGGCTGGGGCTGTGTTTAACTACTATTTGTGCTATTTTTTCGGGCGCAAATTTATCGATAAATTTGGCAAATTTATCGGCGTAACAAACGAAAAATTCGCCAAATTTGAAGCATTTTTCAACAAACACGGCGAAATTTCTACATTTAATTGCAGACTAATCCCAGGTATCCGCCAATACATCAGCCTGCCGGCAGGTCTTGCAAAGATGAATTTAGC
This sequence comes from Campylobacter sp. JMF_06 NA1, assembly GCF_027737785.1. Taxonomy (NCBI): domain Bacteria; kingdom Pseudomonadati; phylum Campylobacterota; class Epsilonproteobacteria; order Campylobacterales; family Campylobacteraceae; genus Campylobacter; species Campylobacter sp. JMF_06 NA1. The sequence goes on from NZ_JAOVUA010000001.1 coordinate 455,781, forward strand.
GCGATTTTGCACATTTACAGCACTTGGTGCTGGGATTTGGGTGTTGATTTTAATGCTACTTGGATATTTTATCGGCGAAAATCAAGAATTAATTAAGGAAAAATTGCATATAATCACGCTTCTTTTATTGGGATTTGTCCTACTTCTTTCTGTAATTTACATACTTCATATCAAGCGAAAAAATCGCCAAATTTAATAAAATCTTAAAATAAAACGAATAATTATAAAATTTTGAATTTAAAGTAACATTTTAACGAAAATTTAAGATTGTTTTTAGGTATTTGGTTATACAATCACACAAATTCTTTCAGAAAGGACTAGTGATGGAAACTAGAAAAGAACACGATTTTATAGGTGAGCTTGAAATTCCTAACGACAAATACTATGGCGTTCAGACTTTCAGAGCTTTGGACAACTTCAAAATGACAGGTCGCAAACTTGGCGATTATCCATTTTTTGTAAAAGCATTTGCACAAATCAAAAAAGCAGCAGCACTTTCAAACAAAGAATTGGGCGTTTTAAAACCAGAGATTGCTGATGCACTTGTAGCAGCTTGCGACAAGGTTATCGCAGGCGAATTCGCAGATCAATTCGTAGTAGATATGATCCAAGGTGGCGCAGGAACTAGCACAAATATGAATGTCAATGAGGTTTTGACAAATGTCGCTCTTGAAATTCAAGGTCATGCCAAAGGCGAATATCAATTCATTCATCCAAACGATCACACAAACCTAGGCCAAAGCACAAACGATACATACCCTAGCTCAATCAAAGTCGCAGCTTACGCTAAACTTACAGATTTGCTAGCTGCTATGGAAGAGCTAAAAGGCGAATTAGAGAAAAAAGCTGAGGCTTTCAAAGATATCATCAAAATGGGTAGAACAGAGCTTGAAGACGCTGTCCCAACTACACTTGGCAACACCTTCCACGCTTTTGCAAGCTACATTAAAAGCGATATAGCAAAAATCAAAGCTGCAAGAGAGTCAATGAGCTTTTTAAATATGGGCGCAACTGCGATCGGCACAGGTATCAACTGCCACCCAGATTATAAATTTGTAGTAGAAAAACACCTAAGCCAAATCACTGGCGTTGAGTTCAAACCAGCTGAGGATTTCATCGCAGCTACACAAGATACAGGCGATTTCGTGCATGTATCTGGCGCACTAAAAACAGCTGCTGTAAGAATCAGCAAAATCATCAACGACTTACGCCTAATGAATTCAGGCCCAAGATGCGGTCTAGGCGAAATCAACCTACCACAAATGCAACCAGGTAGCTCAATCATGCCAGGTAAGGTAAATCCTGTAATTTGCGAAGTTGTAGGCGAGGCATGCTACGAAGTCATCGGCAATGATGTATCTATCATGCTATGCTCTGAAAGAGGCGATTTCGAACTAAACGCTTTCGAACCAGGCATTGCTTATAATCTATTCAACTCAATCGTAATCTTGGAAAACGCAGTTAAAACACTAAGCGACAAAGCTATCAAAAAACTAACTGCAAATCCAGAAGCTTGCTTAAAATCAGTGCTAAACTCAGTCGGTATCGTAACTGCATTTAACCCAATTTTAGGTTATGAAAAATCAGCAAGTATCGCAAAAGAGGCTCTCCAAACTGGTAAAGCAGTCGGCGATATCTGCTTAGAGCGCGGTTATTTAACAAAAGAAGAAATCGATAAAATTTTAGATCCTAAAAACATGCTAAATCCTGGCATGAAAAAAACAGGTAAATAAATTTTATCGTGGTAGGTCAAATTTTGACCTACCCTAAATTTAGAGTGTGAATTTTCAAAGGAGTCTTGCATGGATATTATGCTATTTGTCCAACTAGCCGTATTGCTAGCTGGTATTTACCTAGGCGTTCGCTTAGGCGGCATGGGCGTCGGATACGCCGGCGGTTTAGGTATCGTCGTTATGGCGATTATCGGTATGAAGGTGGAATTCAAAGATATTCCAGTAGATGTTATTTTGATCATCGCATCAGTTATTTCAGCGATTGCTGCTATGCAAGTTGCAGGTGGTTTGGATTATTTGGTTCAGATTGCGTCTAGAATTTTGCGCAAACACCCAAAACAAATCAATATCCTAGCTCCGGCTGTTACTTATATGCTAACAATCCTAGCTGGTACTGGTCACACTGCGTTTTCTATGATTCCAGTTATCGTAGAAGTTGCTAAGGGTCAAAACATCAAACCAAGCGCACCACTAGCGCTTTCAGTTGTATCAAGCCAAGTCGCTATTACAGCTTCACCTATTTCAGCTGCGTTCGTAGCTATGACAGGTGTTGTTGAGCCACTAGGTGTAAGCTATCCAAAACTACTTTTCATTTGTATTTCAACAACATTTGTTGCTATGATTATTACAGCGGTTCTTGTAAATACATTTTTCAAACTAGACCTTTCATCAGATCCAATCTATCAAGAAAGACTAGCAAAAGGTTTAGTTTCAGAGGTTAAAGTTACAGAATACGCTGAGCCAAAACCATTTGCAAAACGCTCAGTTGCAATTTTTGCTATCGGTGTTTTGATTGTCGTTGCTTACGCTCTTGCTATCTCAAAAAGCGTTGGTTTGGTCGAAAAACCAATCCTATCTCGCGACGCTGCTATTATTAGCTTTATGCTTACAATCGGCTTTTTTATCACAGTTTTATGCAAAGTCGATACAGGCAAACTATTACAAGCAAACACTTTCCAAAGCGGTATGAGCGCTTGTATCTGCGTCGTAGGTATCGCATGGCTTGGAACTACATTTGTTAATGGTCACATCGATCTTTTCAAAGATGTAGCGAAAAATATCGTTAGCAACTATCCATTTGTTCTAGCTATCGTTTTATATTTCCTAAGCTGCTTGCTATATTCACAAGCTGCAACTACAAAAGTTATGATGCCAGCAGTTGCATTAGCACTTGGTATGACTAGCCCAGAAACAGCTGGACAAGTTTGGGTTTTGGTTGCTTCTTTTGCTGCTGTATCAGGTCTTTTCGTATTACCTACATATCCTACGACTTTGGGTGCTATCGCTATGGACGATACAGGCACAACAAGAGTTGGAAAATATGTATTCAATCACAGCTTCTTCATCCCAGGAACTATCATGGTCGCGCTATCAGTAGCGTTAGGCTTCTTAGTAGCTCCTGCCTTAATCTAATACTAATTTCTTGCAGAATTTATTCTGCAAGAAATTTTAAATTTTAAAATTCAGTTCTTTTGAAAAATTTCTTCGAAATTGTAAATTTGCGATAGTATGTATGAGAGCATATCTGGCGTAACATCGAGTTTGTAATCGTATTTGGAAATCAAATTTAACTCCAATGCCAAATCGCTAATTTTAAGATTATCTAAAAGCAAATCAGGCGCAAACAAATCGCCATTAAATTTCACCACGCCACGCTCATCGTCCCCCGTGTGAATAAGTGCAAAAAGGCTTTTAAGCTCGTCGTATGTTTGCACGCTTTCTAGCGCTCCACTTGGCAAAAGCTCGTTATGCGAAGCATAAATCGCGAAAATTATCCTATCGCAAAGCTTATTTAACGCCTCGCTTAGCAAAAGATGATTTAAGCTCTCGTTTTGGATACACATATCCTCGAAAAGCGACATACGAAAAATTTTAAAATTTCGGTAAAGTTTGCTAGAAATGTCTTGTTCGCGATACGCCGTGCGCTCCCTCATCGTCACTGGGATACCGGATTTTAGGGCGTTGTAATTTAGCAGTGCGTAAAATTTGCAAAATTCCAAAAAATCCAAATCTTCAAAATAAAAGCTCTGCCACTGCGCTTCGTAATCTAGGTAAAATCTCAAAATTTTTTTATCCGTGATGATGAGATATCTAGCCTCCTCGTGCTCGCCAAGCCTAGCAAACGCCCTTGGAATAACCAAATTTTTATCAGGGTTTGCTTCGTTTAAAATTTCGATTATCCCTATGACCTTGCCCTCATCTATGATATGCGCGCCATAGTCCATAAATTTCATACCCTCATCAGGCAGATATCCCAAACACGCCCCAAAAAGCCCTAGCAAATACTCATCGTTTTTGCGTATCGCGCCAGCCTTTTTGTAAAATTCACAAAACCGCTCCCACGCGATATTTAGATGAAGTCTATCAATATGGGTTTGGGCTTCGATTAAAAGATTGTCGTTGTAAAGTTTCGATCTCATTTTTCTAGTCCAAAAAGTTCTCGTATGCTTAGCCCCTCATCTTCGCTAAGCACGCTAAATGCGCTAATACGCGAGATTAGCAATCTATCTTCTGCGATATCAGCCCTATCCTCGCCTATGCTTAGCGAGGTAATCGCCGTTTTGCCAATCACCGCGCGCTCTTTATTCATACGCCTTAGCCCCCAGACATTGTGAAGCACGGCTGGTGCGCCCTCTATCTCGCCTACATAGAGCATTACATGCCCTGGCATATAAATCACGCTCGCATAAGGTTTGGCGTGTGTTTTGATCAAATTTAGCTTCTCGCTCGCACTCAAATTTGCTAGCGAAAATGTCCTTCCGCGCTTTGATTGCGCCTTTGAATTCCTTGGGAGCCAAAGCCCAAAATTTGCCAAAAAATCCTTTGTCAGTAGCGAGCAATCGCGCAGTAGTTTGTATCCGCCCCAGCCATATTTTTGCCCTATCAAGCTTGCGCTGATTAGTCTTGCGTTTTCGCTATTTAGCTCAGCTGGCCAAATTCTGGCAAATTTATCCTCCACAAAATACGCTCTTACGCCCTCTTTGCTAATCATCTTGCCACCATATAGCCCACCACCAGCGAAATCATACGGCAAAATCGTCCCCGTGCGCGCTCTAAAAATTTCGCGCCTATTCTCGTCAAAAATCGGCGCATTATCCTGCAAAATCGCTATAAATTTCGAATTTTTATACGCGCTAGCGCCGTTTATCCCCATTTCTTGGATATCGCTAGCCTTCACCCAGCCCCACACGCCGTCATTTTGCACGAACGCCCAGACGCCGTCTTTGCTAAAATGCGAGATAAAAAGCGGGTATCCCACGCCAAGAGCCGAATTTGCCGCATAATCAAAAGGCTCGCCCTCGCCCGGCTCGCTAGGATCGCCGAAAATCGGCATATCGCTTGGGATATTTCGCAAAAGCGTGTTTTTTATGGTGATTGCTGGGGTATTTACGCTACCAAGGGCTTTTTTGTTCGCATTTTCGTGCATGGCATCATACACGGCTTGTGGGTAGATATTTCCTTGCAAATCAAAATGCCTGCCCTTAGCGTAGTTTAGCCCCCAAAATGCGTCCTTTGGGCTAGCGGTGATTTTTTCAGCGTCCCAAACACGAAAATACCTTTCCTTAAAATTCTCCCCACTTGCCCTACTTTCGGCGCTCACAGGCGGCAAAATTTCCGCACTTTGCTCAAATTCCAATGCCAAAACCTCTGGATTTTCAGGGATAAATTTGGATTTTTGTGGCGTGTGCGAGGCACAACCAGCCAAAATCCACATAAATGTTATAAATATTAAAATTTGCCTTCTCAAAACTGCTACCTTTAAAAATTTTTGGCTATAATTTTGCCAAAAAACAGGATAAAATTTGATTAATTTCGTATCACAAAAGCTCAAATCACAAAATGTATTTATCACAGGCGGTGGCGGTGTAGGCAAAAGCTATGTCGTCAAAGGCGTCATCGAAGAGTTTCGCACTCACGGCAAAATCGTCATCGTGCTAGGCTCAACCGGCATTAGTGCCGTAGAAATCGGCGGTGTAACCTTGCATAGTTTTTTTAAATTTGGCATTAGTAAAAATTTTAAAGAGCTCAAAAAATTAGACCGCTCGCAAAAAGCCAAAATAACTGAACTCAACAAAATTCTCGCAATTACTGATTTAATCGTGCTTGATGAGATTTCAATGGTCGGCGCCGATGTCTTTGAGATGATCGAATACCGCCTCGTAAAGTCCAAATTTAGTGGCCATTTGCTAGTAACGGGCGATTTTTATCAGCTCCCGCCAGTCGTCAAAAAAGACGAGCTAAGTGCTAGCAAACAAGGCTCACTTTTGCGTATGAGCGAGTATGCCTTTGGCACGCACGCATGGGAGCAAATGAAGTTTTTCTACATAGAAATGCTAGGTTCTAAGCGCACGGACGATGAGAGTTTGTATGAAATTTTATCGCAAATCAGGCTTGGCAAAATTAGCGAAAATTTAGCAAAATTTTTGGAGAATTTAATCACTCCGCGTGAGAGTTTAGACGATAATGCGACCATAATCTCTGGGCGAAATGCCGAGGTTGATGCGATAAACGAAGCTAGGCTAGCCGCGCTAGATTCGAGGCTGTATCTATGCGAGGGGCTGTGCGAAATCCACGAAAACTCTTACGATGATAATAAAATTTCAAAATGGCTAAATTCGCTAAATTTAAGCCAATCCCTGCGCCTAAAAGTCGGCGCAAAAGTGCTTTTTACGATGAATAAATCAGGCGAGTTTTACAACGGCGAAAGTGGCGTGGTAGAAAATATCGAGCTAAACGGCTTTGGCGAAATCGAATCTATCGTAGTGCGCAAAAAATCAGGCGCCTTCGTGCGAGTCGAGCGCGCGGGGTATGATTACAGCGAGATTAGAGCGGACGAGGACGAGGCGAGCGATTTTTTAATCGCGCGGTATTATCAATTCCCGCTAAAACTCGCCTACGCGATCACAATCCACAAATCCCAAGGCATGAGTATCGAAAACCTAGCCTGCGATATCGATAGGATTTTTGCCAACGGCCAACTCTATGTCGCGCTCTCACGCGCCACGAGCCTAAATGGCTTAAAAATCCTCTACACGCGCAAAGAAGGTCTTTACGCCTACCTTTCGCGCATAGTCAAAATCGACAAAGCCGTGGTGAAATTTTACGAAGAAAATGAATTTTTTAAAATTTATAATCAAATTTTGTGAAATTTTGCATTAGATTTATTGTTTTTAATCTTTATGGCGGCAAGGATACCCACCCTACAAGACTTGGGACTTGTTTATAATTTTAAATTCAAACTATCAAATTTGAGTTTAAATTTGTGAATTTAAAAACGGAATTTCGTATCGTGTCTAAACGATACGACCTAAAATGAATTTGCAAAAGAATTTTATAAAAAGGATTAAATTTGGAAAAGTTAAAAGAAAATTCGGAAAATCAAAACGAACCGAAACTCCATAATAAAAAATCTAGCAAATTTAAAAAAATATTGGCTATTGTTTTAATTGCTTTGATTATCGGTCATATCGGTATGTATATATCGCAAAGAAATACTTGGCTGTATAAAGACCAACCATATCCAAAAGCCAAAGAGTGGCTAATACCTGCAAATTTTATGTTAGTTTATGGAAATTATCTTACAAAACTCCCGTTTATTGATGAAAAAAGCTTTATAATGAAGCCTATTTTAAAGGCACAAGATTATTTTGTAGAAAAATGGAAAGCAAATTTGCCAGACGATGATGCCGAGAAATATTTGGATTGGTATGTATTTAGATTTAGACTTTTAATTATTAATTCTACAAAAAATGTAATTTTGTATGGCAATGGAAAATATTCTTTTAGCGAAGTTATGGAATTTAATGAAAAAGCTTGGCAAAGTATAGAAAATTTGGTTAAATATGAAGCCAAAGACAAAGAATTTCAAGAGATTAGATATTCGGCTTTTAATAATTTATCTATGGCTTTTGTGTCAAATTTCTCTGCATATTGGGCTAAAAATCCAAAAAATTATTTTGACAAAAAAATGATATTTTACAATTTACCAAACCAAGAAAAAACAGATACAAAAAATTCTACCAATAATTCAAATGATTACAAAACAGATTTAACATTTTTAGATACAGCAGAAATGTTTAAAGACACCGAGAAACACGAACGACTTATTAAGTTATATGATTACATAAAATATATGGATAGTTTTTATTTTAAAAATTATCAAAAATTTTATATAAAAACTAACGCCACAGAATCTGCCGAATACTCTATAAATAGGAGATTGCAGGAATTAGCACAGCAAATTTTATATTGGCAAATATCTACAAATAGGCATTTAGAAATAGAAAATTTTTGTGATAAGACTAAAAACAGATATTTATATGATTACATTGTAAGTAGAAATTGGTTTTTAGAAAATAGAGAAAAATTAAAAAAAATAAATATTACCATTGATAACACAATTTCAGAAGCTATAAATGATAAGATAAAAAGCGTATGTAAATTTGAAAATTAATAAAATTTTTTAAAATTTATAATCAAATTTTGCCACAAATTTAACGCAAAATCAAACAAAATCAAAAAGCAAAATTCCAGGCGCAGTATTTCTGGGTTGCGAAGCGAAATTTTAAAATTTTGAATTTTAAAAATTTGATTAAATTTTCCAAATTTTGCCCGAATTCAGAGCAAATTCGAGCAAAATTTCAAAGCAAAATTATAAAAGCCCAGCTTGTTCTTTTAGGTGTTTGGCGTAGCGCTCGCGAATTAGCGGGGTAAATTTGCCGATTTTGCCGCCATTTATCGGCTTGCCGTCGGCTTTGATGACAGGGATCGCCATCAAAGAAGCTGCGCTGATAAAAACCTCGTCCGCACCATAGACTTCCTCCATACTAAACGCCCTTTGCTCGACTTTTAGCCCAAGCTCGCCCGCAAAGCCCAAAATCACCTTGCGTCTAATGCCCGGCAAAATGTCGTGCGATAGCGGCCTGGTAATCAAAACGCCGTCTTTTATGATAAACGCGCTCGAACTCGAACACTCAGTCACCAAGCCGTCTTCTACCAAAAAGCACTCGAAAGCCCCAGCCTTGTGCGCTAGGTGCTTTGAGATACACTGCGCTAGAAGCGAGATTGATTTGATATCGCGTCTATGCCAGCGAATCTCAGGCAGGCTTACGATTTCGATACCTTTGGTGCCAAGGGGATTATCGAAAATCACTTTCGAAAAAGCATAAGCAAACACGGTCGGCTTCGTATTAGTATAGTCGAAGTCTCTAAACGCCGCACCACGAGTGATTTGCGTATAAACCACGCCCTCTTTGACAGCGTTTTTGGCGATGACTTCGTTTAAAAACGCCTCGTATTCTTCGTGAGTATATGGGATTTTAAGCTCGATTTGTGCGACAGAATTTTCAAATCTCTCCCAGAAATCGGCTTTATCGCAAATTTTGCCATTTACCACAGGTGCAGCCTCATAAATGCCGTCCCCTAGCATGAAACCGCGGTCAAATGGGCTTATCGCAGCGTCTTTGGCGCGCACGATTTCACCATTGATATAGACAAAATCATCGTTATTCATATTAGCTATCTCAAACATTACGCTCTCCTTAAATTTAAAAGGTGATTTTATCTTATAAAAATTAAAATTCAGATATAATGGCGCCAAATTTGACAAGGAAAAAAGATGAATAAAAACTGCAAAGACAAAATTTTAAATATTATGTTTCATATCTCGGATAAACCTGTGCTTTTCCGCGATTTATTGGAGGCAAACGCTGAGTTTAACGACGGTATGCTAGTAGATCCCGCTAAGCTAAATTTCAGATTTAATTATGGTCGCTCGTATGCGATTTTTGGGACATTTGCCTTTGTTTTCGTGATGTTTGCCATAGGCATTACTCACCTGCTTTTTACCAAAATCGACTTTCACTTTTCCATACTTTTTACTATTTTGCTGACCTCTGCTGTCTTTATCGGATTTGACTGCTTTAAGGCATGGGGACGCAAGGAAATCACTAAAAATTTAATCCAAAAAGCTTGGGCAAATCACTTTTTGTATTTTCCATACGAAAAATACTCCAAACCTGTCGAAAAAATCTACAACGAAGCCCTTAAAAACGATATCGCCAAACGAGATTTAGAACAATATGTCCTAAATAAAATAGTCGAAATCAACCCAGAAGAATAAAATTTTAAAATTTGAGATATTTTGATATATTGACAATTATCGAAATGTATGATAAAATCTCGCGATTTTAAAAAAGGTAAAAAATGAAAATTGATGTAATTGAAATTTGCAAAGCACTAAACAACGAAACTAGACTAAATATCCTTAACTGGCTCAAAAACCCAGACGCGAATTTCCCGCCACAAGGTAGTTCGCTTGGCGAAGTAGTCGATCTAAAAGGTGGCGTGTGCGTCAGCAGTATCCAAGAAAAGGCAGGTCTGTCGCCCTCTACTGTGTCAAACTACCTCGATATGCTCCAAAGAGCTGGGCTTTTGCTCTGCGAAAGACACGGCAAATGGACATATTATCGCAGAAACGAAGAGGCGATAAAAGAGCTAGCTAGCTATATAATCAAAGAGTTGTAACCCAAATTTTATAAATTTTCAAATTTTACTTTTTTTAAATTTACATTTCGAAAATCATAAAAATATCGAATTTTAAAAATAAGGAGAAAAAATGAACTACAACGGCACAATCTACCGCCCACCAGTGGAGGCAAACACCCTTTTGCTCCCCATTACAGAGGGTTGCTCGCACAACTCTTGCTCGTATTGCAATATGTATGCAAATGTGAAATTTCGTATGCTAAGCCTTGCGCAGGTCGAGGAATTTTTAGCCGAAATCGTCAAATTTCACGGCTCATACGCGAGGGAAGCGACGCGCATTTACCTAGTAGGTGGCGATCCATTTGCGCTAGGAACGAAAAAACTTTTAGCACGAATCGAGCTAATCAAAAAATATTTGCCAAATATCAAAACTATCACAATGTATGCTAGGATCGATAACATCGCCGCCAAAAGCGACGAGGAATTAATCGCGCTAAAAGAGGCTGGCGTAGATGATTTATACATCGGCATAGAAAGCGGTCTTAACGCCGTAATGCGAAATTTAGGCAAAGGTTACGACGCAGATGATAGCAAAACTCAGTGCCTAAGGCTAAATAAAATCGGCATTTCACATTGTGATTTGCTTATGCTTGGCACGGCTGGGCATGGCATGGCAAGCGAGTCTGCACGGGCAATGGCGAGGTTAGAAAACGAAATCAAACCAAGTAAAATTTTACTAAACACAATGAGCGCGTTTAAAGATACGAGGCTAAATGAGCAAATTTTAAACGGCGAATTTATCCCAGCTAGCGAAAAGGAAATTTTAGAAGAAGAGCGCGAGTTTATCGCAAATTTGGAGCTTGAAGGCACATATTTTTGGGCATTGCACCCGTTTGATAGCGTGAGAATTGACGGCATGCTTAACACTCACAAAGAAAAAATGCTAAGCAAACTCGACTTTGCAATCAAAACTATCGGCGAGAAAAATTTAAACAGAGTGTCGATTAGCGGAAGTTTATAAAGGAGAGAAAATGAATTTTGCAAGTGGAATAACCCGCCCACCATACGAGAGCGCAGACGGGTATTTGCAGACTACGATTGGTTGCTCACACAACCACTGCCTGTTTTGCACATATTTTAAGGATCAAAAATTTCAAACTTCGCCCCTAAGTGAAATCGAAGCTGATATCAAAGAAATCCCAAGCGTTTTTGGCGCACCAAAACGGATATTTTTGCAAGGCGCAGACGGCTTTGCGGCTAGTTACGATACGCTAATGAGAGTCGCCGAATTGCTTCACAAATATGTCCCAAGCGTGGAAAGTATCGGCGGATACGCTAGAATCGATAATTTCCACGACAAAAGCGCCGAGCAGATTCGAAATTTAGCCGCCGCAGGGTTTGCCAACCCATACATCGGCGTCGAATCCGGCGATGATATCGTGCTCAAAAAAACAAACAAAGGCTACACGAGCGCACAAGCAAGGGAGGTTTTAGAAAAGCTTGACGCTGCGGGATTTAAATATGTCGTAAATTTCCTAAACGGCGCTGGCGGGCACGACTACGGACTAGCTAACGCCAGACTCACCGCCAAACTCTACTCTGGCTTGCACCCTAGCATGATAAATACCTCAATGCTCACCGTGGTGCCCGGCACGCCACTTTACCGCGCTATGCAAAAGGGGCTTTACACGCAATCGAGCGAAATGGAAAAGCTAGAAGAGATTTACGAATTTATCCGTTGCTTGGATAATGATACGATTTTTATGAACGAGCACGGCTCAAATCTCTTTCATGTCAAATGCGAAATTCCGCGCGAAAAGGAAAATTTGCTAGCTTACATTAAAGAATTTATGCAAAACAGCGATGAAAAGAAGCTTAGCGAGTATCGCAAAATGATAGTTAGGGCGTTTTGAAATTTAGGCAAATTTGCGTTTTTGCAAATTTGCCGCGAATTTAAAATTCAAGTTCTCTTATGCTTTGCCCCATTTTGTTGTATTTTTTCTTAAATTCCAACGGATACTCGAATTCTAGGGGTGTTGCGCCGTTTTTGCCGATACTCACAAACCTGCCAAATGGCACGCCATTTTCATCTACCACAGAGCAAATTAGGGTTTTGTTATCATCTGCGATTATGCTTTTTATGATTTTTACGATACCGCCAGCAGGGGCAAAATACGCCGAAGTGCCAAGCAGGCTAACGACGCTTTTGCCACTATTTAGGGTATTTTGCGAGGCAGTGTTTAAATCAGTGGCTGAAATTTTAGCGTTTATCTCGTCCTTTAAAATCACCATTTCATCGTTGTGAGTGCCTACCACTGGGGCATTTAGAGCCGAAATTTTATCCCTGCTAAATTTCGCAATCTCAAATTTCAGCCTCGCGCTATCTAGCTCGCCAGCCATGCCGATAACGCGACTAGGTGCAAAATTGCTTGCTTTTTGCGCGCACAAAACCATTAAATCAAGCGGATTTGTTACGATGATGATTATCGCATTAGGGGCGAATTTAGCTGTGTTCCTCGCGCACTCGCTCACGATTTTGGCATTTGATTTAAGCAAATCTTCCCTGCTTTGCCCCGCTTTTCGCGTAAGCCCAGCCGTGATTACGACGATATCTGCGCCCTCTAAAAGCTCCGGCTCGCTTCCAGCGCGCACTTTCACATCGCACTCGCAAAGGCTCGCTAAATGCGCCAAATCCAGCGCCTTACCACGCGCGATATTTTCTGCGATATCCACAAGCGCGATTTCGCTGATAGATTTGGCTAAATTTTCATTTACAATCACATTGTTTGCGACATTTGCGCCGATATTTCCAGCTCCGATTATTGCTATTTTCATTAAATTTCCTCTATGATTTTGTTTAAAATTTTGCTTGGGCGCATGATTTTTTGCATTTTGTCAAATTCTAGCATAAAATATCCGCCAAAATCCACGCCTTTGCCCTGCCCCGCGTTTAATTCATCTAAAATTTCCGCCTCGTTTTCGCTAAATTTTGCATAAATTTGCTCGAATTTTGGCTCGAATTTTGCCAATTCTTCCGCCCAAAATTTAGCCAAAAAATAGTGGCTTGCGCGAATATCATTTTGCCCTACTTCGCGGCTTGGGGATTTTGCTTCATTTAAATACCTAAAAATAGCCTCATTTAGCGTATTTGCTAGGGTTTTTGCTTTTTTGTTTTGCTCTTTTTGCGCTACAAATTCCAGTGCCTCACACAGCGCCATAAACTCGCCCAAACTATCCCAACTAAGGTGATTTTGTTCCCTCATCATAGCCACCAAATCCGGCGCAGTCCCACCAGCACCCGTCTCAAACATCGCTCCACCCTCCAAAAGTGGCACGATTGAGAGCATTTTCGCGCTACTTCCAAGCTCCAAAATCGGGTATAAATCGGTCAAATAATCGCGCAAAATATTTCCCGTCGCGCTTATGACATTTTGCCCGCTTCGAATAATCTCGTTTGTCTTGATTACAGCTTCATACGGATCTAAAATTTCAAAATTTGCGCCCTTAAATTCGGCATTTTGAGCGATTTCGTTTAACAAAATTTCTTTTATATTTCTATCGTGCGCCCTAGCCTCATCTAGCCAAAAAATCAGCTTCTCGCCACTGATTTTAGCGCGCGAAAACGCCAAATTTACCCAGTTTTTAATCGCTTTTTCTTTGGTTTGCGTCATGCGAAAAATATCGCCTTTTTGCAAATCATACGCAAAAACCACTTCGCCATTTTCGTTCTCAACCTCGATACGCCCGTCATTTTCCATGATAAAGGTCTTATCGTGCGAGCCGTATTCTTCGGCTTTTTGCGCCATTAATCCCACATTTGCCACGGCTCCGATTTTAGCAGGGTCCAAAAACCCATGTGCCCTCAAATCCTCAATCATCGCCTCATAAATTTTAGCGTAGCTTCTATCAGGGATAGCCGCCATTGCTTCGCGCATTTGCCCGCCTTTGGTGCGTAGCTTCCCGCCGTTTCGTATCATCGCAGGCATTGAGGCGTCTATTATTACCAAATTTGGCATATCGAAATTTGTCGTATTTTCGTCGATATGATAAATTTCGGGCAAATTTGCAAACGCTTCGTCAAATTTAGCCTTTATTTGGGCGAAATTTGGCGAATTTTTTATTTTCTCAAAAACCGCTTTTAGCCCGTCGTTTGCATTTATGCCAAGACTTTTAAACTCGTCTTCAAATTCAGCGAAAACTCCCCCAAATAGCACGCTCACAAATCGTCCGAAAATCACAGGATCGCTTACCTTCATCATCGTAGCCTTCAAATGCGCGCTATACACAAGCCCGCTTTCTTTGGCTTTTTGCGCGCTAACAGCGATAAAATTATCAAGCTCGCTCACGCTCATAAACGCGCTATCTACGACCTCGCCAGCTTCGATTTTCAGGGTTTTTAGGCAGGTTTTCTCTCCACTAGCGCAAATGAAATTTATGCTTAAATTTGCACCATTAGCGAAAATTTTCGATTTCTCAGAAGCGTAAAAATCGCCCCCGCTCATGCTCGCCACGCAGGTTTGCTCGCTCCCGCTCCACTGGGCACTCCACACAGGATTTGCCCTAGCGTAGTCTTTGACGCTTTTTGCGGCGCGTCTGTCTGAGTTGCCCTCACGAAGGACTGGATTTACCGCGCTTCCTAGCACCTTTGCATAGCGGGCTTTGATAGATTTTTCCTCGTCGCTTTGTGCGTTATCAGGGTAGTTTGGCAAAGCATAACCCCCCGCTTGAAGCTCGCTAATGCAGGCTTTAAGCTGTGGAAGCGAGGCTGAAATATTTGGTAGTTTTATGATATTTGCGTCACTATTTTTGGTCAAATTTGCCAAAAACGCCAAATCATCGCTAGTTTTTTGCTCCTCGCTTAGATACTCGCTAAAATTCGCCAAAACCCTGCTAGCAAGCGAAATATCAGCCATTTTCACCTCGATATTTTCCGAGCGTAAAAACGCTTCGATTATCGGTAGTAGCGAGTGTGTGGCTATGGCTGGGGATTCGTCCGTGTAAGTGTAGTAAATCGCCATAATCTCTCCTTTTTGTTATTTTGCATTTCGTGCGGCTCTGACATTGCGCTCGTGCTCGGCCTGCGATTTAGCAAAATCATGCAAGCCTGTTTTTTTATTTCGCATGAAATATAAAAATTCAGTGCTTGCTGGCGCAAAGACCGCTTTTATCGCGTTTGGCGAGACCACACACACAGGCTCGTGTGGCAGGCCGTCATTTAAGTATGTGTTGTAATGGCTAGTATCGGTGCGGATACGCGCTGGCGTAACCCTAGTGTGCGAATAGGGCCCGTAATTTAGCGTGCCGTCCATTTGAAGTCGCATGCCGATTTTTAGGCGGTTTTCAATCACTGAGGCTACGATTGGCATTTCATCAGCGTTTGCGGCCTCTTTTTGGATAATCGAAGCCTTGATTAGCGCCTCTTTATAGGCTGTATCGTTGCAATCGGCGCAGTGTTTTTCTCTAAATTCGGCGTGAAATTTATTCGCACTCGCGCTTAAAATTTTAATGATATTTTTTTCGTTTTCGTTTTTATTAATTTTATAGGTTTCAGGCACCAAAAATCCCTCATAAAACGGCGCAGTTGCGTTGTATTCGCTCTCTAAAATTTCAAAACTTAACGCACGGGATTTGGCTAAATTTTGCAAAAATACTATCGTGGTCTCGCCAGGAATTAGCTTGATTTCGTTCATCACAGGCTTTGCGTGAGCTAGCTCGTATAAAAATCTATATTTTGGTAAATTTTCCGCGCTAAGCTCCAATTCACCGGTTTTTGCGCCACCATAAAGCGAGAGAAGTCTAGCGTGAGTCTTGCCAAATCTCGCCCCAGTCCCCAGCGATGATAAAATTTTTACCGCGCTTCCTTGCCCTACTGCGACGATTTTTGGGTTTTGCGCGCTTTGGTGAAAATCCCAGAAAATAACTGCTACGAAAATTAGTAAAATTTCAACTACAAAAGATAAAAAACGGATAAGCCTGCCCAAAGATTGCATAATTTTCCTTAATCAAATTTTGCGAAATTATACGAAAATAAGCCCAAATTTTGCCTAAATTTTATATTATACGCACAAATTTATTTAGCCAAAAGTTTGGAGAGCGTGTGATACGAAAGATAATCTACGGATTTTTTACCATTTTGCTTTTACTTTTTATGAGTGGAATTATCTTTATAAAAACAGGGGTAAAAATCGATAAATTTGAGAATAAATTCGTCAAAATCGAGGGATTTTTTTTAAAGCTTGAAAACAATCTAATCTTGCGCGTAAAAGATCTGCAAATCAACAAAAAAGAGCTCTCAGACGCAAATCCTACGCCAAAAACCCCAGCCGAGCTTAGGGAAAAAAACGAAAAACTCATCGAATATAGCAAGAAATTTACCCTTGCGATGAAATTTTTCGAGGAAATTAATATCCAAAATTTGCGCATTGGCGAGGATAAAATCGAGGTTTTATACCACAATGATATATTTTTTATCGACACTCGCTATTTTCGCATAAACGCAGGCCTTAGCCAGCTTAGCAACGGACTAAAAGTAAGCGTAAATGAAATCTCGCTCAAAGACTTCAATGCCACGCTTAAAGGCGAGGCTAGCGCAAATTTCAAATCTAGCATTTATGATTTTAACGGCACATTTGCTTCGCATGAAATCTCAGGCGAAATTTCTGCGCTAAATATAGGCTCAAATTTAAATTTAGAGATTTCAAACGCCCACGCCACGAGCCTAAAACGCTTTATGGACGAGCTTGGCGTGCTCACAGGCCTCAATCCTCACGCCAAAGAGTGGATTTATGGGCTGGTCGTAGCGCAGAAATACTACATCGACACCCTAAAAATCGCCATTGATTTAGATGATCCCCACGCCGATGAGAAGCGCATTTTCGCAAGAGCCAGCGCGCAGGATTTAAATGTGAGCTTCGCTAGCACAGTTTCGCCAGTTTTGGCTGATTGTGCTGATATCACGCTAGAAAACGGCACGCTAGATATAGCTATCGGCAATCCGACCTTTAATGGCATTAGCCTTGATGGCTCTGGGGTGAAAATCAAGCAAATTTTTAGCGGAGAGCCGATTGTCGCGCTTGATTTACGCACCAAAGAAAATATCGGCAAGGATTTGATTGATATTTTGGCGTTTTATGGCATAAATGAGCCAGTGTATGTCAGCAAGGCCGAGCAAATCGACGCACGAGTGCTAATCGACATAAACCCTGTAAAAGAAAATGCAATCGTAGATGCAAATGTGAGCCTAAAAAACGGCGAAATTATGATTTCAAAAGCGAAATTTAAAAGCAGCCACGCTAGCGTGCATATCACGGAGAAAAAGCTTGATATCAAAAACTCAAATCTAAGCAATGAAATTTTCAACGCCACGGCTGACGGGACTATCGATTTTACCACGCGAAAGGCTAAATTTAGCGGAGAGATAAAAAGCTTTAATATCACGGCTGGGGATAATGAAATTTTAAAATTCTCAAATGTCAAAGACAATCTCACGCTCGATTTTAGCGGGGTTGCGCCGATTTTGCACTCGCAGTTTTTAGGTGCGGATATGAGATTTGGCGATAAAATCGACATAAATGTGGCCCAGATAAAAGATCTAATAAATTTTTCCAAAACCCTCAAAACTATCGGAATCACGGGCGGTGATGCGCACATTAGCACGGCTGATTTTTCAAATTTCACAATCACTAGCAAAAATTTGAAATTTGACTTTGGTTTGATAGAAAAAAATGGCAGGTATTACAATAGCGATAGCCTAAATTTAAAGGTCGCAGGAAACTCGCTAAATGGCGCTACGGGCAATGGCAAACTAAGTTTTAGTAGTGGCAAGGCTGGCACAAATATCACGCTCAAAGACCTCGATATCATGATAAATACTAGCGTCCAAACCAGTGAATTTAACTCAGGTTCGAATTCTGCGCGCTCGAAATTTAACTTTTCTGGCACAAATTCATCTGTGATTTTAACTGATATGAACAAAACTATCGACTTGGTGTCGTATTCAGGCTCGCTTTCTGGCAAGGATATGAGCCTAAATGCGAAATTCAAGCAAGGCGATTTTAAGCTAATTTTCAAAAAAAGCCTATTTCAAATTTTCGCACAAAATATCAGTGGCAGGGAACTGAATCAAATCATCGGCTCGCAAAGCTTCGATAGCGGAAATTTCACGCTCAAAGCCAGCGGAATCGATCCGAGAAACTATCGAGGGGAGATTTTGGTCGAAAATACATTTTTGAAAGATTATATCGTCTATCAAAAACTCCTTAGCTTCCTAAACTCCGTCCCTTCGCTTCTGGCTTTTAAAACGCCGGATTTTAATGACCGCGGATTTAGCGTGAAAAACGGCAAAATTTACTTCCGCCGTAGCGAGGATAAAATTTATCTAAACGCAATGCAGTTTGAGGGCACGAGCGCAGATATCGCAGGAAACGGCGAAGTAAATCTAAAATCAGGCGCGCTAAATATTGATTTAGAGCTAAAATATCTCAAAGACGCAAGCTCGATAATCTCGAAAATCCCGCTTTTAAATCAAATAATTTTGGGCGAGGATAAGACAATCTCGACTATCATCGAAATTCGAGGCACTATGAGCAAGCCGACCTACTCCACAGCCGTCACCACAGATGTTTTAAAAACCCCATATAATCTCATCAAAAACACACTAATGTTGCCGTTTGTGATATTTAAGGACGAGAAATGAAACAACCCCTAGACGCCAAAGAAAATTTCGCCTCTTCGCTACTTTTTTGGATGGCTAAATTCGTCAGGTATAAGCTAAGCTCGCTTTCAAACAAAGAGCTTAAAAACGAGGAGCTGTTTAGCAAAACCATAATGGCACTAGCCAAAAATGTCCCAAATATCGAAGTTCTCTCAACCCTAGCCAAAGACGCTAGAAACGCGGGACTAACGGGCATTAATACATATTTCAACCCGCTTTTTAAGCTCTATAACGCGCTTTTATCCTATGAGCTAGAAAGCATGAAAAATATCGACGAAGAGCTTTTAAGCGAGGTTTTGGCCTCTATCACGGGAGGGCTTAGCGATGCGAGCAAAAAAAACTACCGAATCGCCGTGATAAACTTTTTTGGCTTCATCGACCGCCAAAACGAAACTAATGGCGCCTCGCACAACTACGGAATAGAGCTTAAAAGCTGGGGTGGCGTGAGCGGAAATCGTGGCGTGAAACTGCCTGAGTTTTTAAGCGAAGATGAAATTTCAAAATTTATCGGCGCGATAAATAACGCGGATTTTAAGAAATTTACCCATAGAAATAGATTGATTTTAAAGGTGATTATCTACACAGGAATCCGCGTCGGAGAGGCGATAAACCTGCGCCGCAAGGATATCAGCGAGGACGGAGATTTGTATGTATTGCGGATACGAGGCAAGGGAAATAAATACCGCGTCGTAATGATAAAAAAGCGCCTTATCCAGGGCGATTTGGACGCATTGGAAACGAATTTTGCAAACAAAGATGATTATGTCTTTACCAACAAAAAAGGCTCGGCGCTCACGCAGGCTTATATCAGCAGAATCGTAGAAAAACTGCTTTTAAGCGTAGGAATTCGCAAGAAAAAAAACGGCGCGCACATGCTACGCCACACCTTTGCGACCATGCTTTACAAGCGCGAAAAAGATTTGGTGCTAGTCCAAGAAGCCCTAGGGCATGCAAGCCTGAATACCTCGCGCATTTACACGCATTTCGATAATGAAAAACTCCGCCTAGCCGCAATGGTAGCAGAGGATTTCTCTGGCGAGTGAAATTTGGCGTGAAATTTGCGGAATTTGAGCGTGAAATTTTGAAAATTTTTTGATTTGTCATTGCGAGCAAAGCGACGAAGCAATCTGTGAGCCTGAAATTACTTACGCTAAATTTGCTGTCATTGCGAGGCGAGTATCGCCGAAGCAATCCAGTGAAATTTAAATAAATTTTGGAAATTTTTCAAATTCCGACTTAATAAACAGAAATCCCCATATTCATTTCTGCAACACCTTTAATATATTACCTTCGTTATCGACTAGCATTTCTATGTCATTTACATTGATTTGTATAATATTATTGGCTATAAATTTAATTATCTTTGGTTTGACACGAAAAACCGCTTTTACGATAACTTCGCCAGTATTTAGGTCTTTGATACCAAATTTAGAATTCTCATTAAAGACCACTAAATCATCGATAAAAATATTTCCATTGATATCAACAAATTTTTTTATTTCTTTGTCAAATCTTTCTACAAGAAAAATACCGTTTTCGTTACTATTTGCATATCTCCATATAGCTTTATTATTTTTTGCGTAAAAAATATCATTATTTTTTCTTATCCATATCCGATCATCTTTCATATAAGTCTTATTTCTATCGATAAGAAATGTAAAAAATCCATTACCACTTTCATCTATAAAGCCTACTTTTTCATTTTTTGTAGCTTTGGCAAATCCTCCGCTTTCTACACTTCCTATTTCATCACAAAGTATTAACTCTTTGCCGGTTTTATCTATAATCCCGTATTTATTGCCTTTTTTAATTTTATAACACTCGTTACTAAATGTTTCAATATCATCATAAATGCAATCAATTATTTCTTTGCCATTTTTATTAATCAAGCCAAATTTTTTATTGTTTTCAATCTTATAATATTCATCGTTGTATTCATAAATCCAGTTGCAATCACAAGAGATTATCTCATTGCCAGTTTTATCTATCAAAACACACTTATAAGTTCTATCTAAATACTTGCTAGCCACATAGTATTCATCATCAAAAATTTCAATTTTTTCATAAATTATTGGAATAATAATTTCTGCATTTTTATCAATTATGCCGATTTTTCTTTTTTCGTCACAAATTAAATAATGTTCATCTCTAAGCCATTTTATATCAACATTATCCATTTGTATTCCATTACTAAAAAAAACACTTCGGTCAATTACTACAATATTATCTCCTACTTTGGAATATTTGTATTCCCTATTTATTTCTTTAACACATACTCCATTTCTAACAACCCAAAGACGTATTGTTTCGCTGGTCCAGTCGCGAGACTTAGTCTTATGTTCTCTAATATGATAATACCGTGCTATATAAAAAAATCCAAATTTTTCTATATGGCCTTCTACCATCGTAAAATTACCATTTTTAGCAATTATTGCTTTTCTCGCACCTATAATTTTTAATATCGCACAGTTATCGTCGTTAAAAATATCCAAGGAAACAGCAGGTGTTTTGTTTTTATCAAAATCAAAAAGTAATATTTTATTTTCACCATCATCGATATTTTGATGCCAAAAAGATAAATTCTTATCGCCCAATTCTATTTCATAAATACAAGGAATTATTTCATTAAATAAAGTTGCGTCTATTAAACCATATTTATTATAGCCTTTGTTAATTATATAATATTCATCACTAAATTTATAAATCCAACAATCTCTCCAATCACAAGAGATTATTTCTTTGCCAGTTTTATCTATTAAAACATATTTATCATTTTTTTTAACTTTGTAAATTTTATCATCAAAAATATCTATAACATCATAATAATCTAACATTGCACAAGGAATTATTTCCTTACCATATTTGTCCATTAAACCATATTTTTCATTTTTTATAACTTTAAAATATTCATCTTCCTTACAATACTGCTCATTACATCGCAAAGATAATCTAATTGTGGTGATGTCATCATAAATACAAGGAATTATTTCCTTAGTAATATAATAAGAACCTTTTTCTATCTCAATTAAGCATATCACACCATGTTTATAATCTTTAACCACCTCATAAGGAATAAACCACTTTTCCAACTTCTCATCTAACTCCTTTTTCAGCTCCTCTTTTAACTTTTTATCAAGGTCATCGGTATATGAGGTCATAGCATATAATTTATCATAAATACAAGGAATTATCTCTTTGCCCTTTTCATTAACCACGCCACGTTTATTATCTTTGATGACTTCATAAATAATTTCAAATTCTGGCTGATAAATACGGTCATAAATACAAGGAATTTTTATGCTCCCACTATAATCAACGACACCATATTTACCATTTAGAGTAACCAGCGAATAACCATTTCGATATTTTTTTACAACATTATATTTTTTATTATCATCAAACCACATTATTTGAACTCGCTTTAAAAATGAAATTTTTCTCAAATCTATCATGATTTAAACACACATATAAATCAAAATCTATATTTAACTCCGCAATTATTTCACAAAATGCTTCTTTTATCACCCCAAAATCAGGGTAAATTTTATACGGCAAAACCCAGTATAAAAACCCTATGTAGTTTTCAAAATTTTTTGATTTTTTTATTAATTTTGTTATGTGTTTTTCATTGCCTTTATCGCCACCAATAAACAAATCCCTGATTTTATTTTTAATAAATTCCTTATTGTTTTCGTTCCATTCTGCCATACAACAGTCGCTTACACACTCATCCCAAACTTTATCATCTCGATATTTTTCTTTTCTTTCTACTTTATCAAATATAGCTTTTATAAATATGCCTTCAAATTTGCCACTTTTTTTCAGCTCATTTAACGATAATCTAACTTCATCTTTTATGTTATCCCAACATTTATATGGATTTTCGTATAAAAATTTTAGATTTAAAAGCTCGCCGCGTAAAAACGAATATTGACGGAAACAAGAATATCCATTATAAATATCGCTTAATCTACGCAATTTCACATCATCGCTCTCTTTTGCTTTAACTTCTATGTTGTATTTTTTCTTATCTTTTTGCACAAAGATATCACAATCGCCATTTTCTCGTTTATCTCTTTTTATAAGCTCAAAACCAGCTTTAATGAAATAATCCATAGCATATAATTCGGCTCGCAAAGAATCGAATTTTTTATCAAATTCTACTCCGTTTTTTCCTTTTAGTTCGGAAAAAATTTCTTTTATAAATTCAAGTGGAATTTCTCTGCAATAAACCATAAAATATTGTAAATTATTATCAAAAGCTTTTCGCATAAAATCTCTAAAATATGGACTTGATAATAAATTTATAGGATTTTCTATTTCTAATAAAAACTGATTTTTAAAATAATTTATAATAAATTCTTGACTAGGTGTCATTATAAATTTTTCAAAGCTAAAACCACTTGTGATATTAAAAGACATTTTCACCATGATTCCTTAAATTTTTAACAAAATAAAGCTTATATTTTACACCCCCCCCTTTTAAAATTGAGTAAAATTTGGGGAATTTACAAAGAATTTGAGCGCGAAATTTGGAAATTTTTATTGTTTTTTTGCCACAAGAAGCTATTTTAAGGGTGCGTGTGGCATTGCAATCAAAATTCAGCGACCTCTGATTTGTCATTGCGAGGCGAGTATCGCCGAAGCAATCCAGGGAAATTTAAATCAATTTTTATAATTTTAAAATTCTCTCTAAATTTTACTGGATTGCTTCGCTTTCTAGGAAAGCTCGCAATGACAAATCAGGCAAATTTTTCGCTGTCGCCCGCTCACAATGACAAAAAAAAATCAAAAATTCAAGCACAAATTTTACTTGAAATTTTGCGCAAAATTTATCATAAAATTTATCGTAAAATTTATCGTAAAATTTCACGCAAATTTCAAACAAAAAGCCAAATTTGACCCAAATTTCAGTCCAAAAGCCTGTCAAATTTGATTTTATAAATTTTATTTAGGATTGTTTGGATATCGCCAAGCGCACTTTTGTAGCTCTCGATTTTCAAAAAATCGTCATAAACGCCAAATTTCGCATACAAATCGTAAAAATTCTCGCCACTTCTATTTGTGATATTTTTCAGCGTCTCTTTGTGCTTTTCTAGCAGGGTCGAAATCTGCCCTGCAACCTCGAATTTAGAGCGTTTCATAAGCTCACTATCTAAATTTTCGTCTTTGGCTTTTTCGGCTGTTTTGGCGGTGTTTATGTTCCACTGCTGATTTCGCACATCTACGCTCGCAACCCTTCTAGTGTGGTCAGCGTCAAGGTCGATTTTAGTCGGCGCATGGTATTCATCGACGCTGAAATCTTGGCCATTTAGCATGATATCGACGAGGCAAAACATAGTCTCTTTGTCGTTTGCGATGTGCAAAACCTCGATGAGATTGTCGCTAGCGTCGTAAGCCGAGGCATAGACGAAGTGAAACTCCACATCTTTTCGCCCGATTCTTGTTTTGGTATGGCACACGCCCTGATACAGCCTCGGAGCCTTGTCGCCGTAAAACCTAATGCGTCCCGCACTGAATTTCAAAAATATATCGCCCACATCGCCAAAAAGCACATGCCCGGCTCTAAAAGTATCGACTTTGAGATTTGATAGCGAAATATTGTAGCGTTTGATACGATCGAAATTTTCGTTTGCCACGCACATATCGCAGATTTCTTTGTTTCTGCCTGCCCAAAATGTCAAAATATCCTCGTTTATAAACAGCTCGCTTGCAACCACGCTATCAATCATTTTCCGCCTTTTATAAAAAAATAAAGTTAATATTTTACCCCCCCCCACTTAAAATGGGGTAAAATTTGGGAATTTTTGGGGAAATTTATGAAAATTTTTATTGTTTTTTACTACGAGTAAATATAACAAATAAAGTCGTCAAAACTGAAAAATTTTTATCACCGAATTTATAAAATTTTATAATGCAAAATTTATCTTTGCGATGTTTAATTTTTTTTATAATAAAAAATTTCAACTTGTATGTCCCATACAAAGCACAGCACACGAAAATTTTTCGCATAAGATTACTAAATTTTAGGTATAGGCTTTTAAAATTTGAATATCGCTGTGTTTTGTGCGTTATAAATTGATGATTATCACTTAAAAATTTTAAATTTTTAATTATAAAAAAAGCGCATCTAGCGGGGCTAGACGCGCTTTAAGACAAAATAAAAACTGAAATTATTTATCTCTTAAACCAAGTTCTGCAACTAGTTTTGAATATGTAGCGTAATCTTTGTTTTTTAGATATTTCATCATTCTTTTTCTTTGGCCTACGATTTTAAGTAGTCCAAGGCGAGATGAGAAATCTTTTGGATTTGCTTTGATATGATCTGTAAGATATGCAATTTTTGCAGAAAGTAGCGCGATTTGCACCTCTGCTGAACCTGTATCTTTCTCTTTTCTAGCGAATTTCGCAACTATTTGTGCTTTTTGAGCCGTGTCTAAAGCCATAATGACCTCCTGATCGGTGAAATAAAATAAGTGGTAATTATACTAAATTTACCTAAATTTTTGCTTTTTTTGGGTAAAATAGTCGGATTTATCAAAAAAGGAGAGAAAATGCTCTTTACAAAAGCGTCAGAATACGCCCTACTTGCGATGATTTGCATAGCTCAAAATCAAAATAGCGAGTCTGTGGATGTCGATACGATATCTGAAAAACTTCAAATTTCACGCAGTTTTTTAGCCAAAATTTTGCAAAGCCTAGCTAGAAGCAAGCTTTTAAACTCATTTAAAGGCGCCAAAGGCGGATTTAGCCTAGCCAAAAAACCTAGCGAAATCACCCTGCTTGAAATCATCACAAGTGCCGAAAAACGCAAAGCTTCGATTTTTGATTGCACACAAGAAGGCACCAAAGGCTGCCCAAACGGACGGGCTTTGTGTCGCGTAAATCTCATGTTTAACGAGCTTCAAGACAAAGTCGATGAGTATATGCAAAATGTTACCTTGCAAGACATTATCAAAAAAGAGCGTTAATGAAAATTTACCACCTAAGCCACACCGATTTAGACGGATACTCTGCCCAGCTAGTAGTCGCGCACTACCTTAGTGGCGTGGAATTTTTTAACGCAAATTATGGCAAAGAAATCGTCGAAAAATTTGACCAAATTTTGGGCAAAATCGATGAAAATTTGCAAACTAACCCAAATGCAAAATCACTTGTTTTGATAACTGATCTAAATTTACTCCCCGCTCAGTGTGAGAAATTTCAAACACAATTAGCGCAAAAAAACGCCAAAATTTTCTTGCTCGATCATCACCAAAGTGGCGCAGAGTGCGCGCAGAAGCACCCTTGGTATCTGCTGGATAATTCTCGTTGCGCTACCAAAATCACCTATGATTTTTTCAGCGCGATTTTTGGCGAGGACGAGGAGCTAGCGAAATTTGTCAAAGTCGTAAATGCAGTCGATATCTGGCTAAAAGATGAGAACGAATTTGAGCTTGGCAAGGTTTGCCTTGGTATGGTTTCAAATGCAAAAGAGATCAACAAAATCATGTTCGAAGAGCAAAGCAGAGAGTATATAAATTTCTTGCTAAATAAAATTTTTGAATTTCAAAATTTAAATGAGCCTCACATCGCCCTAGATGACGCGCTTCACGCTATCAAAAAAAGCTTTTTTAACGCCGAGCGAAATGACACACTAAGCAACCTAATCTCAGATTATGTCGTAACTCTTCTTGGCGCGCAAAAAGAGAGATTTAGTATCCAATACGAGGGCTTTAAGGGCATTTTAACCTATAATATCGGCAATGTCAGTGTCATCGGAAATGACTTTTTGACGCGCAACCCCGATATGGACTTTTTCATCGATGTAACCTCGAAAAAAACGCTAAGTTTCCGTGCAAATGGCAAAGTCGATGTGAGCGCAATGGCGAAAAATTTACTTGGCGGTGGCGGACACGCGAACGCTAGTGGCGGGATTTTCATCGGCTTTAAGGACGCGAATTCATACGAAGCGATAAAGTCCCAAATCGAACAACTTATAAATTTAAAAACCCAAAAGGCAGACAATGAAATCTGAAAACGAAAATTTAAGCAACGATGATTTAATCTACGAGCTAAATATCACACTCGAAGCCATGCTAATCTACGCTGGCGTCAAGCGCGACAAACTCCAAGCCGCCGCGCAAGCCTATATCGAAAATATCGACGCTGTTTTGCAAAACTCAGACGCGCAGGGTGCAGACGAGCCAATCGCTGTGGTTGAGTTTTTGCGCGCAAACAAACCTGAATTATTTAATTAAAATTTTAAAAATTTATTGAAGGGAGATTTTTATGAAAAAATTTTTAGTTTTAGCATTTGTAATGCTTTTTTCAACCCACGCTTTTGCAGCGGAGAAAAAATATCGCTTGCGCCTAGCTAGCACCTGGGAGAGCACTATGCCTGTCCTTGGCGACGCGGCTAATGAGTTTAAAAAATACGCCGAAGAGCTAAGTGGCGGACGCTTAGAGATTCGTATCGACACTCCGTCAAAACACAAAGCCAGCTTTGGTGTTTTTGATTTCGTCAAAAGCGGTCAGTATGATTTAGGCTATACTTCGCTGTATTATTACAAAGGCAAGGACGCAAAGACCATGCTATGGACTGCCGTGCCATTTGGTATGACTACTGATGAGCAACACGCTTGGTATTATTATGGTGGCGGAAAAGAGCTAAATGACAAAATGTTTAGCGCGTATGGCATGAAAACATTTCTAATGGGCTCAACCGGCATGCAAATGGGCGGTTGGTTTAAAAAAGAGATCAACTCGTTAGCCGATTTGCAAGGCATTAAATTTAGAATTCCTGGCTTTGGTGGCGAGGTAATGAGCAAACTAGGCGCTACAATAAACACTGTCCCAACTGGCGAGCTATTTATGGCGCTAGAAATGGGCACAATCGACGCTGTGGAGTGGGTAAGCCCGGTGTATGATATGCCTCTTGGCTTCCACAAAGTGGCGAACTACTACTACACAGGCTGGCAAGAACCAGCTGGGGATTGCCAAATTTTGGTAAATTTAAAGGCTTTTGAGAAACTTCCTGCTGATTTGCAAGCTATCATCGAAGCAGCAGCTCGTATGGCTGGCGAAAACTTCCAAAACAAGGGCTTTTACGAGAATTCTAAAATTTGGGCAGAGCTTAAAGCGCAGTTTCCAAATGTGCAAGTCCGCAATTTCCCAGCCGATGTAGTCGAGAAGCTAAGAAGCGCGACAAATGAAATTTTAGATGAAGAAAGCGCGAAAGATCCGCTTTTCAAAGAGATTTTGGATAGCCAAAGAGCGTTTTTAAAAATCGGCCGCGAGTGGAACAAAATCAGCACAAACGCCTATATCAACAACACTTCAAGCGATTCAAATACTTCGAATTAATTTGTAGGGCAAGCTTGCCCTACTTTTAAATTTTATTTTTGTGGCAGTTTGCAACGATTCAAAAAATAGCACGCAGGGCAAAATCCACTCACACCCACGACAAACGGGATTAGTCCCACTGCGCCCCACCAGCTGTGATAAAACGCCCCGACTACCATGATTATCGCGCCGATTACTATGCGAATCATACGGCTTTTTATGCTTTGCATATTCTCTCCTTTTTTTCTAAATTTTACGAATTTGGCGCGATTATAGCATTTTAGGAGCGCACGCATAGTGATAAAATCACCGAAAATTTGTCAAATTTAAAAATTTTCGTGGCTAAATTTGACACAAAAGTGTCTGAAATTTTGAGTAAAATCCAATCGAAATTTAAAAGAAAGGATAGAAAATATGCTAAATTTAGACAAATTCCCGCTAGAAATCGGTGCTTTAAAAAGAAAACAAGGCTCAAATGCGTTTGTTAATGATAGCCGCGGAATGGCTTGCCTTGTCGATACGCAAGACAACAAGATTAGTTTTGGACTTTTCAGACCGGCAGGTGCTCATTTTGGCACATTTAGTGTCAAGGACGAAGAAGAAGCTATACAAATAATCAAAGATTTCAAAGTTGGCGATAGAAAAATTACTGATTATTCGCCATACTACGATGATAGTTTAAAAGAAAGAGTATCGGATTTAAAAAACGATATAGAATTTGTAAAAGACACAATAATCGATATGCAAGACAACGAGCGAAATTTGGAGAAAAAAATATCAAATTTAGAAGAGAAAATAGCGGTTTTAGAAAATACAATAATCGATTTAGAGCACAGACTAGATGGCATAAACGATAGGCTTGAAGCTAATTATTTGTAAATCGCACGATAAGCAAAGTTTGCAAGACTAGCTTATCTCGCCTAGATACCCCGCGATTTCCACCTTTATCTCATCATTTAGCCAGGCTGGTTCGACAACCTTGATATGTGGTAAAAACCGATAAATCAGCGGTTTGACCTCCATAGGATTGCTAAACCCAAACTCAATCTCGATCGAGCCGTCCTCGCACTCCTTTGTAAAATCGCAGTTGATATATGGCTTGCGCCTAAAATACTTCGCGATCACTTCATCTATCCACAGCCTCGCCCTATACTTGTCTTCTAACTCGAACCACACCGAGCGCGCCTGTTTTATGCGCTTTTGCACCTGTGCGGATGTTTTGAAAACCTCGGGCGTGATTTTTATATTTTCGATATCTTTGAAGTGAAATTTCTTAAACCTATCCCCTTCGCCGCAGTCGAACACAAACAAATACCAAAACCCTTCCAAAAACGCGATTTTTAGGGGTTTTGCTTTGAATTCATGCTTGCCGTAAGTGCATTTAATGATATTTTTGTTTTTTATCGCTTTTTGGACAAGGCTAAATTTTTCTATTGATTTTTTATCCAGCTTTTCGTTGCCAAAAAACGCCAAAATCTGCTCGTCCATGCCCCCAAGTAGCCCAGAAATCAGCTCGCTATTTTTGAAATAAAAGTCAGAGGATATGTTTTCGCACAGACTTGCTATCAGGCTTAGCACAAGCCTCTCCTCGTCGCTTAAATCCAGCATTTGCGCGCTAGGGTCGTATTTCCAGCTCCACCCCTCTTTTACCACGCCATAACCCTTTAAAATCTCCATATCTCTACCTATCGTCTTTGCATTGACACCGAAAATTTGGGCTAATTCTTGCGTTTTTGCGGGGCGAGATTTGATGAATTCAAAAATTTGATTTAATCTTTTATTTTTTTTATTTTCCACTTGTTTTAGCGGTAGCATGAAAAATCCTTGAAATTTAGTAAATTTTGCCCTATTTTATCAAAATTTTTGGCATAAAATTTTAATCTAATGCGATAAAATCGAAGAAAAATTTTAAAGGGAAAATTATGAAATATATCATAGGAATTTTGGTTTTTATCGGATTGATTTTCGGCGGGGTTTTCGCGCTACTTTGGAGCGATTTTGGCAACTCTATCACTAAGCCACATATCGAGCGTTACCTCTCGCAAAAAACAGGCTTTGATATTAAGCTAGATAAATTCGACCTTAACTGCGACGATTTCGACATTACGGCGCTAATTAATGGCGAAATTTCGGCGCATTTGGTGGGCAAATACGACATTTTTTCCAAAAGCTTCGACACAAACTACGAGCTAAACGCAAAAGATCTAAAAAGCTTTGGCGTAGCACTTGACGGCGAGGCGGTTTCGCTAAATGGTCGCGTGCTAGGAAATATGCAAAAAATCAGCGCAAACGGCGCAGGACGGGCGTTTGATAGCGATGTGAAATTCCTAGCTAATCTCACAGATTTCATGCCCACAGACCTGCAAATCGTAGCGCCAAATTTAAATGTCGCCAAAATTTTAGCCGTGGCAGGTCAGCCACTTTACGCCAGCGGAAATGTCGCCATTAACTCCAATATCATCGCCACAAACGGCGCACCAGAGGGCAGTGCAACCATAAAATCGCAAAATTTATTGTTAAATGAAAAGGCGCTAAAAGATTTAAACATAACTATCCCAAGTGGCGTTAAAATCGCGCTAAACTCCGATATCAGCGTGAGCGAGGGTATCGCCAAAGCTACGAGCGAAATCAGCTCAAATTTAGCAAATTTAAGCGCGAAAAATAGCGTTTTTGATATGCAAAAACGCACCCTTCAAAGCGATTTTACCCTAAGCGTGCCTGAGCTTAAAAATTTAGCCAAAATCATAAACTACGAAACCTCTGGCGATTTACTCGCTAGTGGCGAGCTAATCAGCGATTTTAAGGATTTCACGCTAAAAAACACAAACATAAACGCCTTTAAAAATGGCCTTAAAGCCGTGATAAATGGCGCGTATAATGCGCCTAGCAAAGACGGCAAAGCAAGCGTAAATTTCGCTATTAGCGACTTTGCCAAACTCTCTCACATCACAGGGCAGAAATTTTCAGGCTCTGGCAAGGGCGTGGCTGATATCACGCTAAAATCGGGCAAACTAGCTAACCTAGCCCTAAATCTCGACGCGCTTGGCGGAAATTTGATAGCTAGTGGCAACCTTAGCGCGCTAAGCGTGCGCGCAAAATCGCTAAATTTGGCAGTTATAACCTCGTTTTTGGGCATGGAAGCTATCGGAAATGGCGCGATAAACGGCGAAGCCAAGCTAAATCTAGATTCTGGAATAAACGGCGAACTTAGCGCAAATATCGCTAATGGCGTGCTTTATAAAAAATACCTTGACAAACTTAGTGGCAAATCTTTCCCAAGCGATACGAAATTTAGCCTAAATTTGGGTGCAAATATCAAAAACTCGCTTGCGAATTTTACCGCCAAACTCGGCTCAGATTTGGCGAATTTCGACAAAATAACTGGCACTTATAATCTCAAAACTAGCACTCTAAACGCCGATTATGGCGTAAATGTGCCAAATTTAAGCAAGATGAAGTTTCTAACTGGCATTGAGCTGTTTGGCAAATTTAATGGAAACGGCAAAATTGATTACAAGCCTAAAAATTTCGCCGTTTCGTTTGCGTCAAATATCCTTGGCGGGGCGATGAACGGCAAAATGATAAACGATGATGTCAGCGTCAAACTCACGAAATTCGCAGTCAAAGACCTGACCGATATGCTTGGTGTGCGCCACATTTACGACGGCATTGGGGACATGGATTTTAGCTACAACACAAAGGCCAAAAAGGGCAAATTCAACTCCCTCATAAATCAAGGACGCCTCAAAAGTAGCGATTTTATGGGCGTCGTAAGCAAAATTTTAGGTCGCGATTTAGCCGGCGAAGTTTATAATAATGTAACCTTGGACGGCACAATCGTGCAAAATTTAATCACTTTTAACACAAATATGAGCGCGCAAAAAAGCAAGCTAAATGTGAGCGGGGGCAAATTTGACACCCAAAGCAAGCAAATCAATATCCCAGTTAAGGCAAATATCGAAAAAACGGATATTAGCGTCCAAATCACCGGCACTACGCAAAACCCAAAATATAGCGTCGATTCTGCGTATTTGAAGGAAAAATTAAACAAAGAAATCAGCAAAGGTATCGACAAACTCTTAGGCGATAAGGGGTCTAAATCAGGGCAAAACACTGACACGCAAAACAACGCCAAAGAAAAAAGCCGTGAAGACAAGGCAAAAGAGGCTGTCAAGGGGATTTTAAAGGGGCTGTTTTAACGCAAAATTTGGCTAAATTTTAAAATTTAGCCAAATTCTAAAAATTTTAAAATTTCAAAAAATTTCGGCGCAGTATTTTGCAAACCAAAATTTAAACAAAACGCAAAATTTAAAAATTTCAAATCTCAATCACCACGACCTTGCCCCTGCTAAGGGCGATTTTGCCTGATTTTTCCATCTCTTTTAGCACGCGCGATACCGCCTCTCTGGCACTTCCGATATGATTGGCTATATCTTCGTGCGTCGCGCACACTTCGCCGTTCGCGCCCAAATTTTCGCGCAAAAAGCCCATTATGCGCTCGCTAAGTGGCGCGAAAATCGCCTGCTCGCTTGCCATTATGACTTGCGAAAAGCGTTTGGCTACGATTTCTAGGGCGAAATTTAGCACAGCAGGGTAGCGTTCTTTTAGGATTTTGAAAATGCTTGGCGGGATTACGATAAGCTCACACTCGCTTCTAGCCTCGACGCTAAGGCGGTTTTGGGCAAGGGCGAATTTGCAAGTATCGCAGATCATACAGCTCTCGCCGTTTTGTATGCTAAAAACGGTCAGCTCCTTGCCCCCAGTGCCGATAAATGCGCGCAAAAGCCCGCTACGAAGCAAAACATAGCCCAAACAATCCTCGCTAGCATAGATTATCTGCCCCGCTCTTAGGCGCTTTTTATACGCGTTTTTGTAAATCAAGCCCAAATCATCGCCCTCAAAATCAAATTTATCGCAAAAATTTCCCTTCAAAAACTCCCAGTCTTGCGCTTCTAGCATATTTCACCCCTAAAAATTTTATAAAGCTTTCATTTTACACTTTTAAACTACCATTTACTTTAAATTACTAATATTTTGAAAATTTTTAAGGAGATGCAATGAAAAGCCTAACCCTGCCACTAATCGTATCGTGCGCGCTCTGTGGCGCAAACGAGCTAGAAAAACCAAAGCAAAATTTCATCGAAATTTATCAAAACGATAGTTTTTTGACCCAAACTTTTAGCCCGGACTCTGCGAAATTTAGCGTAGAAATCCCCGCCACGCTCGATTTAGGTCTGCTTGAAATCAAAAGCGAGTGCGAGCTAGAAAACCTAGGGGACAGCGGGATTTATGAGATAAAAAGCGATGAGAGAAAACGCCTAGAAGAAGCCCTTGCAAAGGTAGTAGCGCAAAAAAAGGCAATCCAGGCTAAGATTGAATTTAGCAAAAGTTTGGCTAGTTCTGGCAGCGGAAATGCGGATGAATTTTACATGGGCACGCTAAGAGATTTTGAAAATATAGCTAAGCTTCAAGCCGATGAGAGCGCGCTAAACGAGCAAATCGCACGCACACCTAGCGCGCAAATGAGGCATGCGAATTTAAGCTTTGCGTGCGCGCCAAAGAGCGTTGCGTTGCGATACGCGGTGTTTTTAAACGAGGGAGCGAGCGCGAAAATCAGCGCCGATACAGAGAAGCAAAAGCTTACTATCACGCAATCAATCCGCGTGAAAAACCCGCTAAATTCGGCTCTTGACGCGCTTAGTGTGACGATTTATCCATATGCATATTCTGCCCTGCTCGCCCCAAGGCCGTTTCAGGCGCAATATATCGGTGGGCAAACATACGAAGCAGATGGCGTGTATATGCAAAAAGCCATGCTAAGTGCCGCGCCAAGGGCTGCGATGAGCAACCACACCGTGCAGGCGACAAACGCCCAGCTCACACTATCGAACTCATACACGATTGAAAATTTAAGCATTGCGCCAAATGAGAGCGCGAAAATCGACTTTGACAAGCAAATTTTAGAGGCGAAATTTAGCATTTTTATCGACGCATACAGCCAAAATTTAGCGTTTTTGCAGGCCAAAACAAAGCTTGAAAAACCACTCAACCACGCCCTTACGACAATCGAAATCGACAGAGTAAATGCAGGCCAGGACTGGCGCGAGGAAATACCTGCGGGTGTGGATACTAGCGTGTTTTTAGGACAAAATCGCCTAATCAAAGTCACCAAAAAAATCGATGAGAAAAACACCAAAGAAAACTTTTTTGGCACCAAAAAAACCACGATTTCTAGCTGGAATTACGAGGTGAAAAACACCAGCGCAAGGGCTTGGGATATCGAACTACTCGCTAAAATGCCACTAAGCGCGGACGAGAAAGTCAAAATCACTGATAAAAGTGGCACAAAAGCTGATAATATCGACACTGAGGGCCGAGCAAGCTGGAAATTCAGGCTAAATAACGGCGAGACAAAAACGATAAATTTCGGATATGAAATCAGCGACGCCAGAAGCGAGTGAGATTTTTAGTTTCGCGCCCAAATTTTGGGCTAAATTTAAAAAATCATAGGAATTTTTTCCTATGATTTGTAAAATTTTTAGTAAAATTTTGTGAATTATTTCACACTTGCGATGACTTCGATTTCTACAAGAGCGTCTTTTGGGAGTTTTGCGACCTGAACGGTTGAGCGGGCTGGTTTAGTGTCTTTGAAATACTCGCCATACACCTCATTTACCGCCGCGAAATCGCCCATATCAGCCAAAAAAATCGTGGTTTTAATCGCGTGGTCAAAGTCGCTTCCAGCCTTTTTCAAAATCGCTTTTAAATTAGCCATAACCTGCGTAGTTTGCGCTCTCACATCGCCGCCAGCGAACTCGCCATCTGGCGTGAGCGCAATCTGACCAGAAGTGAAAACAAATCCATTTGCGACGATTGCTTGTGAATACGGCCCAATGGCACCTGGGGCTTTTTTTGTCGAAATTACCTTCATACAGCTTCCTTTCAAAAAAAAATTAAAAAATTCTAGCCACTTTTAACTTATGAGCCAATAAATTTAAGTTTTTTTATAAAACTACCAAATTTTAGCCAAAAATCAGCCCATAAAGTAGCTTTAAAATCGTGCATGCAACAACGAAAAGCAGTATCGTGCGCACGAATTTCACATCCTTTTTCACGACCAAATTTGACCCCATCCAGCCGCCTACTATCTGCGCGCAACCCATGATGATACCTATCATCCACAGCACCTGTCCGCCGATGATAAAAACGCCTAGTGATACGATATTTGAGACGAAATTTAAAATTTTTGTCTGCGCGACGGCAGTTTTCATGTGAAGTCCTAGCACGCCAACTAGCGCAAAAGTCCAGAACGATCCAGCCCCAGGTCCGAAAAATCCGTCATAAAATCCCAAAAGCAGACCAAACAAAACATAAAATAAATTTTTGCTCATCTTTGCTGCGCGCTCGCTCTCGCCTAAATTTGGGCTTAGCACAGTGTAGATAAAAAGTGCTAAAAGCAAAACCGGGATAATGTAGTTTAGAAATTTCGCGTCGATTAAAAGCACCACACGCGTGCCAATAAATGCGCCAATGAGCGTGCAAAGTATCGCTAGGGCGATTTTGCGCGGATCGACGAGTCCTTTGAGCGTGAAATTTAGCGTCGCAGAAAATGTGCCAAATGTGCCTTGAAGCTTGTTTGTACCAAGGGCGAGGTGTGGCGGGATACCCACTGCAAGCAGTGCAGGCAGGCATATCAGCCCGCCTCCGCCTGCGATCGCGTCGATAAATCCACCAGCAAACGCCGCGGCAACTAAAATCAAAATTTGCCAAATTTCAAATTCCACACTCTCCCCTTTTAATCAAATTTATTTAATTTCAAACTCAGGAAAAACGCTGTTCCAAAGCGTTTTAAGATTTTCGGTTTTAAAGTCCCCAACACGCCTAAGCCTGTGCGTCATCGCTAGCATATCTGGGTAGCGAGCGAGCAAATGCACCGAAAAATCGTGCGAGTATGGGCTAATATGCGTGATTAGCGGGACTGCGCGCAGACTTTTTATCTTTGTCGCGTTGCCCTCTTTTTCGATTACGATATCAGCCATGGCGCCTAGCATGCGCGCACTTTCGTCTTGATTAGAGATAAAATTCCCTAGCGAATAAAAGCACGGCACACTTCTGTTATCATCTGTGGTGATGAGTTCTAATGGCTGGATTACATGCGGGTGTGTGCCGATGATGAGATCTGCGCCAGAGTTTGCCAAAAACTGCGCCTGCTTTTTCTGCGTGGCGGTTGGTTTGTGTGTGTATTCCACACCCCAATGTGGCAAAACCACCACAAAATCGGCGTGTTTTTTCGCAAGTTCTAAGTCGCTTAAAATTTTTTCCTCGTCGCTTAGCAAATCCACCAAATACCCTTTGCCTTTTGGCATTGTGTGGCCGTTTAGCCCATAAGTGTAGTTCAAAAACGCGACGCTAACATTGTTTTTTTTCAAAATTTTAACGATTTTACTGCTATTTTGATCTGGCGAAATACCGATATACGCGATATCCTCGAAGCCAGACCAAAATTTCGCGCTATCTAGTATGCCTTCTTCGCCCTTATCGAGCGCATGGTTTGTAGCATGGGCGATTAGATTAAACCCAGCGTCCCTCACGGCCTCGCCTACTTCGAGCGGAGAGCCGAAATTTGGGTAGCCTGAGAGCTTTTTTTTATCTTCGATTAGGATTGTTTCTTGGTTTATGATTTTGATATCTTTGTCTTTGATTTCATCTTTGATAAAGCGATAATACGGCTTAAAATCGTGGCTTTTGGCGGTTTTATCATGCGCGCCCTCGATTAGCTTGGAGTGGATTAGATTGTCCCCAACAGCGATGAGAGAGAGGGTGTTTTCACTAGCACAGCCAAAAAGTAAAAATGAAAAAAACAGAATTAAAATTTTCAAAATTTCCCCAAATTTAGACAAATTTAACACTGCTCGCTACTATTACTAGCCGAATTTTGCTCTGAATTTTGCTCTGAATTTTCGTGCTCGTCGATGATGGCTTGCATTTTGGTGCGGGTATTTTCTAGCCATGCGTTATCACTCGTATCGACAGGGTCTAGGTAGATGATTTTCACATGTCCGCTTCGCACACGAAATTCCTTAGAATCCGCAATCGCCCCAGTGCCGATAAGCACGATAGGCTGGACTTTAAGGCCTAGTTTGTTTGCTATCATTTTTGCGCCGTTTTGAAATTTGAGCATTTTCGTGCCACGATGTCTGGTGCCTTCTGGAAACATCACGATAGCGCGGCCATTTTTTATACGATCATCTACTTCATGCACGATTCGCACGAGCTCGCGAGGGTTTTTGCGATCGACGGCAATCATCTTTGGCAGGGTTAAAATTTTGCCGATTATCGGCAGTTCGCCAATCTCTTTTTTGGCTATCCAGCAGATGTTTGCGGGGTGCGTTTCTTCCAAGACCACGATATCCATAATGCTTTGATGATTTGCGATAAAAAGCCCCACTTGCGGGTCTGGCGAGCCGATGATTTCGATATCATAACCCACAGCGTATCTTTGCCATCTGCCCCACATACGGCGAAATGTGCGGTGCGAGCTGTTTTTCGCCCACATCAGCACGATTACGACCATTACCGTAGTGATGAACCAAAACGAGTAAAAAAGCGCCTTAATCCTTGACAATTTCGTCCTTTTTGATCCAGCCGATTTTGCTACCACTTAGCATGATTTTATAAAATCCCTTGTTTTCGCCCAAAATTTCGACCTTTTGAGGCTCTTTGGTGACATAAAACACCGTAGATGTCGGTATCGGCAGGATATGCACGGCGGTATTTTTGG
Source organism: Campylobacter sp. JMF_06 NA1 (assembly GCF_027737785.1). Taxonomy (NCBI): domain Bacteria; kingdom Pseudomonadati; phylum Campylobacterota; class Epsilonproteobacteria; order Campylobacterales; family Campylobacteraceae; genus Campylobacter; species Campylobacter sp. JMF_06 NA1. The sequence continues at coordinate 493,819 of NZ_JAOVUA010000001.1, forward strand.
CTATTTTGCCGTTTCCATAAGGGTTTTGATAATACAAATTTAGCGCCAAAATAATCACCGCAAAAATCAGCGGAGTGATATTTTTGCTGAGCAAAAACATCACCAAAAGCACCGCTGCGAGGGTGTAAATGGCGATTTGTTTGTAAGCTTCAAATTTTGATTCTTTCGGATTGAGCCCGATTTGCGTGCTAAGATCCTCGGCCTGTGGATTTAGCTCAATACCGAAATTTTCGAATTTTTTCGTTTGCAGATTAAAATAACTAAAATCGAAATTTTTCACATTTTTATCAATTACAGCGAAATAATACCCACTCTGGCTAGCGTATCCGCCACGCACAGAATCCACGCCTTGTTTTATGATAGAGGGATTATCCACGCTAAATGAGGCAAGCGCGCCGTTTCGCACGCTTAAATCTAGGGTGAGTAAATTTGAATTATCGTCAAATTTGGCGGTTTTGTAGTTTTTCAGTTTCAAATCATCGGCTGAAATATGGACGAAATTTTCCCTTTTTTCTAGCTTGATAAACTCAGGATTGCGCGGTTTAATCGAGCTTTTTTCAAAAAATTCGCCATTTCGCTCTAAGGTTAGAATAATGTCATTTATCTTCGCACCCTCGCCGTTTGCGCTAAAATACAGCGTCGTTTCAAACATCTCATCGCCCTGTATCCACGAGAGATTATCCTCGTTTAGCCAGATTAAATTCTCCGTGCGATCGATCGCTAGTTTTGGCGTAACGGTTACTTTTTGACCTAAATACACGCTGAAATTTATCCTAAAAATTTCATTATAATAGGCTTTTTTAGGCGCTCCATCGACTTTGAGAGTGAGTTCTTTGGGTTTGATATCCTCGTAGATTTTCTCATCTGAAATATCCAAATCCACCTCATTTGTCGGCGCAAGCGCCCTTAAATCATCAAGGCTAAGGTTTTTATTCATAACCTCGTTTTTATTCATTTTCATCATTACGCGAGAGTTATCACGCTGTGCGCCCTCAGTAGAACTGGTTTGCTCCGATTTTTTCGGAGCGTATTTGCTCAAATCATCGAGCGAATCTATGCTAACTTCTGGCGCAGCTAGGCTAAGTGCGCAAATACCAAAAAGGGCTAAAACTATTCTTAACAAACTAGCCCTTTTAGCATTTTTTCGCCGTCCGTTCCACCGAGAATTTCCTCGATAGCGCGCTCAGGGTGTGGCATGAGACCAAAGATTTTTTTGCTTTTATCGCAAATTCCAGCTATGCTATCAACCGAGCCATTTGGGTTTAAATCATTGCCATTTTCGTCGCAGTATTTAAGCAAAATTTGGTCATTATCATACATTTTTTTCAAATTTTCGCTATCCACATAGTAATTTCCCTCGCCGTGCGCGATAGGGATATTTAAAAGCTCGCCATTTTTGCAACAAGCAAGAAATTTATTGTCATTACTAATGACTTTTAGATAGTGATATTTAGAGATAAAGCTCAAATTTATGTTGCGGTTCATCGCGCCCTCTAAGAGTTTGAGCTCCAAAAGCATTTGAAATCCATTGCAAATACCGAGCAAATACCCGCCCTTTTTGGCGTGAGCGCGCACAGCCTCCATGATAGGGCTAAATTTCGCAATCGCAGCCGTTCTTAGATAATCACCATGGCTAAAACCGCCAGGAAGCACGACCAAATCGGCATTTAGCGTAGTATCCTTATGCCAAATCACTTCTACATCGCAACCAAGACGCTCAAAAGCATATTTTGTGTCGCGTTCGCAGTTCGTGCCTGGGAAATTGATAACCGCTACCTTCATAGCACAATCTCGTAATCTTCGATAACGGTGTTGGCTAGCAGGTCCTCGCACATTTGCTCTACATTTTTATAAATCGCCTCTTTGTTCTCGCCTTGCATGTCAAGCTCGATTTGTTTAGCCACGCTTACAGAATTTACACCGCTAAAACCAAGCGAAGTTAGGGCGTGTTTGACGGCCTTGCCTTGCGGATCTAAAACGCCATTTTTCAATTTTACATTTACGATTACTTTCATTTTTTATCCTAAAATTCTTTTTAAAACTTCCTCATAAGCGACTTTTACATCACCGAGCCCTTGGCGGAATACATCTTTGTCTAGTTTTTGGTTCGTATCCTTATCCCAAAAACGGCAGCTATCAGGGCTAATCTCATCAGCTAGCAAAATTTCGCCTTTGCTATCTTTGCCAAGTTCGATTTTAAAGTCGATTAGGCGCAAATTTCTCTCATCGAAAAATTTAACCAAAATTTCATTTATTTTCTTTGCGATTACTTTAAGCTCGTCAAGCTCGGCTTGATCTTTTACCGCACCTAGGATTATGGCGTGTTCGTCGTTTAGGATCGGATCGCCCAAATCATCGTCTTTGTAGCAAAACTCGACCAAAGTAAATGGCAAAATCGTGCCCTCTTTGATACCAAGGCGTTTTGTAAGTGAGCCAGTAGCGACATTTCGCGCGATGATTTCAAGTGGGAAAATTTTGCATTTTTTGACTAATTGCTCGGTTTCATTTAGCGTCTCAACTAGCGCAGTTTTGATGCCGTTTTTCTCTAATAAATGAAAAATTTGAGTTGAAATTTTGCAATTAAGCGCACCTTTTCCAGCCTCTTCTGCCTTTTTCACGCCGTTAAATGCAGTTAGGGAATCTTTGAATTCGCTAATTAGCAAATCATCATTGCCCTCGACTGACCACATTTTTTTGCCTTTGCCCTCGTAAATAAGCTCTTTTTTGCTTGCCATGCTACTCTCCTTTGCTTAGTCTTAAAATTTTAATCGCATCAATTGCGGTTTTTAGCTGAATATCGTCGTTAATCTGCTCTTTTGAGATGAAATTCTTCTCATCTTTTTTCTCTTTTTTTTCTTCTTCTTTTTTCGGCTCTTCGACCTTTGCAAGCTCGCTTTCTAGGTGTTTTTTCAGGTCGGCTTCTTTGACTGAAAATTCATTTTCGCTCTTTTGAGGCACCTTGCCAGCTGCTACAATCAAATCAGGCGTAACGCCCACAGCTTGGATTGTGCGACCACTAGAAAGGTAATACCGCGCGATTGTTAGTCGCAAGGCTTCTTTGTTTTCGATAGGCAAAATCACTTGCACGCTACCCTTGCCGAAAGTATTCTCGCCCACGATTACAGCGCGTTTTAGATCCTGCAACGACCCGCTTACGATCTCGCTTGCACTCGCACTTCCGCCATTTACTAGCACGACGAGTGGCAGGTCGGTTACCTTTTTCTTAGGATCTGCGTTATGCTCCTCGGTATCGGCTTTGTTGCGACCTTTTTGCGATACGATTAAGCCCTTATCCACGAATAAATTCACAAGTCCAATTGCCTGCTCCAAAAGTCCGCCAGGATTGTTTCGCAAATCAAGGATTATCCCCTTTGCCTCAGGGTGTTCTTTTATAAATTTAGCCGTGTCAGCGGTGACATGCTGGTCGAAATTTGTTACACGCAAATACAAAATTTTCTCATCATCTATCATTTTCGAATACGCAGACTCGACCTTGATTATATCGCGCACAATCTCCACATCAAAGGGCTTACTCTCGCCTTTGCGAACGATTGTGAGCGTGATTTTGGTTTTTGGTTTGCCACGCATTTTGCTTACAGCTTCATCGATTGTAATCCCAAGTGTCGCATTTCCGTCGATTCGCAAAATCACATCATTTGCTTTAAGCCCTTTTTTATCAGCCGGTGTGCCCTCAATCGGCGAAATTATCGTTAGTGCGCCGTCTTTCATACCGACCTGAATGCCCAAACCGCCGAATTCGCCCTGAGTTTGTACCTTAGTATCATTGTAAGCTTTTTGATCCATAAAGCTAGAATGGGCGTCTAAATTTCCCATTAATCCCGAAATCGTCTTATCCACAAGCTCCGAAAAACTCATCTGCTCGACATAATTATTTTCCACGATTGCTAGGGTTTTAGTAAGCTTTGCCAGCGCTTCAAGCCTTGTTTTTTCGCTGTCAGGTTTTTTGGTCGAATTTGCCTCTTTCGCCTCCAAATTTCCTACAAAAAACAGACCAAAAAGTAGTGAAAATACAAAACCAAAGCCAAAAAAGAGATGTTTTTGTTGCAAAAATTTGTCCTTAATTTGAAATAGGCGGAATTCTATAAAAATTTCGCTAAATATTAGTTAAATTTAAGCCATTTTTAGCGATAAAATTTTAAAATTCAGAGCGAAAAATTTGAAAGATTAAATTTATTTACTAAAAAACCTTGACATTATTAGACTAAATATATATAATACAGACAAAATCAACTTTAAGGAGTTTTTATGAACGAAACACTTGAAATTTTAACTGACAAAATGCACTCACTACTCGAAAGTTCGCTCTCCCTAGCTATCCACTCCAAAAATGGCGAGGTTGCGAATTTGCACATTTTGTGGGCATTGTGCGTGGATTCAAGCTCTGTGCTAAATCAAATTTTTAACAAATTTGACATCAGCAAAAGCGCGGTTGAGTTAGAGATAAAAAGCGCGCTACAAACCCTGCCAACTAGCTCAAATGTTACGCGCGATAATATCAAAATTTCGCGCGAAGTAGTAAATTCATTAGAGAGCGCAAAAGGCCTAATGACAAGCCTTGGGGATAAATTTATCGCTATTGATACTTGGTTAGTGGCGAATTTAGACAAATCTCCGCTAAAAGAAATTTTGGCTAAATTTGCCGATCTTAGCGAGATAAAAAAAGAGCTAGAAATGCTAAGAGCGGGCAAAAATATCACCACCAAAACAGGCGATGACACCCTAGAAGCGCTTAGCAAATTTGCGCTAAATTTGACCCAAAAAGCGATAAATGGCGAGTTAGATCCCATTATCGGGCGCGATGAAGTTATCACTCGCATGATGCAAATACTAATCCGCAAAACGAAAAACAACCCAATACTTCTTGGCGAACCAGGTGTGGGTAAAACCGCCATTGTCGAGGGTTTGGCGCAGTTAATCGCGCAAAAAGATGTCCCGCTTAGCCTGCAAAATAAACGCGTAATGGCGCTTGATATGAGCGCGCTCATTGCCGGCGCGAAATACAGAGGCGAGTTCGAAGACCGCTTAAAAGCCGTCATCGACGAGGTTAAAAAAGCTGGCGATGTGATACTTTTCATCGATGAAATTCACACTATCGTGGGAGCTGGGGCAAGTGAAGGCAGTATGGACGCTGCAAATATCCTAAAACCCGCTTTGGCGCGAGGCGAGCTACACACTATCGGCGCGACTACGCTCAAAGAATACCGCAAATATTTTGAAAAAGACGCCGCCTTGCAACGCCGTTTCCAGCCTGTCATCGTGGCTGAACCGACCGTGAGCGAGGCTACGGCGATACTTCGTGGCATAAAAGAGCGATTAGAGGTTCATCACAATGTTACAATCACAGATAGCGCGCTAGTCGCTGCCACCAAGCTTAGCCACCGCTATATCAGCGATAGATTTTTGCCTGATAAGGCGATTGATTTGATCGACGAGGCCGCCGCTGAGCTAAAAATGCAAATCGAAAGCGAGCCTTACGAACTAGCCAAGGCAAAAAGGGAAATCCTAACCCTTCAAGTCGAAAAAGAAGCCCTAAAAATGGAAAACGACGCCAAAAACGACAAAAGGCTAAATCAAATCGACAAAGAGATTGAGAATTTAAACGAAACCAAAAATTCGCTTTTGGCTAAATTTGAAAACGAAAAGGCTGTATTTAACGGCATAAGCGAAGCCAAAAAATCAATAGATAGCCTAAAAATCGAAGCCGCAAACGCTAGAAGCAAAGGGGATTTAAGCAAGGCTGCTGAGATCGAATACGGCAAAATCCCAGCCGCAAACGCCAAAGTCAAAGAGTTAGAAGCCAAGTGGGAGGATATGAAGGAAAGCGGAGTTTTGCTAAAAAACCGCGTCGATGAGGAAATGGTCGCAGGAATCCTTAGCAAATGGACAGGAATTAGTGTCAGCAAAATGCTCTCATCAGAGCGCGAAAAATACCTAAATATCGAATCTCACCTAAAACAAAGCGTCGTGGGTCAAGACGCCGCGCTTCACGCCATAGCGCGCGCTGTGAAGCGAAACAAGGCTGGCCTTGCTAGCGCAAATCGCCCGATTGGAAGCTTTTTGTTTTTAGGGCCTACTGGCGTGGGCAAAACAGAGAGCGCCAAAACGCTAGCGAAATTTTTATTCGACGATGAGCGAGCGATGATTAGATTTGATATGAGCGAATATATGGAAAAACACAGCGTCTCACGCTTGCTTGGTGCGCCTCCTGGATATGTAGGATACGATGAGGGTGGTCAGCTAAGTGAGGCTGTGCGCCGCCGTCCATATAGCGTGCTACTTTTCGACGAAATCGAAAAAGCACACAAAGATGTCTTTAATATCCTACTTGGAATTTTAGATGATGGGCGCGCGACCGATAATAAAGGCGTGGTCGTGGATTTTAAAAACACCATTATAATCCTTACGAGCAATATCGGCTCGGATAAGATTATGAGTCTGGGCGAAAATGAGCGCGAAAACGCCGTAAAAGACGAGCTGAAAAACTATTTCAGACCTGAATTTATCAACAGGCTCGATGACATTGTGATTTTCAACGCCCTTAGCGAGGACAATCTCATCGATATCGTGGGGATTATGTTTAAAGAGCTAGCGCATTTGCTCGAAGAGCGCGGTATCAGCGCAACTCTAAGCGAAAATGCCAAAAAGCTCATTGCCGGGGCTGGATTTGACGCAGAATACGGCGCCAGACCGCTAAGACGCGCACTTTATGATTTGGTCGAGGATAAGATCGCCGATATGATTTTAAACGACGAGCTAAAAGAAGGAAATGCAATCCTAATCGACGCCAACGGCGAGGATATCGAGATCAAGGTCGTTTCATAGGCGAAATTTAAGGCGCGAATTTGCGCCTTAAATTTAATCCATTTCATCAATACCACCTTTTTGATTTTTAAATTTTACATTTTTCAAATTTAACTTATTTTTTGGTTTATCAAATTTGACTTTTTCGCCTTTTGGTTTTTTGGGTTGTTTTTTGGTTTTTGGCGAAATAAAATTAAAATTTTTGTTGTTAAATTGTCGTTTTGATTTGTAAAAAATACCCAAACATATAAAAAGAAAACCAGTAACCAAATAAAATGCAGATAGTTCATCAGACGGCTCACTCCAACCACTCATTTTTGTATGAGTTTTAAAACCAAGCGATGAAAATATTCCAAGAATTAATAATATTATTCCGCCAAATATCATTTGAAATTTCATATTCACAAACCGCTCTACACCAACGCGACTTTTAGTTTATGCGACGCCAAAGTTTTTGGTTTTTCGCCCTGGGCAAGGGCGATAAACTCGTCCGTGCTAAGCAGGTAAAAATCAATTAGCTCGCGCCCCATTAGTGCGCAGATTTCGGCACTTTTACCATCAATAAAGCCAAGTGCTTTTTTGGAATTTACCAGCAAAAAATCAGCCCCGCTATCAAACGCGTCAAAGAGAATTTCCCCAGCCACCCTTAGCGCACACTCCTTTTCGACGCCGTAAATTTCAGCCCTTAACGCCTCGTTTTCGCGCTCAAATCTCACGACATCTCCGCCAAATCTGCGCACCAAATCCCGCGCGCCCTCATCGCCCCAAACAGCGATTTTAAAGCCATTATAGCGGTGCGGGGCAGTGTTTGCGTCTATCTCAGCTAGACTTTGTGCGCTATAAATTTTATCCACGCGCGCTGGATCAATCCCACAAAGCTCGCAAAGCCTATCATAAATCAAATCGCAATCATAGTCCAAATTTAGGGCATTACACGGCGTGAAATAGACGAGCTGCGGGCGGATAAAATCCAAAATTTCGCCCTTTTTTTCTGGAAAATTTTCGAGCAGAAAATTTGCGAAAACAAAGGCGCTGTTCCCCAAAAAAACCTCGCTAAACTTCCTTAAATTTGAGCTGTAAAAATATGGCGCTAATTCCTTGTAAAACTCGAAAGTATCGCCATTAGCGATAGCAGAAAAACTCTGAAATTTAGAGTAAAAACTCTCAAATCCGCACTCCAAATCCTTTCGCGCCTCTTTCTGGCTAAGTGGCGCAATGTATAAAATCCTGCCAAAGCGCGCCAGAATCCCACCAAATGGCTCTTCCACGCTTGCGACCACGCCATTTATTTTGACAAAACTCACGCCCTCATAGCTAAAATACGGATCGCCCGCTTTTATCTCGCCCAAAAGCTCACCCACGCTAGCGAAATTTTCGCGCTCAAAAATATATGGCTTAAAATAGCTTAAAACATCGATTTTAGGGTCAAATCTGAAAAGCCTGATCTCCAACATAACTGCTCCTTTTTGCGCCCAAAATTCTACTAAAATTTGGCTAATAATTAGATTTTTAGGCGCAATTTTATATAATAATCGCTTTTATTTTAGCCAAAAAGTGAAATTAATATGAAATTTTTATATACCTTAAACCACGCGCCCATAAACGCGCATTTTAGCAAAAACTCTGCCGATTTCGTCGTGCGCGAAGTCCCATTGTATGAGCCTAGCGGCGATGGCGAGCATGCGATGATACATCTGCAAAAAAAGGACCTTACCACCTGGGAAGCCTTGCAGATTTTAAGCGAACATTTAGGCGTTAAGATGCGCGATTTCGGCTATGCAGGGCTTAAAGACAAAGAGGGCTTAACTAGCCAGTTTGTTACATTTCCTTTCAAATTCGCGCAAAATTTAGAGAGTTTTTCGCACGAAAAAATCAAAATTTTAAGCCTTAATCGCCACAAAAACAAGCTAAAAATCGGACATTTAAAGGGAAATAATTTTTTTATCCGCCTAAAAAAGGTCTTGCCAACTGACGCTTTAAAACTGCGTGAAGCTCTTGAAACACTCAGCGCGCAGGGATTTGCGAACTATTTTGGCTTTCAGCGCTTTGGTAAATTTGGCGACAATGCTAAGACGGGTCTAGCGATACTGCGTGGCGAAAAGCGCATTAAAAATCCTAAAATGCGCGACTTCCTAATCAGCGCGTATCAAAGCGAGCTATTTAACGCTTGGCTAGCCAAAAGGGTCGAAATTTCAAAATTTGCTAGCGAATTTAGTGTGAGCGAGTTTGCCAAAATTTACGGATTTGACAAAGACCTTGCCAAATCTATCGCCACTCAGGCGCAATTTTACAAGCTACTTCCCGGCGAGATTTTGGGGCATTTCCCGCACGGGGCGTTTTTTACCTGCGAGGATTTAGGCGCGGAGGTAGAGCGGTTTGTGCGCCGCGATATCACGAGTGCTGGGCTCATCGCTGGGGCGCAAAAACTGCGCGCAAGTGGCGTGGCAAATAGATTTGAGAGCGAGATTTTCGCCGAGGCTGAGGCGCATTTGGCGCAAACAAACGGCTCGTATCGCTATGCGTGGAGCTATATAGAGGATATCTCGCACAGCTACGACGAGGAAAAGGCGCAGTTTGGATTTAGCTTTTATCTGCCAAAAGGCTCGTATGCGACGGTGATTTTGGAGGAAATTTTGCATAGAGAAATTTTCGAAAATTTCGCCCCTAACGAAGAGTGAAATTTGAAATTTAGCCAAATTTCGCTCCGCAAGCTAGAAATACTGCGCCGAATTTGAAATAATGATAAAATTTGATAAAAATGTAAAATTTAGTAGGCAAGGATACCCACCCTACGGTGCTGGGAGTGTTGTTAGGCATGGTATTTTTCAAGGGGCAAATTACGAACTTGGCAATACAATAAAAAATAATACTATTGGTAAAAATAATGAGTGAATTTAGTAATGCTTTTTGGCGAGAATTTCAATATAGAATTGTAGATTTTGTAATTTACCTTGCCATTCAATATCCAGCAATTTCTTGGATTGTTTTATATGTTATCGGAATGCCTATAATATTTTTTAGTGCCAAAATTATTAAACAATCTATTTTAATGTATAAAAAATGTGATAATTCTAGAATTTTAAAAATAGATATTGCTTTTCTTGCTTTGTGTTTTGCTGTTTGCTTTTTTCTTATAAAATTTACAATCTATAAATCAGACGGCTATTTAATTTATCTTTGCATTTTTAGCTGGATTTCTACTTTTGCTGTAATAATCTATGCTTTGCGACCTGAGAAATTTACTCCAAACGAACCACAACGCAAAAAACCCAAAAATCCAAAAGGCGAAAAAGTTAAATTTGATAAACCAAAAAATAAATTAAATTTGAAAAATATAAAATTTAAAAACAACAATAAAGGCAGTAGCGATGATAAAACTAAATAAATTAATAAATTTATTCATCGCCATAATTTTTGGTTTTTCTACCACGCTAAACGCTTCCATACCCCCAAATTCTCAAATTCTACAATCAAATTTGAACTCGCTAAGTATCGTAGGGTGGGCATACTTGCCCACCACAAATAAGCTAAATTTTACAGCCCCATTTTGTTTGGATTTAGGATATTGTTTGGATCAAAAGCCTTTTTAATCGCGCGGAAAAGCTCCATTTCAGCCTCGTTAAATGCCATTTTCATATACGGAGCCTTCGAAATGCCAATCCCGTGCTCCCCACTAAGCGTGCCACCAAGCTCCACAGTCGCTGCGAAAATCTCCTCGATAGCTAGGTGAGCCTTTTTGACCTCTTCGACATTGCTTTTATCAGCCATGACATTTGTATGGACATTGCCATCGCCAGTGTGTCCAAAACAAGGCGTCACAAGCCCGTATTTAGCCGAAATTTCAGCGATTTTATCCAAAAGCGCAGGTAAATTCGAGCGTGGCACGGTGATATCTTCGTTTAGCTTCAAAGAGCCGTAGCAAGTGATTGATTGCGAGCAGTTTCTGCGCGCAAACCAAATATCCGCACTCTCTCGCTCGTCCTTTGCTACGCGAAATTCGCTAGCACCATTTGCCATAAAACTATCTTTTATCACGCGCAAATCGGCTTCTAGGCTATCTTCGATATTGCCATCGACATCGCAGATTAGTATCGCACCAGCGCTTGTTGGCAAGCCTTTGTGAAATTTCTGCTCGACAGCCTTTATACACAGATTGTCCAAAAACTCCATTGCCACGGGCGTTACGCCACTTGCCATTGTCTTATACACGGCGTCCATTGCGTTTTTGACACTTGGGAAAATTCCCATTGCGGTCTTTTTAAATTTTGGCATTGCGATGAGTTTTAGCGTGATTTCGGTAATCACGGCAAGAGAGCCCTCACTAGCGATTAAAATTCCAGCGATATTATACCCTGCGACATCTTTTATCGTGCGTTTGCCAGCGCGTATGATTTCGCCACTAGGAAGCACAGCGCGTAGAGCCATGACATAGTCTTTGGTAATGCCGTATTTCGCCGCTCTCATACCGCCTGAGTTTTCAGCGACATTGCCACCAAGCGTGCTGTATGCCTCACTCGCAGGATCTGGCGGGTAAAACAGCCCCATTTTTGCGACTGCATTTTGCAAATCTTTGTTTATCACGCCGGGCTGAACGACGGCGACTAAATTTTGCAAATCAATCTCTAAAATTTTATTCATGTGCTTTTCAAAGCCTAGAATTATCCCGCCATCTTGCGCTAACGCACCGCCCGTAAAGCCACTTCCAGCCCCGCGCGGGATAATTGGCAGATTGTGAGCGTTACAGTATTTTAAAATCTCGCTCACATCGCTCTCATCACGCGGGAAAAGCACAGCGTCTGGCTTAAAACGCCTTCTAGTCGCGTCGTAGCAGTAGGCGATTTTATGCGCTTCGTCGAAATAGGCGTTTTGCTCGCCTAGTAAATTTGTAAAAAATTCTATATCAGAATTATTCATCATCTAAGCCCAAAAGATATGAGTAGTGTCTGTCGTAGTCGCTAATCGGACCATTTGTAAAATCCCAAAACACGGTTTTGATATCCCCTACGCGTGAATAAAACGGAAGCGTGTAGTAAGCGACCTTGCCACTTTCATAAGTGCGAAGTGGTTTGAAGCTGCCGCAGTCTGCGAATACGCTTTTTTCGTTCATTGCGATAAAAATTAACCCAGTGCTGTTTTTCGCGCAAATTTTGCGGAAATCATCACGGCTCGGGTTTGGTTTGGAATTTAGCCTCAAATACGCTCCGCCAAGGTCAGGGTGAATAAACTCGATATTTGGGAAAGCCTGCACGATTTGTGCGTAAATTTCGGCATTTGGAGCCACGATTAGGGCGCGGTCATAAAGGTAATTTAAAATCACCTTATCGCCATTGGCTGGCAAAATTTTTGGTAGTGGCAGGGCTTTTTGCTCCAACATACCAAAGACTTCAAATCTGATTTTTGCCTTTGCGCCGGATTTTTCGCTGACTACTGCGCGCGCGATGATAGCGTTTTCGCCGTTGCCGAAATCATGCATTACAATCCCAGCGCTTCCTACCATGATAGCGGGATTATCAGCGATTACGGCTTCGCCATTTTGCACATCAAAAATCAGCGTTTCGTAAGGTGGCATGTAAAACTCAGCCCCAAAAACAGATGATAAAAATAGCCCCAAAGCAAGTAAAATTCGTTTCAAATTTAACTCCTAAAATAAAATTTTCGCCAATTATACATAAGAATTTACAACAAACGGCAAGGGATATTTGCCAAATATAAACCAAATTTGGCTAGAATTGAGGTTTTAATTTCAATTTTAAAGCGGTTTATGATGAGAATTTTTGCACTGATTTTTTTACTTTTTAGCCTTTCATTTGCCAGTTCTTCGAGTGTGGAAAAATTTAAATGGCCCTCAGGCGTGAGCTTGCTACAATTTATGGAAAATTTCTCTATTCCGCTCTCGACATATTATGATTTAGACAAAGAGGACCAAGAATTAGCCGCCGAAGTGCGCGCAGATGTCGAGTGCATGATGCTAAAAGACCCGCTTGGCAAAATCGTCCAAGTCCTAATCCCCATAAACGACGAACTTCAAATCCAAATTTACCGCGACAAAAAGGGAATTTACAAATTTATCTACACGCCGATTGTTTATGAGCAGCACTCTTATGCTTTAAGCATTGAGATTACTTCATCGCCCTCAAACGATATCTTAAAGGCTACTGGAAATATCGCGCTAGCAAACGAATTTTCGAGCGTTTTTAAAAACGAGGTAAATTTCAAAAAACTGCAAAAAGGCGATCGCCTTACGATTTTATACGAGCAAAAAACTCGCCTTGGACGCCCATTTGGCGGGGTTAAAATCCTAGCCGGCACAATTGAAGAAGCCAAAAAGCCAAAATCGCTTTATTATTTCGAGGACAAATACTACAACGAAACCGGCAAAAAAGTCGAGCATTTCGTTTTAACTACACCTCTTGTTTATACTAGAATTTCATCTCGTTTTACACCCAAACGCTTCCACCCGGTGCTTAAACGATACCGCGCGCACCTAGGCGTGGATTATGCTGCGCCAAAAGGGACAAAAGTAAATGCCGCAGGCAATGGCAAAGTAACCTTCGTAGGGCGCAAAAACGGCTATGGAAACACCGTCGAAATCAACCACGGCGGAGGTTTGGTTACGCTGTATGCGCATTTAAGCGGATTTGCCAAAGGGCTAAAAGTCGGTATGAGCGTAAAACAAGGCCAATTAATCGCCTATGTAGGCTCTACTGGGCTAAGCTCGGGACCGCATTTGCATTTGGGTCTGTATCGCAACAACCAGCCAGTCGATCCCCTAAAAACCATAAAAATCACAAAATCAAATTTCGTAAGCGAGGAAGAGCGCAGATTTAAGGCGTTGGTAAAGGATATGAACGCTAAATTTGACGCGGTTAAAGACGGCTCGAAAAACCCAGCGAAATTTGAACCTTATGAAAATTTAGTTAGCATAAATTAGAGGCAAAAATGGAAGCAAAAGATAAAGAATTTTTGACAGATTACGAAGAGGCCGAGGCTCTTTTAGAGGCGCATATCGGCGATACGATAGAAGAAGAGCTAAGCCCAGCGGACCTTGCAGATCACTTAAAGGCGCTTAAAAAACATGACGAGGAAAAATATGTCGAATTCCTAGAAAAACTCGACCCCGAGGATCTCGCTGACGCTGCGCTTGAAATGCCAGATCACATGCTCGAAGACATCATCGAAACCCTTCCTAGCGAAAAAATCGTCGAAGCTATCGAGGAGCTAGAAAGTGATGATCAAGCCGAACTACTCCAAAGTATCGAAGAAATCGACGAGGATAAGGCAAAGGAGCTTTTTTACGGGCTTGATGAGGACGATCGCCACGATATTTTGACGATTAACAAATACGACGATGACGAAGCTGGCGCGTATATGCAAACCGAGGTTTTTAGCGCACGCGAAAACCAAACCCTAGGCGAAGCTGTCGATATGCTAAGGGTAATGCGCCAAAACGGCGATATCGAAAATGTTTTTCAGCTCTTTGTTTTAGATGATAAGGGGCACATGCTAAGCGCGTTTTCGACCTCGGATTTGATTTTATACGATTTTTCGCTCACGCTAAAAGAAATTTCGCAAAAATTTAACGCAGACGCAAAGGTGCATTTCGCCACTGATACCGATAAAATCGAAGATGTCATCAAGGATTTCGAGGAATTTGACCTAAATGTAATCCCTGTTTTGGACGCAAACGGCGTGCTGATTGGGCGAATCACAGCCGATGATGTGCATGATTTGATTCAAGAGCGCGCCACAGAGCAAATTTACAACCTTGCCGGTGTCGATGATGAGGCTGAGGAGGAAGATACTGCATTTTCAGCTGGAAAGGCGCGTGCATCGTGGCTGGGCGTGAATTTATGCACGGCGATTATCAGCTCGATTATCATCGGACTTTTTGACGCTACAATCGAGCAGCTCGTCGCCCTTGCCGTGCTTATGCCAATCGTGGCCTCCATGGGTGGCAACACAGGCACACAGGCTCTCACCGTTACGGTGCGTCGCCTAGCCCTCGGCGAAATCGAGGCGCGCGATATCCGCTCGGTAATCACGCGCGAAGTTACCATTTCGCTAGTAAATGGCTCGATTTTTGCCGTGGCAATGGGAGTTGTGGCGTGGGTATGGTTTGGCATGAAGCTTCTTGGCGTCGTGATTGCGATGTCAATGGTGATAAATTTAACCTTGGCTGGATTTTTTGGCGCGATTATTCCGATTGCCTTGCGCCGTTTTGGAATTGATCCAGCTGTGGGAAGCTCGGTTTTGCTGACCACGGTTACTGATATAGTGGGATTTTTTAGCTTTTTAGGACTTGCGACATGGATATTGATATAAAAAATTTTAAAATTTCAAAACTCGAACACTCTAATTTCATTAAGCCATTTAGGCTAAATTTCGAATTAAACGGCGAGATGCGCGCATGGGACTGCGTCAAGGTGCATGATAGCGTCTCAATCCTGCTATATCACAGCGAAAAAAAGGCATTTTTGCTCGTTAAGCAGTTTCGCCCAAGCGTGTGGTTTTACCAAGACGAAAATTTAATAAACTGCGATGAAAAGGGCTTTACCTACGAGCTGTGCGCTGGGATTTTAGACAAAGGCATTAGCGAGGAACAAACCGCAATCGAGGAAATTTACGAAGAAACCGGATATGAGCTTA
Source organism: Campylobacter sp. JMF_06 NA1 (assembly GCF_027737785.1). Taxonomy (NCBI): domain Bacteria; kingdom Pseudomonadati; phylum Campylobacterota; class Epsilonproteobacteria; order Campylobacterales; family Campylobacteraceae; genus Campylobacter; species Campylobacter sp. JMF_06 NA1. The sequence goes on from NZ_JAOVUA010000001.1 coordinate 509,287, forward strand.
AAAATTTAGAGTTTATCACGAGCTTTTACAGCGCGCTTGGTTTTGGCGCAAATCGCCAAATTTTATTTTACGGCGAGATTGATGAGAGTATGAAAAAAGGCGCAGGTGGCGGGGTCGATGGCGAGAATATCGAGCTGTATTTTTTGCCGTTAGATGAAGCTAAAAAATTTATGTATGACGAAAAAATCGTGCGAGCCTCTGGGTTAGTGGCGGCATTTTTGTGGTTTTTCCAAAACAAGGGCGAAATTTAATGCAAATTTTAGCCCAAATTTCACTAAATTTTAGAATTTATCCACGCCAATGACACAGCATAATATCATTTTATATATCGAATACATCGGCATTGCCTCGGCCTCTTTGAGCGGATTTTTATTCGCGGTTAAAAGGGATTGCGACTGGCTGGGGATTTTTTTGGCTGCGTTTTTGACCGCCCTTGGTGGCGGGATTGTGCGCGATATCACGGTGGGCAGACCACTGTATTCCTTCACGCACTATATGCCAGTAATCATCGTCATTGCGGTGCTTATCGCCTCGCATATTTTCGCAGCCCAGACCAAAAAACTGCAAGGCAGATTTATATTTATTTTCTCCGACGCAATCGATGTGATTTGCTTCTCGATTGTCGGGGCTATGGTTTCGATCGAGTATGGATTAAATGTTTTTGGGGCAATACTTATCGCCTTTTTTAATGGCGTTGGGGGCGGAATTTTGCGCGATGTGCTATTAAACGAGGTGCCGTGGTTTTTGCGCACGGGGCTTTATGGGACGATAAGTATGGGTGTCGGGCTGGTTTATTTTATCTTAGACTGGCTTGACTTGGCGAATATTTACACGATTTTGGCACTATTTTTCGCTGGGATTGTAGTTAGAATGTTTGCGTATTATAGGGGTTGGCATTTGCCAAAAGTGGAGTATAACAAATGAAGTATTTAATGAGTAATTTTTCTAGGGTCGATGTCGCTTTTACTAGGGGTAAAGGCGCGAAGCTATGGGATAGCAACGGCGAGAAATACATTGATTTCGCCGCTGGAATTGGGGTGTGTAGCCTAGGGCATGCAAGCCCTGTGGTGATAGAGGCCATAAACACGCAAAGCGCGATGATAATCCATAGCTCGAACATTTATAGAGTCCTGCCACAAGAGGTGCTAGCCAAGAAAATCAGCAATCTTTTGGGCTATCAAACATACGCTGTGTTTTGCAACTCTGGGGCAGAAGCGAACGAAGCAGCCATAAAAATGGCGCGCAAATACGGCGCGACTAAATTTGAGAGCAAAAAATATGAAATTTTAACTCTAAAAAATTCCTTCCATGGGCGCACAATGGCTACTTTGAGTGCCACAGGACAGGATAAATTTCACCCTGAAATTTTCGCTCCATACATTGAGGGGTTTAAATTTTACGACGGAATCGATGAAATCATCGCAAATATCAGCGATAAAACAGTCGCTGTAATGATAGAACTAATCCAGGGTGAGGGCGGAATTTGCCCGCTGGATAAAAAATCAGTCCAAAAACTAGCCAAAATTTTAAAAGAAAAAAACCTACTTCTAATCACCGACGAGGTCCAATGTGGCGTCTATCGCTCGGGCGAGTTTGTCGCAAGCAAGATTTATGGTATCGAGCCTGACATTATCACCTTTGCCAAAGGGCTAGCAGGTGGCGTGCCAATCGGTGCGTGCGTGGCTAGGGAAAATATCTTTGCCCCTGGCGAGCATGGAAGCACATTTGGCGGCAACCACCTAGCCACATCGACCGCAAACGCCGTTTTGCGCGAGCTCGAATACCTTTACGAAAGTGGCGAGCTCAAAAAAACTACCGATGAATTTGTAGAAAATTTAGAAAAAATCGTCAAGGATTTCCCAAATTTCTTCGAATCTCACACAGGGCTTGGACTAATGCAAGGCTTGGTTTTAAAGGACAGCACAAATCTAAGCATACTTTTTGCCGAGTGCCTAAGAAACGGACTTTTGGTGCTAAAATCAGGTAGCAAAACGCTAAGATTTTTACCGCCATTAAACATAAAGAAAAAAGAGATAAAAGCAGGATTTGAAATTTTGCGCAAGACTCTTGAAGAGCTTCAAGATTGAAATTTAGCGATTTTTTCGAGGCGTGGCTAAATGATAGCTACTACGCAAATGGCGTTAAAATCGGCAAAGAGGGCGATTTTTACACCGCTGTTAGCGTGGGAAGCTTTTTTGGGATTTGCTTAGGGCGCGAAATTTTGCGCCTTAGTGCGAATTTTGCCGGCAAAATTTCACTCGTCGAAATCGGCGCAAATGAGGGGTTTTTGCTCGCTGATATAGCGCAAGCGCTTTTTACTTTCGACCCAAATTCTTTGGCGAAATTTGAGTTTGTCATCATCGAGCCACACCAGAGGCTGCGCCAAATCCAAAGCGAAAATTTCGCTAAAAAATTTGGCGATGAAATCACGCTAAAACATTTCGCTTCGCTAAAAGAAGCGAAATTTAGCGAAGCGATTTTTATCGCAAACGAGCTTTTTGACACCTTCAAATGCGAGGTCGTAAAAGATGGCAAAATGCTTTATATCGAGGATTTTAAACAAATTTGGCGCGAAATTTGCGATAATGAAATTTTAAAATTTAGCGCTGGGGGCGCAGAAATTCCGCTTGGATACGAGGAATTTGCCAGTAGCATTAATGCGCAAAAATTCGCCTTTTTGGCATTTGATTACGGCAAAATGGGCGCGAGCGGGGAAATTTCGCTTAGAATTTACAAAAATCACCAAGTCTATAATTTTTTTGAAATTCAAAATTTAGCCGAATTTTACGGGGTAAGCGACATTACTTACAATGTAGATTTTGAAATTTTAACGCGCGCTTTTGAGAATACTGGCGCGAAAATTGGCAGATTTATGAGTTTTGAAAAAGCCTTAATCGAATTTGGCGCGACACAAATTTTGGAGCAATTTGCGCAAAATTTGGGTCAAAACGGCTATCAAAACGCCCTAGCCCAGTTTAACCACCTGCGCCACGAATTTGGCGAAAAGTTCAAATTTATCGAGTTTTTAAAAGGATTTTAATGAGAATTTTTATCGATTGTGAATGCGAGATTATGCAAAAAAGCCTCGAAATGTTTTTGGCAAATTTTGTCGTGCAAAATTTAGGCGAAGCCGATTTTGTCGTGACAGACACTGCCAGAGCAAGTGCCAAACCCCTCTTTATCATCGCCAAAAACGGCGATTTAGAATTGCCGTTTGGCAAAGAACAGCTTGTTTTGGCGCTTAAAAATTTTAGCGCGAGCGAGATCGTGCAAGCTAGCTATAATAAATTTGAGTTTTCGCAAAATTTGGATTTAGAAGCGCAAATCGGCGCAGTATTTGATGAATTTAAGGCGCGAATTTTAGAAATTTTAAGGAAACAAAGTGGCGAAATTTAGAGGCAAAATTTCAAGCGGAATTTACAAAGGAAAAAGCTTGGAACTCCCAAGCCTAGGCACTACGCGCAGCACGAAATCAATCGTAAAGGGCTCGTTTTTCGACTCATTTAGGTATGAATTAGAAGGCAGCTGCTTCATCGAGGGCTTTGGCGGAAGCGGCGGCATGGCGCTCGAAGCCCTTAGCAACGGCGCAAAAGAGGTTTTTGCTATCGAAAAAGATCGCAAAGCTTACGAAATCACAAGGCGCAACTTCGCCCTTTTTGGCGTGGAAAAAAATGCCCTAAACGGCGATTGTTTCGCGCTTTTGCCACAAATTTTGGCGAATTTAGACAACGAAAAAATTTTTATCTACCTTGATCCGCCATTTGATATCAGAGAGGGTTTTGCTGGAATTTACGAGCGCGTAGTGGGCTTAATCTGCGAAATTTGCGAGTGCGAGAGGGTGAAATTTGTGATAATCGAGCACGCAAGTGAGGTGAAATTTGAGGCAAATATCGCCAAATTTAGCCTTTTAAAATCCAAAAAATTTGGCGCTACAACGCTATCTTACTATGCAAAATAAAATTTCAAAAAACCTCAGCAGTGTCGAAATGAAGGCGCTTTTGGAGTATTATTCGGCGCGTAGTAATACTGATGAAAATCTTTTTAGCGCCCCAGATCCACTGCAAGTGCTAAAACCTCTCGCTCACACTCCGCACGCACCCGTAATCGCGCTAATTTGCGCACTTTTTGCCTATGGCAACGCAGGGCAGATAGTGAAATTTTTAAATTCGCTAAATTTTGATTTGCTTGGAAGCGATGAAAAGACGATAAAATCAGCTTTACAAGGCAAAAAATACCGCTTTCAAAGCCAGAGTGATGTGGCGGAGATTTTTCTCGCGCTTCGCAGGCTTTGCGAGTGCGATATAGAAAAAATCATTTTAAATGGTATGAAAAATGGCGAAATCATAAACGGCATAAATGCGCTCATAGCCCAAATTTACGAGCTTTCAGAGTATCGCTCGGCTGGATATGAGTTTTTCTTCGGCAAAAATTTCACCACTAAACCGACCTCGCCGTATAAACGCTACAATCTGTTTTTGCGTTGGATGGTGCGCAAAAGCGATATAGATTTGGGGCTGTTTTCGCGCATAAGTCCGTCCAAACTACTCATACCGCTCGATACACACACGCACAAGGTTTCACTAGCCTTGGGCTTAATAGATAGAAAGGTTTATGATTTTCGCGCTGTTAGCGCTCTTAGCGTAAAACTGCGCGAGTTCGACCCGCACGATCCGATAAAATATGATTTTGCGCTGTATAGACTAGGACAAAGCAGAGAAATTGAGGAATTAATAAAAAATTTGAAGTGAAATTTAGCCCATTTTTGGGCTAAATTTAGATTTCTACGACTATTTTTCTGGCGTTTTCATCGACATATATTGCGAAAATTTCGTGTTTTTTCTCGCCCACGACTTCCACTTCACAATCCCTAAGCTCGGGGCTTTCTAGCAAAATTCTAGCGATTGTATCATTTAACTCTTCTAGCGTCATTTTTAATCCTTATTTATCTTTGAAAAATCGCGCAATCTTGGCTTGGAGTTTAAACCACTCTTTTAGCTCCATTATCGGGTGGCCGGCGAAATTTTTACCAGCTGGCAGGTCTTTGCTAATCCCGCCTCTGGCTGCGACTTGGACGAAATCCCCTACTCTGACATGTCCGCCACTGCCTGCTTGACCGCCTAGGACGACATTTCTACCAAGTATAGTTGATCCTGCAAGTCCCACTTGTGAGACGATTAGGCAGTTTTGACCTAGCTCGCAGTTGTGTCCGATTTGGACTAGATTGTCGATTTTGGTGCAAGATGAAATTATCGTAGAGCCAAAAACCGCCCTATCTATCGTGGTATTTGCGCCGATTTCGACCTCATCTTCGAGCACAACATTTCCATTGTGATAAATTTTAACATGCGTGCCGTCGCTTCTGTGCGCATAGCCAAAGCCGTCCGAGCCGATAACTGCGTTTGCTAGGATATGGCAGCGAGCCCCTATAATCGTGTCGTTGTAAATCACGACCCCTGGGTGTATCACACAATCATCGCCGATAACGACATCATCGCCGATATACGCACCAGCGCAGATTACAACTCTCTCGCCGATTTGGGTATTTGAGCCGATATAAATGCCCTTTGCGATTTGCGCACTTTTAGCAATCGCGCTTGGGCGAGGCTCCCTAATAAGCGGTTTTGCGAAATATTTGCTCAGTATAGCAAAGGCTAGGTGCGGATTGACACACTCGACTTTGATTATGTTTTTTGGAACCTCTACGCCCTTTTTTACCAAAATCGCGCACGCCTTACTATCGGCGATAAATTTTTCATTTTTTTCGCTATCGCAGTAGCTAAGCTCGCTCCCACTTGCATTTTGCAATGAATTTATCGCTGCGATTTCGGCATCTTCGATTCCCAAACTAGCAAAATCCATCCTTAAAATTTTAACAATCTCAGAAAGTTTCATATATTCTCCTACATATCAAGTGCGACGCTACCGCTTCTGACGATATCGATTGGGTTGTATTTTTTCACGGTCTTTAAAAAACTCTCGATTCTATCAGCGTCATCGCACGCCATAAGCACGATATGGTTTTCGTCGCTGTTTGCGATAGAGCCGTTATACGCTTTTAGCAAAGCGTCAAGTCCGGCTAAATTTTCGTTTAATGCGATTTTTATTAAAACCATCTCTTTTTCGACAAAATTTGCCTCCTCGATTACTTTATAAATCGGGATTAGCTTGTGAAGTTGCTTGGTTATCTGCTCGATAATGCGCTCATCGCCCAAGGTTACAATCGTAAGCCTAGATAAATTTGTATTTGGGATAGGTGCGACGGTTAGGGAGTTGATATTATATCCGCGCCCTGCAAAAAGCCCAGAAATACGAGAAAGCACGCCGTGTTCGTCCAAAACTATGACTGAAATAATTCTTTTTATACTATTCATAATCAAATCCTATTCAAATATCATATTATATAGCGCGCCACCTGCTGGCACCATTGGGAAAACATTTTCGAAGCGATCGACCTTAACCTCGATAAAGCAAACCTTATTGCTTTCAAGCGCAGTTTTTAGCGCGCTTTCAAACTCAGCTTTTGTGCTAACGCTAAATCCAAGCCCGCCAAAGCTCTCTACGAGTTTTACGAAATCTGGCTGTTTGCTAAGATCTGTCGATGAAAATCTCGCACCATAAAACATACTTTGCCACTGTCTAACCATACCCAAAAAGTTGTTATTAAGTATGATATTTACGACACCAAGATTATTTTCGCTAAGCGTCATTAGCTCTTGGATATTCATCAAAATTGAGCCATCTCCTGTGAAATTTATAACCTGCCTTTTCTCGCCAGCAAAGGCTTTCGCTCCCATTGCAGCAGGCAAGCCATATCCCATAGTGCCAAGCCCACCGCTTGTAAGAAGCGTGCGAGGGCGCTTAAATGGATAAAACTGCGCTACCCACATTTGATGCTGTCCGACATCTGTGACGATAATTGCATCATCGCTTGCGATCTCGCCAGTTTTTTCCACTACCCATTGTGGTTTTAAAACCTCATCGCTATCTGTGTATTTTAGCGGGTGAATTTCTTTATAAATTTTGATTTGTTCGCGCCATTTGGCGTAGCTTGCAGGCTCTGCTTCGTCCTTTAATCTAGGATTTAGCTCTGCTAGGACTGATTTTACATCGCCTACGATTGGGAAATGCGCATTTACGATTTTTGAAATCGAGCTTGGGTCGATATCGACATGGATAATTTTTGCGTTTTTGGCAAATTCTTCGAGTTTTCCAGTTACTCTATCGTCAAATCTCGCTCCAAGGCAGATTATAAGGTCAGTTTCGCTAAGCGCCATATTGGCTGCGTAGCTTCCATGCATTCCCACTAAGCCTAAATTTAACTCATCATCGCTTCTCATCGCGCCAAGTGCCATTAGGGTTTCTACTACTGGGATTTGTGTGATATGCGCTAGCTGTCTTACTTCCTCGCTAGCCTCGCTTAAAATCACGCCACCGCCAATATAAATTATCGGTCGTTTGGCCGCCATTATTAGCTCTGCTACTTTTTTTATCTGTTTTGCGTTGCCTTTGTAAGTCGGGCGATATGTTTGCATTTTTATCTCGTCTGGATAGATAAACTCGCCAAGTTTAGCCGTAACATCTTTTGGCACATCGATATGCACAGGGCCCGGTCTGCCAGAGCGCGCGATATAAAATGCTTGTTTTAGCACCATTGGAAGCTCTTCAACGGTTTTTACTAGGAAATTGTGTTTGACACATGGTCTTGAAATTCCAACCGCATCAATCTCTTGAAATGCGTCAGTTCCGATAAGCGAACCAGCAACCTGTCCGCTAATTAGCACGATTGGGATAGAATCTGCATACGCAGTGGCAAGGCCTGTGATTGCATTTGTAAAACCAGGACCGCTTGTTACGATAGCTACGCCTACTTTGCCACTAGCACGCGCATATCCGTCAGCCGCCATAGTCGCAGCTTGTTCGTGGCGCACCAGGATATGTTTGAAATATGTTTGTTTATATGTTTCATCATATATGTTTAGCGCAGCGCCACCAGGATATCCAAATACTACCTCAACGCCCTCTTGATGAAGCGCCTCGATAATCATCTGCGAACCGTTTAATTTCTCCATGTTCAATCCTAATTATGAAATGACTGGGTATTTTATTATTTTTTAGATTAAATTCTAAGAATTTTTTAAAGAATTTGATTAAATTTTATATTTTTGTAAGAATTTTGATTAAATTTAAGGCAAAATTTAAAAGGCTTGCGAACGCGCGCAAGCCTAAATTTGGTTAAAATGATTTTTTCGTAAGGATATGTATCAAAAAACTAATCACAAAAGCTACTACGCTAGGCACAATCCAGCCAAGCATAGCATCATAAAATGGAAAGCTACTAACCCAGTTAGTGATACCTGGAATTTTGATTTTCAAAACATCTAGTCCATTTACGATACCCACAGCGAAGCTCGCATACACGCAAGCCCTATAAACTAACTTGCTTGTATCGATTAGCGGATCGATTAGCGATAAAATTATAAGCATAATCGCAGCTGGATAAATCGCGATTAGCACAGGGATACTTGCGCTAATAATCGTTGTAAGTCCGAAATTTGCCACGCCAAATGATACGAGGCAAAGTATCACAACCCACGCTTTGTATGGAATTTTGCCTTTGACCAAATTTTCAAAATACTGGCTACATGAGCTAATCAAACCCAAAGTCGTAGTAAGGCAGGCTAGGAAAAATGCAAGCCCTAGCAAGGCTGTACCGACACTGCCAAAAAGATAGTGGCTGATTTTGCTAAGGTATTGTGCGCCGTTTGTTACATCAGGGAAAAGGCTAGCCGCACTCGCACCAAGATATGAAATCATCAGATAAATCACGGCTAAAAGCGCGCCCGCAAACATACCTGCTTTTATCATGGATACGACGATATGCCCTTCATCACTAACACCGCGCGCTCTCATCGCATTTGCGATAATGATACCAAAGGCTAGTGAAGCCAAAGCGTCCATAGTCTGGTATCCATCGACGAAACCACTTGCGACTGCGTGATCTCTATACGCTTCGTTTGGAGCGACAAATTCGCCCATAGGGGTCAAAAACGACGATACGAAAAGCCCTAAAATCAAAATCAAAAGCACAGGCGTAAGGTAGCGTCCGAGCAAATCGACGAGTTTTGATGGATTTAAGCATAAAACAAAATTTAGCGCAAAATACGCAGCCGAATATATCAAAAGCCACATTTGCACCGATGTTTCGGCGACATTTTCGCGCACGACGATATCAAATGGCATATTTGCAGCACGCGGTATCGCAAAAAGCGGTCCGATAGTCAGATACAATGCGACTGTGAAAATCAGCGCAAACACAGGATCTACGCGCTCGACTAAATTCGCTAGACCCTTTGATTTAGCCACAGCTGCGACGCCAAGCACTGGGATTAAAATCGCGGCACAGCAAAAAAACATAATTCCCACGAAAAAGTTATCGCCTGCATTTTTGCCTACAATCGGCGGAAAAATGAAGTTTCCGGCACCAAAATACATAGCAAAAAGCATTAAAGCAATGGTAAAAAACTCTTTTTTGGTAAGCTTTCTGTCCATGAAATCTCCTTATCAAAAATTTAACCGTTCATTTTCTCATTATTTAATTTAAATTTCATTTAAATTTTATTTTTACTAAAAATTTAAGGCAAAAATTTTTGCTATAATCGCGCGAAATTTAATAAATTTATCAAGGTAAAACAAAATGGCAAAATCAAAATCAACACTTTTCGAGTGCCAACACTGCGGAAATCAACAATCCAGATGGCTTGGCAAATGCCCCGATTGTGGCGCATGGGATAGCTTTGTAGAACTTAAAGCCGAGCAGATTAAAACCCTAAAAGAGATAGAAAAATTAGAGCAAAAAAAAGGCGCGAGTGGCGCAAAAGCAATAGATGAAATCCAAATCGAAGATGTCGTGCGCATAGATACCAAAGACGCTGAGTTAAATTTGGTTTTAGGTGGCGGGCTTGTGGAGGGCTCACTCGTGCTAATTGGCGGAAGTCCAGGGATTGGCAAATCCACGCTTTTGCTCAAAATCGCTGCGAATTTAGCCAGCCCAAATTCGCCCGCACTCTATGTCAGTGGCGAAGAAAGTGCTAGCCAAATCAAAATGCGAGCCGACCGCCTAGGCGCAATCAACAAAAATTTATTCTTGCTAACTGAGATAAATTTAAACACGATTTTAGATGAAATTTCAAGCAAAAATTACAAAAGCGTCATCATTGATAGTATCCAGACCCTTTATAGCGACAAAATTTCATCAGCCCCAGGCTCCGTGACGCAGGTGCGCGAGATCACATTTGAGCTAATGCGATTAGCCAAAGAGCGCGGGATTAGCATTTTTATCATCGGGCATATCACCAAAGAGGGCTCGATCGCAGGACCTAGGATTTTAGAACACATGGTCGATGTGGTGCTGTATTTCGAGGGGGACGCGAGCAAGGAACTTCGAATTTTGCGTGGTTTTAAAAATCGTTTTGGCTCGACAAGTGAGGTTGGGATTTTCGAAATGAGCGAAAAAGGGCTAATTAGCGCAAAAGATGTCGCAAGTAAATTTTTCACTCGTACCAAACCTGCCTCAGGCTCAGCGATAACCGTGACTATGGAGGGCTCACGCGCCCTGGTAGTCGAAATCCAAGCCCTAGTTTGCGAAAGCTCGTATCCCAAACGCTCTGCCACTGGATATGATAAAAACCGCCTCGATATGCTTTTAGCGCTTTTGGATAGGAAGCTAGAAATCGGTCTTGGGGGTTATGATGTGTTTGTAAATGTCATCGGCGGGGTCAAAATCACCGAAACCGCCTGCGATTTAGCCGTGGTCGCTGCGATCGTAAGTAGCTTTAAAAACCGCCCGCTTAGCAAAGAGAGCGCATTTATTGGCGAAGTTAGCCTAAATGGCGAAATTCGTGAAATTTTCAACCTCGATGCGCGCATAAAAGAGGCTAGTTTGCAAAAATTTAAAAACATAATCTCGCCGATGAAACCGCAAAATTCGCTTGGGCTTAAAATTTTTCACGCCACGGAAATTTCGCAAATCCTTGATTGGATGTAAAAAAATGCTATAATCGCGCGAAATTCTTGGACGGACAAATTCAATGGAAAAATGCGATCACTGCCACGGCTCGTTTGAGAGCGCGGAGCTTTTTAGCGATGAGGCGGGGCATAAGTTTTGCTGTAATGGGTGCAAAAATGTCTATTATCTTTTGCAGGGGCAAAATTTGGGCGAATTTTACGAGCGCCTTGGCAAAAATACCCTGCGCCCAGCCAAACAAAATGCCCAAATTCAGGGCTCTACGACCAGTATTTACAAAAACTATGTCACCAAAGATAAAGACGGATTTAACCAAATTTCGCTTTTAATCGACGGAATTCACTGCTCAGCATGCGTCTGGCTAAACGAAAAAATCCTAAATAACGCCACTGGCATAATCGAAGTAAGCCTAAACGCAGCCTCGCACAAAGCGCGCATTGTATGGGACGAAGAGCAAATATCCTTAGCCGAAATTTTAAATTTAATCCGCTCGATTGGATACGATGCCTACCCTTATGACACAAACACCCAAAACGCCAAAGACACGGCAAAACGCAGGGAATTTTACGCTAGGCTTTTGGTTGGAATTTTTTGCGTTATGAATATAATGTGGATCTCAATCGCGCTGTATGGCGGGTATTTCACAGGGATCGAGCAGGGCACGAAGGATATTTTGCACTTTGCTGAGTTTATCCTAGCTACGCCTGTGCTTTTTTATACCGGGGCAGTATTTTTTAAGAGTGCATTTTATGCGCTTAAAACTCGCACCCCAAATATGGACTTGCTCGTTGGTCTTGGGGCTTTGGTAATTTATATTTATTCGCTTTATGTTATGTTTTCGCGCAATGGCGAGGTATATTTCGAATCCGTAGCGATGATAATCACCTTTGTTTTTGCTGGAAAATATCTGCAAATTTTAAGCCAAAAAAGGGCTGGCGAAAATTTAAGCTCGCTTTCAAATATGCTTCTTGGCGAGGTTTGCACGCTAAGACCAGACGGAAGCTATGCAAACAAATCCCCAAACGAGGTGCAAATCGGCGATGAAATTCTCATAAACCAAGGCGATCGCGTCCTAATCGACGGAGTGGTAAGTAGTGGCGAGGGAAGTTTCGATTATTCGGGCATTTCGGGCGAGAGTATCCCGGTATCGCTAAGCAAAAACGATGAAATCAAATCAGGCTCGCTCTGCCTATCTGGCTCGCTAAAATACCGCGCAAACGCCGATTTTAAGGGCTCGTTGCTTAGCAAAATCGTCGAGCTTTTAGAAAACGCAAATCTAAAAAAACCAAAATTTGAAATTTTGGCTAATAAAATTTCAGGCTATTTTTCGATTTTTGTTATAGCTGTGGCGTTTGTGGCGTTTGTGTTTTGGTATGTCAAAGCAGGCTTTGCAAGCGCGCTACTAATCAGCGTTAGCGTCATCATCATCGCCTGCCCTTGCGCCCTAGCCCTTGCCACGCCGATTGCGACGCTGTGCGCGATCTCTGTGGCGCTAAGGCATGGCATAATCTTCAAAGAGGCTAAAATGCTAGAAATCCTCTCCAACGCCGATACTATCGTCTTTGACAAAACAGGCACACTCACAAGCTCTGCGCTAATCGTCAAAAAAAGCGAAATTTCGCCCCACTGCGATATCAGCGCGCTAAAAGGGCTTTTGCAAAGCTCAAATCACCCTATTTCCGAGGCCGTGCTTGAATTTTTAAATTCGGGCGAATTTGCAAAATTTGCGCCTGCGAATTTAGAAAATATCACAAACCACCCAGCCAAGGGCCTTAGCGCAAAATTTGGCGAAAATGAAATTTATGGCGGAAGCGCGAAATTTATGTGCGAGCTTGGCGCAAATGTTGCTAGCGGGGATTTAAGCGAGTATTTTTTCATGCAAAATAGGCAAATTTTAGCCAAATTTTGGCTTCTTGCGCCACTTAAAAATGATAGCAAAGAGGCCATAAAAACGCTAAAAGATTTAGGTTACGAGCTTCATATCATCAGTGGCGATCACCAAAACGCCGTCAGTGCGATAGCGCGCGAGCTAGAAATAGCGAAATTTGGCGCGCAAATTTTGCCAGACGAAAAGGCTGGCTATATCCAAAACCTCGCTAAAATGGGCAAAAAAGTGGTAATGGTAGGCGACGGGATAAATGACGCGGCCGCGCTTAGCCTCGCTCACGCTGGGATTTGCCTAGGAAGCGGCGCGAATCTCAGCGTGCAAAAAAGCGATGTCGTGCTTATCAAAGACGATATGACGAGCCTCGTGCGCGCCATGCGTATCGCGCGCAAAACAGGCAGTAAAATCCGCCAAAATATCGCTATTTCGCTACTTTACAACATAATCACAATTCCGCTTGCGTTTTTGGGATACGCAATCCCGCTGTTTGCGGCACTCTCGATGAGCCTAAGCTCGCTAATCGTGGTCGCAAACTCAATGCTTTTAAGAAGGATAAAACTATGAGTAACGCCGTGCTAATGACTATGGTTACGATTTCGCTAATACTTGGATTTTGCGTGCTAGGCGGGCTTTTATGGGCGCTGAAAAATCATCAATTCGATGATTATTCTAAATTTCTTGGCGGGACGGAATTCGACGGCGAGGACGCACTCAACGAAGCTGTGAAAATGGAAGAAAAACGCAAAGAGGCGTTAAGGCGAAAAAAAGAAAATTTGGATAGTTGAAATTTAGAGTAAAATTCCGCTTAAATTTCGCAAAAATACTGCGCCGAAATTTCTTGCTCGTAGATTGCCACGAATTTTGCTGACGCAAAATTCTCGCAATGACAATGGCGAGCAAATTTGTTAAATCTGTCATTGCGAGCTTTCGCAGAAAGCGAAGCAATCTACGAATTTAAAATTCACAGATGCTAAATTCGCTGTCATTGCGAGGCGATTTATCGCCGAAGCAATCCAGAGATTGCAAAATTTAAAACGCCTGACGGCGTGCTGGATTGCTTCGAGTTTTTCAAACTCTCGCAATGACGGAAATTTTATAAAAAGGATTAAATTTGGAAAATTTTGAAAATTGGAATAAAAATGTGATAAATAAAAATTCAAATCAAAGAGATTATGACAAAGAGCCGATTATAATTAAAAATCCTTATGAATTTTTCCTAGCTAATTTATTCTTTTTTTCTCTTTTTGGAACAATGTTTGTTTTATTGATTTATGTCGATTATATGAATATCGAAAATATTAATAATATTTTTTTATGGGCTTTTTTTGGAGTTGGTTTTTTGCATATCGTTGCTACATTTTATTATTACATTATTAAAAACAAATGCGAAACAAAATTTACAAATAAAACGATTGAATTTAGTGTAAATAACGAAACGAAAATAGTTAAGAATTTAATAGATTTAGACAGACCTATTGAAAGGACTTTTAGACTGTTTTCACCATTATCACTAAGTAGCATTATCATTTTTTATATACCTATATTTTTTATATTTGCATTGGTAAAAATGGCTTATTATCTTATCGTTTGTTATGTTATTGGTTTATTTTTGAATTGTTTATTTAAATTTGTTTTTCATTTGGTTTTAGGTGGAAAATTAAGAGATTTTTCATTATTCCCGGCTTTCATATTTGATTATGGAAAAATTATAGGCAAATTAAGCCTTGATGGCATGGATACCTTAAAATACAAATACCACATGGTTTATATAATTAAAAAACAAGATTACTTGGATTTACAAAAATATTTTTCTGATAAGAAACATATTAATTTAAATTTGGTTAAAAAGAAATTTTAACCTAAAAGGAGACACGCATGAGTAGAGAAGCAGTTGCTCAAATCGAGCTAGACAAGCTAGAAGCAAGGCTACAAATAATAAATATAAACAGTTGGTAAAATTTTGCAAATTTAAACCCAAACTATCAAATTTGAGTTTAAATTTGTGAATTTAATAAATTCGGTATTTTAAAATACTGACCGAGATTAAATTTACATAAAATGTCATTGCGAGAAAAAAGTTTTCGAAGCAATCCAGTAAAATTTAAAGCAAAATTCAACCCAAATTTAGCATTGAACAAACACTGAAATTTTAGGCGAAATTTTGAAATTCTCCGTAAGGGGGAAGGGGGCTTGAATTGCGAGGTCGCTCCCCTTCCCCCTTACAAACCCCCAACCCCCGACGACGCTTTACAAGGTGGCTAAATTTAAAGC